>NZ_JBBAXE010000002.1:0-314724 GCF_059800965.1 Acinetobacter sp. LT1
TAAAATAGGTAAAACAGTATGTTTTTATAGATTTAATCGGTTTTTTGAATTATTGAGGCTATTAATAAGTAAGATCAATAATTTATCTCTAAAATGTTCTTTTTTATGTTTTGTAGTGTTTTAAAGTGAAAGTATTTAAAAATTTATATATGTTATATGGCTGTAAAGATTTTATGTCATAACATTAAAAGGTACTTTCATGTCATTGCAACGCGGCATTTATCAGCATTATAAAGGTAATCTCTATCAAGTTTTTTCTGTAGCAAAACACAGCGAGACTGAAGAAGAGTTAGTCGTTTATCAGTGTCTTTATGGTGACTATTCAACTTGGGTACGTCCGCTAGAGATGTTTACTGAAACGGTGCAAATGGCTGATGGAAGTATCGTGCCGCGTTTTAAGTTAATTCAAAGCACTTAACGCAAACGACTTTTATATAAAATAACGATTTTAAAGGGTGAATATATGCCAAATACTTTTTTCTTACAAAGAGTTGCCGATTTATATGACACCTTTAAACGACATGATGCGCAGCAGACAGATCGTTTGCTGCGGTATCGTAATATTGAGGCGGAGTCTGCAAAATTACTATCGCAATTTATTCGGATGCAGCAAGCCAAATCAATTTTAGAAATCGGTACTTCAACAGGTTATTCTACTTTATGGCTTGCCGAGGCGGCACAAGCTACTCATGGAAAAGTAACCACGCTTGAAATTGATGCCAATCGTAGTAATGAGGCTAAACGCCATGTGACTGAACTGGCATTAGATGAATTGGTTGATTTTTGGGTTGGAGATGCAGCCGATTACCTAAAAGAAACTCAGGAAACTTTCGATTTTATTTTGTTAGATGCTGAGCGACCTGCTTACGAGAATTATTGGCCAGATTTAAAACGTTTAATGAAGCCAAAAGGTGGCGTACTCATTATTGATAATGTTATTTCACATGCGGCTGAAGTCAGTTCATTCTTAGCTTTAATTAAAAAAGATGAGAATTTTATGAGCAGTATTTTGCCTGTAGGCGCTGGTTTATGCATTGTAGTGGCAAGGTAAGCCATTTAAAAATCTGATTTATTCATTCATAAAGGCCTGTTCAAAGCAGGCCTTATTTCATTATGTTATGAAGCATTTACTAAAGATAGGCGAGTAAAGTGTAAGTCGAATTCTAAATATTTATGTACAAAAGCAGCTTTGTCTGTTGATCGTAATAAGTTGTCATAAATAAATTCTGGTACAGGATGATAAAGTTCGCCTGAACCATCGCTATAAAATATTTTTAGATGACGTGAAGTCGCATTGTATTTCCATGAAGTGACTGCCACAGTATTCGTCATAAATTTTTCCCCTTTTATTTCATATTACTTAAGCTCAAAAAACATCGGTTATTTATTCGACATTACTCAAACTTCATGTAATGGGGAAGGGCATAATTGTAAAAGTATCAGTAGAAAATGTGATGTGCTTATTCAAAACAAAAGAACCATCCGATGAGGGATGGTTCTTTGAGTTTTTAAAATCTAATAAGAGATTAGATTTTACCAACTAGGTCGATAGATGGAGCAAGAGTAGCTTCGCCTTCTTTCCATTTAGCTGGGCAAACTTCACCTGGGTGAGCGTGTACGTATTGAGCAGCTTTTACTTTACGAAGAAGTTCAGATGCGTCACGGCCGATACCACCAGCGTTGAGTTCAACGATTTGGATTTTACCTTCTGGATCGATAACGAAAGTACCACGGTCAGCTAAACCTTCAGATTCGATAAGAACGTCGAAGTTTTTAGAAAGAGTCCAAGTTGGGTCACCAACTAATGGATATTGGATTTTTTTGATTTCTTCAGAAGTGTCGTGCCAAGCTTTGTGAGTGAAGTGTGTATCAGTAGATACAGCATAAATTTCAACACCAAGTTTTTGGAATTCAGCGTAGTTGTCAGCTAAGTCACCAAGTTCAGTTGGACAAACGAAAGTGAAGTCAGCTGGATAGAAGAATACAACAGACCATTTACCTTTAAGGTTAGTTTCGTTAACTTCAACAAATTGGCCGTTGTGGTAAGCAGTTGCTTGGAATGGTTTAACTTCAGTATTAATCAAGCTCATCATTGTCTCCATGATTGAGGTTTATATTTAAACTTGTTTACGAGATGTAGAATAAATAAAAATTCTTTATTGGGGAAATAGTATTTTTACATGACTAAAATCGGAAAATCGAATAAGTGATAAATTTACGATTTTTAAGTCCCCAAACACTGTATTCGATTTGACTGCAAAAACATGTAAATCAAATGACAGTTATCGTAAAAGAAACTTGCCTAACAACATGAAGTCTCGTTAGTCAAAATTCAAGGGTAAAATTTTAAAAAATTAAAAATATATAAAAAACCAACTGTTTTACCTGAAGAGCATTAAAGCGTAAAATAGAGGATTGTTGTATTTTCAGGAAAATTTATCTGTGCTGAATGGTTTAAATATAGATCAATGGGTGATGGCAAGAGATCGTTACCGTTTAAATCGTTTGCGTAAAGATAAAAAAGCCGATACTTCAGAGATTGAAAAATTATTTGAACAGTCTAATGCAAAAGTTAGACAGCGTTTTGAACGTCTCCCTAAAATTAAACTGAATCAGGATTTACCTGTTTCGCAATATGCTGACCGTTTAATTGAAGCGATTCAAAAGCATCAAGTTATTATTGTGGCAGGTGAGACAGGTTCAGGTAAAACCACACAGCTTCCTCAGATTGCAATGTTAGCGGGACGTGGCTTAACGGGAATGATTGGTCATACCCAACCACGTCGTTTAGCTGCACGTAGTGTTTCTCAGCGTATTGCAGAAGAAGTCGGCGAAAAGCTTGGCGAGTCTATTGGTTTTAAAATCCGCTTTAATGAACAAGGTTCGCAAGATTCAATTGTACGGTTAATGACCGACGGTATTTTGCTTGCCGAGTTAGGTAATGACCGTTATTTGTCTAAATATGACACGATCATTATTGATGAAGCGCATGAACGCTCACTCAATATCGATTTTATTATGGGCTATTTAAAGCAGTTACTGCCAAAACGCCCAGATCTAAAAGTTATTGTGACTTCGGCAACTTTAGATGTAAATCGCTTTAGTAATTACTTTAATGATGCACCTATTTTTGAAGTAGAAGGGCGTAGTTATCCTGTCGAAGTGCTTTATCGCCCAATTTCAGAAATGAATATTGGCGGAAGTGATGACGATGAGTTTGATGATTTCGAAGAAAACTTACCTCGAGCAGTCGTACAGGCAGTAGAAGAATGCTTTGCTGACGCAGAAGCAAAAGGTCACCCCGAACATGCCGACATTTTAATTTTTTCAAGTACAGAACAAGAAATTCGTGAGTTGCAGGAAACCTTACAAAAGTACGGGCCAAGACATACCGAGATTTTACCTTTGTATGCGCGTTTAGCTGTTTCTGAACAACAGAAGATCTTTAGTCCGGGTGGAAAAGGCCGTCGTATTATTATTGCGACCAACGTAGCCGAAACTGCACTTACGGTTCCAAACATTCGTTATGTGATTGATAGCGGTTTTGCTCGTATATCGCGTTATAACTATCGTTCACGTGTACAACGCTTACCAATTGAAGCAATTTCTCAAGCCGCAGCCAATCAGCGTAAAGGGCGTTGTGGCCGTATTGCTCCGGGTGTGTGTATCCGTTTATATAGCGAAGAAGACTTTTTAAGTCGTCCTGAATTTACCGAACCTGAAATTAAAAGAACCAACTTAGCATCTGTTATTTTGCAAATGCAGAGTTTAGGGTTAGGTGAGTTAGAAAACTTCGATTTTATTGAGCCGCCAGATTTCCGCCTTGTAAATGATGGTCGTAAGTTGCTGATTGAGTTAGGCGCACTTAACGAGAAGAAAAATGAGCTGACTAAAGTCGGGCAAATGATGGCACGTATGCCAATTGACCCACGTTTGGCACGTATGATCGTGGGCGGTGCTCATTTTGGCGTACTCAAAGAAATCTTAATTGTGGTAAGTGCTTTAGCGGTTCAGGACCCGCGTGAGCGTCCAGCAGATAAACAAATGCAAGCTGACCAAAAGCATGCATTATTCAAAGAAGCTGATTCAGATTTTCTGTTTTATTTGAAACTTTGGGAGACTTTAAATCCTAAAGGCGAAGCAGGAATGTCTGAAAATAAACGGCGTCAATTTGCCAAGCAGCATTTCTTAAGCTGGTTGCGTTTACGTGAATGGAAACAGACACACCGGCAATTGGTTGAGTTAGCCGAAGGCTTAAAACTCAGTTTTAATGAAAAACCTGCGAATTATGAAAACTTGCATCGTGCATTGCTGACAGGTTTATTATCGTTCATTGCCAATAAAACTGATGAACGAAATACCTTTATGGCAGTGCGTCAGCAAAAGGCTAAAGTTTTCCCTGCGAGCACTTTGCATAAAACCAATACCTCTTGGGTGATGGCTTTTGAGATGGTCGAAACCTCTCAAGTGTACTTA
Organism: Acinetobacter sp. LT1; assembly: GCF_059800965.1. NCBI lineage: Bacteria > Pseudomonadati > Pseudomonadota > Gammaproteobacteria > Moraxellales > Moraxellaceae > Acinetobacter > Acinetobacter sp. LT1. The sequence continues at coordinate 4,477 of NZ_JBBAXE010000002.1, forward strand.
CGTACTTTAGCCAAAATTGATCCCGAATGGATTTTACTTGCTGCACGCGACTTGTTGAAATATCACTATTTCGAGCCACATTGGTCTAAGAAAGCGGGAATCGTAAATGCATATGCACAAATTTCCCTGTTTGGTTTAATTATTGAGCCAAAGCGGTTAATTAATTTTGAGAAAGTTGACCAACCTGCTGCCCATGAGATTTTCTTACGTGATGCATTAACCACGGGTAACTTGGGTACGATTCCGCCATTTTTAAAACACAATTTACTTAAGCTTGAAGAAGTAGAGCGAGTTGAAGATAAATTGCGTCGCCGTGATTTAGTGGTGGATGAAGAAACGATTTATCAGTTTTATGCTTCTAAGATTCCGGAAGAAATTGCGAGCCGCCGTAGTTTTGAAGACTGGCGTGCGACAGTAGAAGCAAATAATCCTCGTTATTTATTTATTGAGGATGATGCGCTCTGGCTCAATGACCGACCAACAACACAGCAATTCCCAGATCATTTACACAATGGGCAGCTGCGTTTAGCAACTACATATCATTTTGACCCGAGCCATGACGAAGATGGTGCTACTGTTCAAATTCCTGTACAGGCTTTACCTCAAGTGGATGAAAATATTTGGTCATGGGGAATTCCGGGTTGGCGCCAAGATTTAATTGAGGCTTTACTCAAAGCTTTACCTAAAGACAAGCGTCGTAATGTGGTGCCAATTCCTGATACAGCTCGTAAGCTCATGCAAGGGGTTGATGCAGTACATTTACGTGAACATATTTTTAGTTATTTAGCTTTTGCCTTACGTGGTGAGCAAATTACCGAAAAAGATTTCTCGTTTGAACGTATTGATCCATATCTGGTGCCTTTCATTAAAGTGATTGATGAAAAAGGCAAGCTTATTGCGAAAGGTCATGATTTACCTGAGTTAAAAGCACGTTGCCGAGTGGAAACACATCGTCCAGTTAAACAGCAAAAAGGCGAGTTTAAAGACTTTCCTGAAAACTTTACTTTTGAGGCTTCTCATAAAGTCACGGGCGTTGTAGTTAAACAATATCAGGCTTTAGTTCCGACCAAGGCTTTTGCTGACCTCGAAGCTAAAGATGAGTCAGGCATTGTTATTCAAACGTTTAACGATCAAGCTGAGGCGATTAAACAGCACCGCGAAGGTATTATTCGTCTGGTACATATGCAACTGGGTGACTTGGTCCGCCAGTTGAAAAAGCAGATTTCAAAACCGCTCGCATTGGCTTATTCACCTTTGGGCGATAAAGCTAAGCTTGAGCAGATGTTGGTCTATGCAACGTTGCAGATGGCAATTACGACTTTGCCAATTAACGCTGATGAATTTAATAAGCTGCTAGATCAGGTCAAAAAGCAATTTTTGAGTTATGGTCAGCAAGCACTTGAGCAATTAAGTGATATTTATATTCAGTGGCAACAAATTCGTCGTCAGCTTTTAGTACTTGATCCAGACGTATTTGGACGCAGTATTGATGATATTGAAGATCAGTTAGATTTAATGTCACTTGGCAATTTTGTTTACTGTCAACCAGTCGATCTTTGGCAGGAATACCCGCGTTATTTAAAAGCACTGCTATTGCGTTTAGATCGATTGCCAAATAATCTACAGCGAGATCATGCTGCAATTGACGATGTCGATCCATGGATGGACAAGGTATTTAAATTCAAAAACGATCCAAAAATCAAAGAATTGTATTTGATGTTGGAAGAATTCCGCATTTCTTTATTTTCTCAACCGACGAAAACCAAGATGCCTATTTCGCCAACTCGACTGCAAAAGTTATGGGATCGTTTGGGAATCAGTTAAGATAGATCGGGGTCTGTTTATGCTGTTGTTTAGCCTACAACGCAATTTATAAATGAAAGATTAACAGACCCTATTCATTTTTTTAGGAGTTTTACATGGGCATTCGTATCACAGGTACTGGGTTATTTCACCCAACAGAAATCATTTCTAATGAAGAACTGGCCGACAGTTTAAATGCTTATGTGGAACAATATAACCAAGAGAATGCAGAGAAAATTGCAGCAGGTGAGCTAGAAGAGTTACGTGGTTCTAGTGCTGAATTTATTGAAAAAGCGTCTGGTATTAAGCGCCGTTACGTGATTGAAAAATCGGGTATTCTCGATCCAAATCGTTTGCGTCCTCGTTTGTCTGAACGTTCAAATGATGAACTTTCACTTCAAGCAGAGTGGGGCGTCATTGCTGCGAAACAGGCAATGGAAAATGCAGGCGTAACTGCTGAAGATATCGATGTTGTGATTTTGGCATGTTCAAACATGCAGCGTGCTTATCCAGCAGTTGCAATTGAAATTCAGTCGGCACTTGGCATTCAAGGTTATGCCTACGACATGAACGTTGCATGTTCAGCTGCCACTTTTGGTTTGAAACAAGCAGCAGATGCAATTCGTTCGGGTGCTCGCCGTGTTTTATTGGTGAACGTTGAGATTACTTCTGGTCATTTGGACTATCGTAACCGTGACTGTCACTTCATTTTTGGTGATGTTGCAACGGCTTCTATTATTGAAGAAACCACTACTAAAACTGGTTTTGAAATTTTAGATATTCATTTATTTACTCAATTTTCAAACAACATTCGCAATAACTTTGGTTTCTTAAACCGTAGTGAAGATGCGGTAGTTGATGACAAATTATTCCGTCAAGATGGCCGCAAAGTATTTAAAGATGTTTGTCCACTTGTGGCAAAAATCATTAATGCGCAGTTAGAAAAAATGCAGTTAACTGCAAACGATATCAAGCGTTTTTGGTTACACCAAGCCAATGCCAACATGAATGAATTAATCTTGAAATATGTGGCTGGTAAAGAGGCAGATCTAAGCCGAGCGCCTATTATTTTAGATGAGTTTGCCAATACCTCATCAGCAGGTGTGATTATTGCTTTACATCGTACAGGCCACGAAGTGGATGATGGCGAATATGGCGTGATTTCATCTTTCGGCGCTGGTTATTCAGTAGGTTCGATTGTTGTACAAAAGCACGTTGCTTAAGTTGCAAAGTTAATAAAAAAACGCTCGTAAGAGCGTTTTTTTATGAGCGAAATAATATAAAAAAGAAGGCCAAAATTGACCCGCTTCAATTGAATCAAAAATGATTAAAACTTTTTGGTGTAGTTTACAAATAAGCGGTCTTCACCAAAGTCATTGCCGTGTTTAACGTTGTAATCAATACGAATATATTGCAGGGCAACACCCTTTAAGAATGGCTGTTGAAACGCATAGTTTAAAATTACATTCGACTCAGTTTCATAATTTTTTTCGCCATTGGCCGCTTTAAAATCATGGCCATAGACATATTTAACCATTGTATTTAAGCCCGGAACATAATCTTTAAAGTCATAGCCATACATCACATGGTAAGACTTTTCGTCTTCTTTAAAGAAACCAGTAGCATTCCAGTTAATGAAATAGGTCTCTGGTAAAAAGCCATCTGGTAGAGGGTAAGCCGACTCACCGATAATCTGTTGATAACCCAAACCAAAGGTATGATTTTTTACTTTAAGTGTTTCTAGCACTCCAATGTTTCGAGCATCAATATCAAAGGTGTTGCCGTCATCTTTTGCATTAAAGTACTTAAACTTAGAGGTCAGGGCAAAATTAGGTTGTTTCCAATTATGCTCAAGTCCAACATAGTGTTTGTTGTAGAGGTCTTCTAAATTACCAAAATAATATTCGCCCTTTAAAGACGGCGTAAATTGATAGCGCAGATCTATGTAATTTAAACCATTAGATTCTTTGGTAATGCCGTTCGCTGTAAAAGAAAACTTTTTAAAATCTTCTTCATTTCGTGGAGAGACTTTTTCAACCCGACCAATTTCTGCATAGAGCTGATCTGAAAGTTGCGACTTAAGATTGGTTCCCCAATAAGAGGCAAGTAATTGTCGGCTGGCATCCACAGCCGTTACAGGCAGGTCTAACCAGAGTTCACCGACACTTAAAAGGGTTTTATCATAACCTAGTTTTAAAGTTGCGCCGTATTTTAAAAAGTCAGATGCTTGTGATTGAGTTTCTTTATTAAAAGGCAAAACTGTGTCCGCAACATGTTTATCTGAACTCAAGCGCACAGCATATTGGACAGAAGCATCGGCACCAATGGTAATGGGCTTATCTGCAATTTGCAGCGGAGTGTCATGCATTTTCGATTTATAAAATAGCGATGCTGCCTGAGACCAACTGCCCGTATCTTTAAGGGCATCATTATCAAAATTACGATTGATATAGGCATTTTTTAGCGTGAATTTCCATTCATCTTCACTTTGTTGAGCCGTATCTGCTGCCCATAAACTTGAGCTAGTTAATAAACCTAATAATGTGGCTATTGCTAAATTACATGGTTTAAAACGGTGAAATAATTCCATAATCCATTTCCAAAAAAGATGCGCCAGTCCTCGGCGCATTTAATTTACTGCTGGGTAAGCGTGTTTTGAGGGTTAAAAGTTGATGGCGTTTGTGCAGCAACTGAGGCTTTGAGATTGACCATAAATATTGCAAGTGCAGCAATCACGCCAGGGATTGCAATCGCTAAGAAATTCATTTGGTGAGGAAGCTCAAGTGTGAGTAGGGCTCCAGTTAAAACTGGTCCAATAATCGCACCGATACGACCAATGCCAGATGCCCAGCCCATGCCAGTTGAACGAAGTGCTGTCGGATAGAACTGTGCAACGAAAGTGTAGAGTAAGATTTGCGAACCAATGGTGGCAGCACCAGCAATCGCAATCAGGCTATATAAAATAAATTGTGGACTATTAATGCCAAGCAGAATTAAAGCTGCTGATCCGACAATGAACATGATCGTAATAACAGGTTTTAAATGGAATCTGTCTGCTAAAGCACCGCCACCAATTGCACCGACCATGCCGCCAATATTGAGTGCAAACAGGAACAACATGCTTGCACCTAATGAGTAGCCCGCTTGTAGCATGAGTTTAGGTAACCAGCTTCCTAAGGCATACACCATGAGTAAGCACATAAAGAAAGCAATCCAGAACATAAATGTGCTGAAGGTACGGCCTTGCTGGAAAAGCGCACGGACAGGTGCATCTGTTGTTGTGCTTTCGTTTAATACCAGTTGAGTATTGGCGTTTACCTGAGTTTGAGGTGCAATTTTACTCACAATACTTTTTGCCTGTTCGCCATGGTTAGATTTCACTAAAAAGGCAAGAGATTCTGGCAAAAATTTCCAGATGAGTGGGAGCAGCAATAGGGGAATACCCGCAATTAAAAACATGATTTGCCAGCCCATATCTTTCACAAGCCATGCGCCGAGTAGTGCAGAGGTCATGCCACCAATTGCATAGCCACTAAACATGATTGCGACTAATGTACTGCGGATTTTTTTTGGTGCGTATTCAGTCATAAGTGCGACCACATTTGGCATAACGCCACCAATCCCAAGACCTGCGATAAAGCGCAAAATAGCAAACTCTGTTGGTCCTTTGGCAAAGGCACCCATAAAGGTAAATCCGCTAAATAAGGTGACACAAATCAGGATGGTTTTTTTTCGTCCCAGTTTGTCTGAAAGCGTGCCGAAAATCATGGCACCAAACATCATCCCGAATAGAGCAGCACTGGCGAGTAAACCAGCTTCTACCGCAGTTAATGACCATTGCTGCATTAACAGAGGAAGAGCAACCCCATAAATAACTAAATCATATCCATCAAAAATAATAATAAGTAAGCACCAGATTAAAACTTTCCAATGAAAAGATGTAAAACTGGCTTTATCAATTAACTCATTAATATTAACCTTGCTCGTATCCATTTTCTTCACCTCCAATTTGTGAAGCATCGCGTTATTTTTTAATAAACTATTTTGTTATTTGATTAGAGTCAAAAACCTAATTGATATATCTTTATGTCTTTAAGGTATTGTACTTTTATTGATTTAATTATTTGAAAATATGTATTTATTTTTATTGTTCTAGTTGGCTTTGTTGTGTCTTTAAAATAGGGTTAAATATTGTATAGTGAGAATTTTAAGGATTTTATAGATACTTTTTTATAGATTTTATTGATGAGAATCACGCTTGAAAATATTGCTAAATTTATATTAAAAATTGAGGTGGAAATATAAAAAAAATACTAAAGTCTATTATTTAATTATTTTGGAAATTGATCTTAAAAATGAAATTTAATTTATATTAAATAAAATCGCCAAATCAGGGTTAGCGAATTATTTGCATCCTGATGTGGCGGTTGAGGTTTTATTTTAGTGGCGGGCGCTTAGATAAAAAACTTAATTTGTAGTTGGCGTTGATCGTGGTGTGAGAATAAAATGTGCGATTACACCAATACAAATTCCCCAGAAAACTGAGCTTAATCCAAGGAAATGCATGCCTGATGCCGTGGCTAAAAAGGTAATAAGTGCAGCATCACGTTGATTGTCATTTTTCATGGCAACAGAAATATTGGTGGCAATTGCTCCAAGCAAGGCTAAACCTGCCAATGCTGCAACCAACTCTTTAGGAAGTAAGCTAAATAGCATGACAATACTGCCAGCAAATAAGCCTCCTAAAATATAAAAAATTCCATTGGCAATTCCTGCGATATAGCGTTTTTCTTTCAGTTCATGTGCATCTTTGCCCATACATAAAGCGGCGGTAATTGAGGCAAGCACAATGGTAATACCACCGACGCAGGCAACAGCTAAAGAGGCAATACTAGTGACAGTAATAATGGGTTTGGCTGGGGTATCGTAACCGCTGAGTTTCATAATCGCCATACCCGGTAAAAATTGGCCGGTTAGACTGACTAAAATGAGAGGAACGGCGAGGTTCAATGTTGAGTTCCATGTCCATTCTGGGCTAATCCACTGTGGAATAGCTAAACTAAAACTCACATCAACCGGATTCATTTTGCCCAAAATGAGGCTTAATAAAACTCCTGCAGCTAACACCCAAATCATGGTGTAGCGCGGCATTAAACGTTTGGCAATTAAAAAGACAATAAGCATGCTAAAGACAATAAAAGGCATGCTATCAGACGCGGTAAATAGACCAATACCAAATTGAAAAAGAATACCCGCCATCATGCCTGCAGCGACATCTTGCGGAATCCACTTTAGTAATTTGTCGAAGTAACCTGTAACACCAATTAAAAAAATAACAATGGCAGAAGTAATATAGGCGGCTACTGCTTCATTCAACGAGACGTTTGGAAATAGGGTAACTAATAGGGCAGTGCCCGGTGCAGACCATGCGGTTATGACAGGAGTTTTATATTTAATTGAAAGATAAATACCTGAAACGGCGGCACCAATTGAAATTCCCCAAATCCATGACACCATCATATCGGTGGACACATGAGCACGCTGAGCAGCTTGGAAAAAAATAATCAGTGGGCCTGAGTAAGAAATTAAAACCGCAAGAAAGCCAGCAACTGTTGCTGATATGGACCAGTCATTTTTTAACGTCTTTAACAGGGTTGCCATGTGTGATTGCCTCCATGCAAATCATGTTATTTACCCAATCATGCAAAAAGATCAGGGTTAACCCTGATCTCCACCTCCGACCGGAATGACCGATCCCGTCATATACGATGCGTCATCTGATGCAAGAAATAAAATTGCATTGACTTGTTCTTGAATTGTGCCATAACGGCTCATAAATGTTCGATCTATTGTTTGATCAACTACTTGCTGCATCCAGTCTTTTTCATTTTGACTTAATGGATTGGCATTGCGTGGTACTTTCCGAGGTGGTGCTTCGGTTCCACCAGTCGCAACAGCATTGACTCGAATTCCATCTTTAGCATGTTCAAAAGCAAGCGATGCCGTTAAAGCATTTACTCCACCTTTAGATGCCGAGTAGGGAATACGATTAATACCACGGGTTGCAATTGAAGACACATTTACAATCACCCCCGATTGTTGCTTAATCATGGCAGGTAACACAGCACGGCAACACCATAACGTTGGAAACAACGAGCGATTTACTTCCTTAATGATCTCTTCTTCGGAAAACTCTTCAAAAGGTTTCATCCAGATCGCACCACCCACATTATTAATCAGAATATCTATCCGACCATAATGTTCAATGGCTCTTGCAACTACTGCTTGCGCGCCTGCATAGGTTTCTAGGTCAGCATTAATCGTGACGGCATCACCACCTGCACTCCGAATTTCTTTAAGAACGTCTTCAACATATTCAGAGCGGTCAGCCATGACGACTTGTCCACCCTCAGCCGCTACTTGTAGTGCCACGCCACGACCAATGCCTTGAGCACTACCCGTAACAATCACGACCTTATCGGTAAATCTTTGACGGTTTGACATAGATAACTTCTCCACCTGTTAATTCGCAGAGAATTTTTCAAACAAGAAATTAGCAGGTTTGATATTTTCAGTTTCTAACCAGCCACGTACAGCTTCTACCATTGGTACCGGGCCACATAGATAAACATCAACATCGCCACCGTTTAACCATTCACTTTCAATATGACCAGTGACATAGCCTTTGCGTTCATGGTTACTTTCAGGGCTTGCAACCACAGTTCGATATTCAAACCATGGGAATTTCGCCTGTAACTCATTGAGTTTTTCTAGAGCAACCAAATCAAAGTCATTGGTGACGCCAAAGACTAAACGAACAGGTTGTTCTGAACCTTTTTCTTCAAGCACTTGTAACATCGACATAAATGGGGCAACGCCAGTACCGCCTGCAAGCATCAGCACTGGGCGCGCTACATTACGCAAATAGAAGCTACCGAATGGTCCGGTAAATGTCATCTTGTCACCGGCTTTAGCATTTTTACTTAAGAATTCACTCATTTTACCGTTCGGTACGTTACGGACCACAAAGCCCGTTAAGCGATTGCCCGGTTTTGAGCTAAATGAATATGAACGGGTTTCGCCAGTTTCAGGAATTGCAACATTCACATACTGACCTGCAAGGAAATGAATATCCGGTTGGCCTTCATCAAGTTGAATATCAAACGTGATGGTTGAATCTGATAAGTTTTCAACGCGAGCTAATGTACCTTGGAAGCTATGAATTTCTGTTTTGCAAACATCTGACGACGCCTGAATCTGGAATACCGCATCGGAAGTTGGGCGACATTGGCAAGCAAGAATATAACCTTGCTCAGCTTCTTCAGGGGTTAATGCATCTTCAATATAGGTTTCTTCTGGCATGTCATAACTACCGGACTCGCAAAATGCGCGGCAAGTTCCACATGCACCATCACGGCAATCCAAAGGAATATTAATTTTTTGGCGATAGGCTGCGTCAGATAGGGTTTCGCCTTGAGCTACGTTAATGAAACGTGTAACACCATCTTCAAATTGAAGTGCGATATTGTGGTTTGACATGGCATGTATCCTACAAAATATTTGAAACTTTTACCCTCAGCCAACAGTCCGTTTAGCTGAGGGGGTATGTCTTAAAGGTGGTAAATATCAATCACTTGATTGATGTAGTCATTTTTCAAAACGACATACTTGCTCAAGATTTTTGGTTGATCACCTGAAAAATCGATCACATAACGTGACATACCGAAATAGCTGTAATTTGTCTTGTAACGGAAACTCAAAGTATTCCAGTTAAAGCGAACAGTAACTTTGTCGCCGTCGCGATCGAGAACTTCAACGTTGGCAATATTGTGGCTTGTGCGTGTGTCCGGCATGGTTGCAGATGAGCGTTCAGTTTTGATACGGAACACCCGATCTTCTAAACCTTGACGGTCTGGATAATAAATAAGTGAAATTTCAGATTGCGGGTCTTCAGTTAATTTATCGTCGTCATCCCAAGCTGGCATCCAGAAAGAAGCTTCTGGTGCATAGCATTCAAGCCAGTCATCCCATTGTTCATCATCTAAAAAGCGAGCTTCACAATAGAGAAACTGAGCAATATTTTCTAAAGTTGCTTTGTCTTGAGTGCTCATGCTGTTTCTCCCTGATCAGCAATTTCTTTCTCTGATGCAATCGCGTGTTTCATGGTGTGTAACCAATATTGATGTTGGGCAAGATAAAGTCCCTCATCTTCAGTTTTAATCCCACTTAACATTGGTTTTAAACCGATTTCGTTCGCTGCATCGTCTGGTCCATAAATCCAGTGTTTTGAACCGCGGCACATGTCATTCCATTCAAGTGCAATCCCTGCATAGCCTGCCTGACAAGCACGGAATTCTTCTAAATCGTCTGGTGTTGCCATGCCTGAGGCATTAAAGAAATCTTCATATTGACGGATACGACGTGCACGAGCTTCAGGTGCTTCACCTTTAGGCGCGATACAGTAAATGGTGACTTCAGTTCGATTAACCGAAAGTGGGCGAAGTACACGAATTTGCGAACCAAACTGATCCATCAAATAAACATTTGGATAGAGACAAAGATTACGTGAGCGCTCAATCATCCATTTCGACATCGCTTCACCGTATTTTTCGGTGTATTCGTCTGCTTTCGGGAAGTTTGGACGGTCTTCTGGGTTTGCCCATTGTGTCCAAAGCAACATGTGGCCATTTTCAAAGCCATACGAGCCACCGCCTTGTTTACCCCAAGAACCTGCACTCATGGCACGAATGTTATCGGCAGCTTGAGTTTCTTTACGGTGTTGAGTTGTTGCTGCATAGTTCCAGTGAACAGCAGAAACATGATAACCATCGGCACCATTTTCAGCGGTGAGTTTCCAGTTGCCTTCATAAGTATACGTAGATGAACCACGTAAAACTTCTAAACCATGTTCAGACTGGTCAACAATCATGTCGATGATTTTGGTGGTTTCTCCCAAGAATTCTTCAAGTGAAGGAACATCGGGATTTAAGCTACCAAATAAGAAACCTTTGTAACTCTCAAAACGAGCCACTTTTTTAAGGTCGTGTGAGCCATCTTGGTTAAAACAGTCAGAATAGCCTGCTTCACTTGGATCTTTAACCTTAAGCAATTTACCTGAGTTGTTAAAAGTCCAGCCGTGGAAAGGGCAAGTATACGTTGCTTTATTACCACGTTTGTAACGGCAAAGTTGTGCTCCGCGGTGTGAACACGCATTGATCATGGCATTCAATTCACCGTTACGGTTGCGGGCAATAATGACCGGCTGACGACCAATGTGAGTGGTGTAGTAGTCATTATTATTTGGAATTTGGCTTTCGTGTGCTAAGTAAACCCAATTACCTTCGAAGATATATTTCATTTCGAGGTCAAATAGGGCTTCGTCAGTAAACACTGAGCGATGAAGTTTAAATTCACCTGTATCGATATTATCGACAAGTAATTCATCAATACGGTCAAGATGGCTAGTATTGATTACAGGAATACGTGGCATGTCCGTTCTCCGACTTTCCAAAAGTGTGGAAGTCACCAAGGCCTTAGCTACGGTCTAAAAGGTCTTGATATCCTAATATTGTCAATGAAGCGCATGAGTGCGCTGGGTGTTTAACCGTGAATTGATGAAGATGAATAACTGGAAGATTGGCAAGAAGGCTTGTTCACAAAGCAATTCATCACTTCATCGGTTTGTTGCTTGTATATACCTTAAAAGAATGGTTAAACTGTGTCTAAGACTGAATTTGCATTTTTTTATATCTTAAAGGTATGGAAGCCTTATGGAACTAAGACATTTACGGTATTTTGTGGCGGTTGTTGAAGAGCAGAGCTTTACAAAGGCAGCCGAAAAACTATTTATTGCTCAACCACCTTTGAGTCGACAGATTCAAAATCTGGAAAGCGAGCTTGGCATTCAACTGTTTGAGCGTGGAAGCCGTCCTTTACAAACTACACAAGCAGGGCATTTCTTTTACCAGCACGCCGTTAAACTTTTGTCGAATGCTGAAGAAATAAAAAGTATGACCAAGCGTATTGGTCTCATCGAAAGAAGTATGACCATTGGTTTTGTTGGGTCTTTACTCTATGGTTTGCTACCTCGAATCATTTATTTATTTCGCCAACAACAACCTCATTTGAATATTCAGCTTATGGAGTTAAGTACAACCGAACAGTTACAGGCATTAAAAGAAGGACGTATTGATGTCGGTTTCGGGCGTTTAAGAATTAGTGATCCTGCTGTGAGACGAATTCTTTTACGTAAAGAGCGTTTGGTAGTTGCTGCACATACCAGCCATCCAATTGCACAGCGCACGGAAGGGGTATATCTAGCTGACTTGATTGATGAAAAGATGTTTATGTATCCCACTTCACCGAAACCCAATTTTTCGACCCAGCTTTTAAATATTTTTGCCGAGCATAGTTTGGTTCCAAAAAATATGCATGAAATACGAGAAATTCAACTGGCTTTGGGCTTAGTGGCAGCGGGAGAAGGGATCTGTATTATTCCGGCAAGTGCCGATACCATTCGATTTCCACACTTAAACTATATTCCGATTTTAGATAACGGCGCGGTCAGCCCAATTTTTATTACAGCACGGGCAATGGACAGAAGTGAAGATTTACAGTCACTGTTTGATTGTATTTATCAGGTTTATGACTTAGAAGGGATACCTTATCAACGGACTGTCTTTACACTCGATCAGAACCCGATAGATGATTCAAATGGTATCGACTTTTAAATAAAGGAGGTGCATAGCCTCAAAGGATGAAGCTATGCAGTTTTATATTTTATTGCACTTTCGCTGGGAAACCATCTTCTTCAAGTGCTTCGGTAATTTTATCGACGCTTTCACTGCTTTCAACAGTCACGATTTTGGTCACTAAGTCTACATCTACTTTTGCATTTGGATCGACGTCCTGAATCGTTGCAGTCACACCACGAGCGCAGCCACCACAAGTCATATTTTCAATAAGTAGTTTCATGTTCATACTCCATCAAGAATGAGATGTTTGTTTGGATAACACTGAGTCTAAACCTTGTCATGATTGTAAGGTCAAGACCAAATTTTTAAAAAAATATGCTTGACCTTCCCATGATGGGAATCTGTATGCTCAATACAGAATATTAAATTTTGCAGATTTGTAGAGGTGTTTGATGGACTCAAAAACCACAAAATTGCCAGCATATAGTGAAACACTTCCAATCGAAGGCATGACTTGTGCCTCCTGTGTAGGACGTGTCGAAAAAGCACTTAAGAAAGTTGAAAATATTGAGATTGCCAACGTTAACTTGGCAACAGAAAAAGCGGTTGTTTATTCAAATCAACCGATTCAGCGTGAAGCACTGGTTAAAGCAGTTGAACGAGCAGGTTATGATGTTCCTAAAGCTTCGCCAGTTGAGTTATCTATTGAGGGTATGACCTGTGCATCTTGTGTTGCACGTGTAGAAAAAGCCCTTAAAAAAGTAGACGGCGTTCAACAAGCTACGGTTAACTTAGCAACAGAGCAGGCTTGGGTACAAGCAGATGCATCAGTCAATGTTGAAGACCTAATTCGTGCTGTTAAAAAAGCAGGTTATGACGCGAAAGCATCTGAAAAAAATCAAGATGAGCAGCTCGACAAAAAAGCGTCAGAATTAGATCAGCTTAAAAAAGATTTGATCATTTCGATTGTGTTAGCCTTACCTGTGTTTATCCTGGAAATGGGTTCACATCTCATTCCAGCTTTTCACATGTGGATCATGGACACGATTGGTCAATACAATAGCTGGCTTTTACAGTTTGCTTTGACTACATTAGTTCTCGTTTTTCCAGGTCGCCGTTTTTACCAAAAAGGGATTCCAGCCCTATGGCGTTTAGCGCCAGACATGAACTCTCTAGTGGCAGTTGGAACCTTGGCTGCCTACAGTTTCTCGGTCGTAGCAACCTTTATGCCGCATGTGTTACCACAAGGCACGGTCAATGTTTACTTTGAAGCGGCTGCCGTTATTGTCAGTTTAATTTTGCTCGGACGATATTTTGAAGCTAAAGCTAAAGGGCGTACTTCACAAGCGATTCAACATTTAGTGGGAATGCAGCCAAAAACTGCTCGTATTCAGCGTGACGGTCAAGTGGTGGAAGTTGCTGTTGCCGACGTGGTCAGTGGAACTATTGTAGAAATTCGTCCGGGTGAACGTGTACCTGTCGATGGTGAAGTGATTGAAGGGCATAGCTACATTGATGAATCTATGATTACGGGTGAACCTGTTCCTGTTGAAAAAATAGTAGGACATCAGGTGGTCGGTGGTACAGTCAACCAGAACGGTACTCTAAACATTCGGGCAACCGCAGTGGGTAGCTCATCTGTACTTTCACAAATTATTCGCATGGTTGAACAAGCCCAAGGTTCTAAACTTCCAATTCAGGGCTTGGTCGATAAAGTCACCATGTGGTTTGTACCGGCTGTCATGTTAATTGCTGCAATTACTTTCTTGGTCTGGTTTATCTTTGGGCCAGAGCCTGCGCTGACTTTTGGTTTGGTCAACGCCGTTGCAGTACTGATAATTGCTTGTCCTTGTGCGATGGGGCTTGCAACGCCAACTTCGATTATGGTCGGTACTGGACGTGGTGCTGAGCTCGGTATCTTGTTCCGTAAAGGCGAAGCTTTGCAGCTTTTACAAGAAGCGCAGGTGGTTGCTGTTGATAAAACTGGAACGCTCACTGAAGGCAAACCAACACTGACAGACTTTAATGTGCAATCTGGTTTTGAACGTGAGCAAGTACTTACTTTGGTTGCCTCGGTTGAAGCCAAATCTGAACACCCAATTGCTCTCGCTATTGTTCAGGCTGCTGAGGGCGAGGGAATAACTTTATTACCAGTAACAGCATTTAACTCGATTACAGGTTCAGGTATTGAAGCTGAAGTGTCAGGTCAAAAAGTACAAATTGGCGCAGACCGTTATATGCACCAACTTGGTTTAGACACCAACTCTTTCCAAGCGATTGCTGCTCAGTTAGGTGAAGAAGGCAAAACCCCGCTATACGTTGCTATTGATCAAAAACTTGCGGCAATTATTGCTGTGGCAGATCCAATTAAAGAAACAACCTATGCTGCGATTGAGGCCTTGCATCAATTAGGTCTCAAAGTTGCCATGATTACAGGAGACAACCGTCATACGGCGCAAGCAATTGCCAAAAAGCTGAACATTGACGAAGTTGTGGCAGAGGTTTTACCCGAGGGCAAAGTGGACACAGTCCGCCAACTGCAAAAACAGTATGGGCGCTTAGCTTTTGTTGGTGATGGTATTAACGATGCACCAGCCTTGGCACAAGCAGATGTTGGCTTGGCCATTGGTACAGGAACAGATGTTGCCATCGAAGCAGCTGATGTTGTGCTCATGTCAGGTAGTTTAAAAGGCGTACCGAATGCAATTGCATTAAGTAAAGCCACCATGCGAAACATACGTCAAAACCTGTTCTGGGCATTTGTATATAACGTAGCCCTAATTCCAATTGCAGCAGGTGCGCTATATCCAGCATTTGGCGTTTTACTCTCGCCAATGTTTGCAGCAGGGGCGATGGCACTTTCTTCGATTTTTGTTTTAGGCAATGCATTACGTTTAAAACGCTTTCATGCGCCAGTAGAGTAAGCGTGCTGAAAATCAACTTTTGGTTTAAGATCATGACAGCAGGTCTTAAACCAAATTTAATATTTGAGGTGTGAGATGAATATCGGTCAGGCATCCAAACATTCGGGCATTTCGGCGAAAATGATTCGCTACTATGAAGAAATCGGTTTACTTGAAGCAGCTCAGCGTTCTGCTTCTGGCTATCGTATTTATTCAGAAACAGACCTTAAAACTTTGAACTTTTTAAAACATGCTCGAGAGTTAGGTTTTTCATCTGAACAGATGAAAGAGCTTATTTCACTTTGGAAAAATACTGATCGGCATAGTGCAGAGGTGAAAGCCTTAACCGTCAAACACATTGCCGAATTAAAGCAAAAAATTGCCCACCTACAAGAAATGGTTAATATTTTGCAGGCTTCTGCCGATGATTGCTGTGGCGACCAACAGGCTTCTTGTGCCATTTTAGATCATATTGAAAAAGGGGTGGGTGTAAGCTAAATCCCATAAAAATAAAAAGGTAAAATCATGATTTATACAGCTTCTTGTCTTTGTAATGGTGTTCAACTCAGCATTAATGCTGAATTAAATCCCATTATGGTTTGTCATTGTAAGCAATGCCAAAAAGCACAAGGGGCTGCTTTTGCAGCTATTACACAGGTACAGAAAACTGATTTAAACATTGTACAGGGTGAAAATCTTTTGCAAGCGTATTTTGCTTCTCCAAACAAAAAGAGAGTGTTCTGTAAAACTTGCGGTTCACCGATCTGGAGTGAACGTTTAGATAAGCCAGAAGTGGTACGCCTGAGGGTCGGACTTATTAATGAAGAAATATCGATGCCAGTCATCTCTCATGCTTTTGTCAATTCACAAGTGAAGTGGTATCCAATTTGTGATGACGCTCGCCAATATCCAAATGGGGCAGAAAACCCTTAAATATTAAGGTTAGATCGTATTTTGTTCATTTGTAAAAAAACGTGAACAAGACTAGTCATGAATAAATAATGTGCTATAACTGTACCTAAGGTAATCGTAATATCTCCTCGCTCCACAGGGAAACTTGGGACAGGGCAAAAGATACGATAAGACCTTACATATAGCTAGCAAAGAGCAAACAAGAGTTGGATAGACACAACGCTTACATTGCTCACCGTTGCAGAAAAGCCCGTGAAACGGGCTTTTTTAATGCCTGTAAAAAAGATATTTCTTATTTGGAAATATCTTATACTTTTAAACTATTTATGAAAAAGTAATGTAAAAATAATAAAATATTTCAAATATACAGACTTTTCTGTATTGAAATTTGTTTTTATTAAGGGTACATTTGGTTAACGGTTTAAAGTTCAAGTTTAATAATGAACTCATGGTCGTTGTGGGAGATCTAAGAGCCTGCATTTTCCCCAAGATGCGGGTTTTTTTTATGCCTGTAAAAAAGTAAAAATTGTAATCAGCTTAAATAAAAAATATCTAATTTACTGTTATCTAAAATATTTTAATTAGCCTACGATCTAAAGATTGCGTAGGCTTAAAGTTGTGAATACCACTTAGGAACGATATGCCAGACAAGCTTGTGCGCAAGCAAGACATGCTTTAGCACAAACTTGGCAGTGTTCGTGGTCATGTTTACTGCATTCTGCTGCACAAAGTTGACAAGCGTTCGCACAAAGTTGCATGGCTGATTCTGCTAGTTCAGAGTTTCTTAGTTCTAAAGACGTACAAAGTTGGCAGGTTTCTACACATGTCATGCAATGCTTAATACATTCACGCATCATGTGCACATGTTCTTCTTGCAAACATGCAGCTGCACATGTTTTGCAGGCAATCATACATTCAATACATGCTTGAATTGCGGTAGAAGCATTACAAAATAAAGAAGAGTTGGTTTCTAGTTGAGTTTCCATAAAAGTTCTCCTGTCGAAGACTATTATTAAAAAACAGAATATTGTTATCTCTTTTCATTTTATAAAATCATTTCTTTGGTAGGTGAGTTTGAAATGAAAGGTCTACAAACGCTCAATAGGGTTTAACCTCGTATAAGAATGTTACATCTAGCTACTTCAGTTATAAATTTCAAAACTACTTGCCCAGCATTAGATTTAAAATTTGATTCGATATAATACTTTTGGCTAATTTCTTATTGTGTGAAAATTGTGCAAATTATCAGTGTGAACTTTAAGGGCACACGAAATGGAAAACGTTAATCAATTTGCTCACGGAGCTGAGCATGAAGTCCACATACATTGCAAACGATCATTAAGCACTTTAATACTGAGTATGCTCGTATTAATTACAACTGGTCGTTAAAAGAAAAAGCACCTAAGGGTGCTTTTTCTATATGAGTTTAAAGTGAAACCTTTACTTAAGAGTCTATAAAGCCACGCCGTTTTTTGTAGGCTTTACGGTCATAAGAAGGGATGTTTGATTGCTGGAGATCAATCGCAAGTTGTTTCTTGCGTTGAAACTGAACTTCACTTAGAAGAGCAGCATAAATTTTGGGGCGATCAGTTTTAAACTTTTCTACATCCAACGGAATCGTATCTTCGTTCTTAACAATGTACAGCACAGAGCCATTGCCATTCGTTTCATAAACCGTCCAACCTACTCGTACAATGTAGAGTCCGGTTTTCTGATTCTTACCTAAATAAGATTTAAAACCATCTGGATGAGGGCGAACATAAGCATTCATCATGCATCCTCCATCATCTGATTTATTTGATGAAAGCGACAATCAAAGAATTGATGGGGAACGGGACATCATATTCAGTAAAATCACGATTTCTAGTTGTTTATATATTGATCAATTTTCAAATTTCAAGTCAGAAAAAAGCGTTTATTAAATAAGCTAAATAAGGGGTAAATATTAAAAATAACGGCTTATTTTTCTGTGAAAAAAAGCTTGATTTAATTGTTTAGCGAGCATAAAAAATAGCGCTTATTCTATGTTTCTGTGATCGATTTTGCATATTTAAAATTATTGAAATAGTAAGTGAATTTGTAGTCAGGTGGAGTTAATTATTTGTTTTAAAATTAAAAAAATAAAATTCAATATTTCTTGTTACAACCATTATGTCGACAATAGATATTCCTTTTTGACATATTTCGCCTAGCATAACTAAAGAGTTCGTTGCCTATGGTGTCATTTATGTTTATTGGACTTGTGGTCACCATTTTGTTGACTCCAGGCCCAACAAATACATTGTTAGCCTCGGCTGGAATACAAGCAGGGGTGAAGCAGTCTCTTAAACTTATTCCTGCTGAAGTGATGGGTTATCTCATTGCAATTACTTCATGGGGTGTTTTGCTTGAGTCAGTTTCACATTTTATCCCTTGGCTTCCTGCCTTATTAAAGTTAATAAGTGCAACTTTTATTCTCTACCTTGCATTTAAACTTTGGATAACATCAACAAATGATATCAAATTAGACAGCCCACTAATTACGCCTAAGGCTTTATTTGTTGCAACACTTTTAAATCCTAAAGCTTTACTCTTTGCTTCTGCTATTTTTCCACATGCAGCATGGGAAGTGCTTCACGTTTATTTTGTGCATATTGCTATTTTTTTATCATTAATTACACCCATTGCATTTTTATGGATTGCTTTTGGAACCGTATTAATTTCAAACAAAGTAACTTGGTTAAACCAACGTAATTTACAACGTACGGCTGCATTTATTTTAACTTTTTTTGCGATGCCAATCGGCTATTCTGCGATTAGCTCATTTTAAACTTAACCCTTTATTTATATTAAAAAATTTAATTTTCAGGAGATTTTCATGACAAGATTAAAAGTAATTATCAAGGACCAGTTTGATAAAGAATCAATTGCTTTGGCAAAAGTTAGACCAATGAATGATCACGCGCTCGAACTTCATAAAAGTGTTGAACATATTGAAATTAATGACGATATTATTTTACCCAATATGGATTTGCTCTATGAAAACCCTAAAGACGGCAAAATTTATCAGTTAATTGGTCCATTCAGTGAGGAATAACTTTTAAATTAAATTTAACAATAACCATGAGCAGAGTTTGTGTTTCGTATGGTCTTACTAGAAGTCATTTAGTTAAGAGATGGTGAAAATTAAGTCAAACTAACGTATAGACACAATTAAAATATTGAACATCTAAAATGGTTATGGGACTATGCCTGTGTAAAAATGTGACCTAATCCACATTTTTGCATTTCAGGATTAAGTGGATTTCACTAAGCCCATTCCTTCAATGAGAAGTAGGAGTGGGCTTTTTTTATTCTTTAAATGTCTCATCTAAAGCCTGTTGAACGGCTTCAATACGTGATTTACACGCTTTATAAGCCGTAATAGATTCTTCAACAATTTTCATTAAATTATCGATATCCGGGCTTTCTTGAGATTCTAATAATTCGGCATTTTTCCTCAAAATGTCATGACCATCTTTAAACGTTAACTCTTCATTCTTCATTTGGAATTACCTGCGTAATGTTGGCTTCAAGCACACCATCTTGCATCTCAATAGCAATGGCGGGGCTTGAAATTTGATGTATAGAGCGAATCGCTTTTCCTTCTGATCTAACAATTGCATAGCCTTTGGCCTGAACCTGTTTTGGGTTTTGCAAAAGGATTTCTTTCATCAAAGATTCGATTTGGGCTAATGAAAATTTAACTTGTTGCTGTGAGCTAAATTGAATACGTTCTTTCATCTGATCAAGCAAACGATGCGCTGAGCTAAGTTGACTCTGTGCGGATGACTTAATGTGATGAAGCAGTTGATCATTTTTGCTTTGATAGGTTGTGATTTGATGCTGAGAAAGTAGCTTAATCGTTTGTAGGCTATCTACAGCTTCTTGGACGCGTTCAACAATGTGGTTTCGGATGCCAGCAATCACTTTACTTGGTGTATCAAATGAGCGATGGGCAATTTCATCAAGAATAGTACGGTCTTTTTCATGACCAATACCTACCCAAATCGGTACACTGCGTTTGCAAAGTAGGGCGGCAAGTTCATAATCATTTAAATAAGCTAAATCATTCACCGATCCACCACCGCGAATAATCACAATCAAATCAGGTGGAAAGTTAAATGTACTGGCCCATTGTCTTAAACCTGAACCTAAAGATTCAATCAAACTAGTTGCAGCCGTGTTTCCTTGAAAAGTAGCGGTCTGATACACAAAATGGCAAACCCCATTTCGCTCAAGTGCATCTGCATCTTTTTTAAAGTCACCAAGGCCCGCAGCATTTTGAGGAGCAATGACTAAAACATTTTGAATATCAAAAGGAGTGGGAAGAAGTTTATTTTTATGGATTAAACCTTCTTGAGTAAGTCGTTCAATAATTTGCTGATAACGTTTAGCAATTTCACCCAACGTAAAGCTTGAGTCAATCTCTTCGATGTTGACCGAAAATCCATATTGAGGATCAAAACGTGCTCTAATTTTGATGAGTACATTTAAGTCGCTCGAAATCTCAATACCAGTTTCACGTTCAAACTTTAAAACAATTTTACTCGCTGAAAATTTCCAGATCGTGGCTTTACAGCTGGCAATGACTTTATCAGTCTCTGCATCTTTTTCTGCAAGTTCTAAATAGTAATGGCCGCCCTTAATATTTAAATTTCGAATTTCTGCTTTTACCCAAACTGGCTCATCAAAAGCCACACGTATGACTTCCTGAACTGTGCCGAGATATTCACTAAGGGAAAACTGAGGTTCAGACATACGAACTAAAAATTAAAGGACCAATCTAGATAGTATAAAAGCCATCCAACCAAGGCAATTGTTGTCTATGAATATCGGGTTCTATTAAAAATAAATACAACAATTTAAAGAATTAAAAATTGAAATTGATAAGTGAATTTAGACTGAATGGTTAAAATGAAAAAATAATAAAAAGAGAATTGTTAATAATTACAACCGATTAAAAAATAAAGTTTGCTTTATAAAATATATGAGCGTATAAAGCTTACTTCCAATTGCGGGGTGGAGCAGTCTGGTAGCTCGTCGGGCTCATAACCCGAAGGTCGTTGGTTCAAATCCGACTCCCGCATCCAAAAATATTATGCTCTGTGATGTACCACTTTTCATAATACGAAAATTATGAAAAGCAATTAGCTTATAAATAACCCTATATAAAGCTAAATATTAAATTCTAGACGAACTGTCCATACCCTAAATCTAGCGTTCTAATTACATACCGTAAAATCACATGAGCTCAGTGATGAGTGAATGATTGTGAATATAGTAAATGAGTGGCACATTGCCACAGCCGTAAATGGCAACGAAATTAATGTGAGGATTGTTCCTCACGTGCGTAAACAAAACTCTCTCGTTGGATATCGTTGGGTCGAAGTTGGTAAAAAAATTCAACTTCAATCTGGTGAAGAAATTGAGTTAAACCAAGATGGTAAAAGCTTCTATACCGGGTTTAATCAACTTTATCGTTTAAATACATATTGTTGATAAAACCATGGTAATAAAGCGAGAGAACCTATCTCTTTTAAAGGAGATAGGTTTTTTTATGTCTACAGGTTATATAAATAATTAAAGTTATAAAAAGGCTGAAATGATTAAAACGCTCGTATTATTATTTTAATTATATTTAATAACTAAATTAACCTGCTCGCCAAAACTGGCGGCCCATAACCTTAAAGTTTTTACCGTTCTCTTCTGTTACACGTCGGTCTCTAAATTTTTCATTTAAGCTATGCAAAATTAAAGAGCCATCTGCCTCTTTAAAAATCTGTTTAATCATTCCTTCGCCAGCAAAGTAAACCGCATAAATCTCGCCATCAATGACTTCTGTTTGAGAGATATCAATACCCACCAAATCTCCGTCTTTAATGTAGTCGGTCATGCTATCGCCTTTAGCTTTAATAATACGCATGCATTCTTGAGCAACGCGTTTTTCTTTAAAGAATGAAGCAGGGAATGGAATTTTTCCATTAATAGCATCAAAGTGAAATTCAATAGATTCACCTGTCCCGCAAGAAAAGTTAGCTTCTACAACTTCAATCCAGACATATTGATCGGTAGCTTCTGCACTTACTACAGTCGGGCTAAATACATCACTTTCTCTAAAAGAATCTTCAGTATTCCCTGTCGTTAACCAATAACCATCCACTCCTAAAAATTGAGCAATTAAAGGAAGAAATGCAGATTTTAAATTTTTCCCTGACTCTAAAGCCTGATAGGCAGGTTGCGACATCTTTACAGCTTCTGCCACTTCAGCCTGAGTTTTTTTGGCTTTAATTCTAGAGTCTTTTAAACGGTCTTTAAGAGCCATAATGGTTACACCAGTAAACTTATAACAAATATATAACTTAAGTTATATAGAGTAAAACAACTATAGTTATTGACTAATAATAACTATAGTTATAATATCAGTTATATCTCAAGATGAATAGAGAAAATTTAAATGGTACCTAAGTCACTATTTATCGCTTTATCAAAGCTTTGAGATGGAAGCTAAATTTATTTTGTTTCTACAGGTAGCAGAATAAAAGGGAGATAGCTCAATTATTATTTGCAAACAGGCTATCAAAACAAAAATTGGAATAAAAAAAGCCCGATTCCGTGGATCAGGCTTAATGTTCGTCGATAAAGGGTATCAAGAACATGAAGAATTTAACAAAGATTGTGAGACCTAACAAAAGTTTCCGATATACGGCAAAGCTTTATATGAACTTTTTGGTCAAAAAATTAAGGCGTGTAAAAAGCTTAAATCCACAAAATTTAATACTTTTTTACATTTTTAGAAAAGGAAATATTTGTTTATAAATTAGTGGCTTAATTGCATATAGTTGGGCTCTTTATGATTGTTGTACCAGATGAAACGTTTTGAACACACATTTGTAGTCATAGCTTAGCTATATTGCTCAAAGAATGTATCAAAACCTCAAGAATAACAAACGATAAAGACGCCTTACTAACGAGTACATTGAGTTGGAGATAGTGAATGACTACAGCAATGCAGAACAGAGCTAAACAACTTAAAAATGCAAAACGTGGAGGGTATATCCCGACAATTGCCAAAGACGTAAACAAATATAAGGTACAAAAAATAAAAAGGGCACTTGAGGAGGCCAAGCAGATTGTAAATGAGCTTGAAGATGACGCATTCGAATTCGATGATCAAGTCTCTATGCAAAAAGCGATTGGTGCAATCACAGTGATTGAGTTGATTGAACAAGCCTTAAACGGTGCACACTAACAGACTTTAGCATACAAACATTCTTTCTCGGACCCCTGAAATAAATGGGGTCAAGGATAAGTTCGTCTTGCAATTTAGCGCTGCTTTAAAGCGTTAGTGTTTTTTATTGACTGTAATAAAGAAAACGAAGGAATTAATAAACATTGAAAACCACAAGCTGGTCAACGTGATGAGTTTTCAAGTTTTACCCTTTAGCGCAGGACAAAGTCATGGAAACAGTTTCTAGCAGTGGGTTAGCCACATTTTTAAATTTTTATAGTATTGCAATTATGGTGGCTTTGGCAGTCAGCTTAGTTGTCGCAGTTGTATTGATGATGCGTTTTCCTCGTTCTCCACAAGAATGGATTGTTGCTCTCATCTGTACAGTAGTTTCAAGCCTGACAGGCGGCTCATTCATTATTATGAAATGGAACCTGCATGAATGGGTATCCGATATTTGGGGAATGATCACCCTATCTGGATTTTTCTTCATCTGTGGTTTACCGGGCTGGGCTATTGTGAGATGGATATTTAACTTCATCAATAAACAAGAAGGTAAAACGATTGTAGAGGTCATTAAAGACCTAAAAAAAGCAAAAGATGATCTCCAAAATAGCTAAAGACAGCTTTAAATATAAAGGTAGAATAAAATGAATATTGATCAATACTTAGAAAAAGTTATCAGCCGAGAAGGCGGATATGTTAACCATCCATCAGATCATGGCCATGCGACTAAATTTGGCATTACAGAAGCAGTCGCTCGATCGAACGGATATCAAGGCAACATGCAAGACTTGCCCTTAAGTGTCGCCAAATCTATTTATAAGCAAAAATACTGGCTTGAACCACAGTTTGACCAGATTAATGCGATTAGCCCAGCTATTGCAGAAGAGTTACTGGATACAGCTATAAATTGTGGCATCAATTTTACAAAGCCTTTATTACAACGTGCTTTAAATCTGCTGAATAAGCAGGGGAAGGAAGGTTGGTCAAATCTTGTGGTAGATGGCCAGTACGGACCTCTTACTTTGCAAGCACTGGCTACGTACTTAAATAGACGTAATAAAGAGGGTGAAAAAGTACTCGTGCGCATTTTAAATATTATGCAAGGGCAGCATTATATTGAAATTACCGAGAACAACCCTAACTACGAAGATTTCTTTTATGGTTGGATATTAAACAGAGTAACACTCTAAAAATGTATTAGAAAAGAACATGCTTAAAGATCTAATGAGTTAAAAAGCCTAACCATGAGTTAAGGCTTTTTAACAAATAATAGGTCGAGCAATGCTTTATTGTGCGATAAGTAAAATGGCAAGTAGAAAGAAAATAGCACCACTAATTTTATTGAGTATCGTGAAATTATTTCCAGCTAACATTTTCTCTTTAAAAATTGAAGAGAAGTTTGCGTAAACTAAATGAATTAAAAAACCAATAAAACAAAAGGTTAAAGAAAGAATTAAAAATTGATTTAAAATCTCTTTCTTGATATCAATAAATTGAGGGAAGAGTGCGATAAAAAATACGATTGTTTTAGGATTAAGCAAAGATGCGAATAGGCCCTGATAAAACAATTTAGATTTACTTACAGCTTTATCTTTTTGTTGATCGGTCATTAACTCTTGGGTTGCAAGTTTTTTAGTAAAGTTTTTATATCCGAGATACATTAAATAAAATGCACCAATAAATTTTAAAACCGTAAAAATAGTAGGGTTACTAGTAATAATAAGTCCTACACCGCTGGCAGAAATTACAGCAATCACAAACATACCAATAATTAAACCACTTATTCCAAACAAAGCAGTTTTAACACCATAGTTAATTGAATTTGTGACAGTAAATAAAACTCCCGGTCCTGGGCTTAATAGGGTAAGAAATGCTATTGTTATAAATACTAAAAGACCGCTCACGCTGATATATCCTATTTATCAATTGAGGCAAGATTGTGCGGTTACTTTAAATGAGAAAATAATCGTTGTATACAGAAGGTTATGTATATTTAAGTCTTACATAGATTAAATATTTAAAATATAGATTTGTATAAATAAATAGGGCATATAAAACTATAAAAGTGAAAGCAACATAAACACACAACGTTAAAAATTGAGCATGTTAGTATACTAAGTCTATACCTCAAGAAATCTATAGTATGACGAAAAATGAACGGCAGTTTAAATCTGGCGAGTTTCAATTTTCCTTTTTAGCGTTTAAATATTGGGGTATATGGTTTTTAGCTTTTATTCTAATGTTATTTGCGATGTTACCTTGGGCTATTCAATGGCGCCTTGCTGACTTACTATCAAAAATAGCGTGGAAATCTTTAAGTTCTCGAAGAAAAACTACACTACGTAATTTACAAGCATGTTTCCCAGAAAAAACACCTTTGCAAATTGAGGCAAAAGCTAAACAGGTTTTTGTTGATACTTTAACGGGTGTATTTGAAGCTTTAAATGCTTGGTATTGCCCAAATTGGTTTAAAAGTCGTGTTCACATAGATGGTTTAGAAAATTTAACCAATAATCAGGAAAATGGCGTACTTTTATTAGGTACCCACAGTACGCTTTTAGATGCAGGTGGAGCGGCGTGTACTTTATTCTTTAATATGGACGTGGTTTACCGACCTCAAAACAATCCGTTTTTAGATTTTCTGATTCATCGTAGTCGTGCGCGAGTGTATAAAAACCAAATTGCTCGAGACAACATGCGTGGACTCATACAAAACCTTAAACATGGGCATGCGATATGGTATAGCCCAGATCAGGATTTTGGCTTAAAACAAGGCGTAATGGCATCATTTTTCGGTATTCAGGCAGCTACCGTTACAGCGCATCGCAGACTAATGGATATCTCAAAAGCAGCAGCCGTGCCTTTATATTTTTACCGTAGTGGTGATATTCGTAATCCGCAATATCATGTTTTAGTAGAACCTAAATTAGAAAATTTCCCGAGTGGCTGTGAAGTCAGTGACGCTGAAAGGGTAAACAAGATTATTGAAAACCAAATTCGCATTGCCCCTACACAATACATGTGGTTTCATCGACGCTTTAAAACACGTCCTGCTGGTGAACAGAAATTCTATTAATGGCGTCAGTAACTCAAGAATTAAAAGTACTTCTTTCAATTAAAATATAGAATATTAGATTTTTAATTGAAAGGATCTTTAATCAAATCAAGATGAAAGATGTAGAACCAGCAGTATAGAATTTTTCTTGCTTTAATTATTTTGAATATCGATTGCAAATGATTTTGAAGCGTGTATAGTCGAGCATAACTAACAAAATATTCTTGTCATCATAAATTTCTATTTCGCAGTTTTATTTATAAGTCTTCGGTTCATTCAGATATTTAAGTTTTCACGTCTATTTTTTAGTTAAATTGGTTTCCCCAATAATAAGTTATAATATTTTAAAATTTAGGATAAATATATGTCTACTTCTACTGGTACAGTAAAATGGTTCAATGAAACTAAAGGTTTTGGTTTTATTGCGGCTGATGAAGGTAAGGATATTTTCGCTCATTTTACCGATATTCAAACACAAGGTTTTAAGGTTCTCTTAGAAGGCCAACGTGTTGAGTTTACTGTAGTACAGGGTAAAAAAGGCCCACAAGCTTCAAATATTGTGATTCTTCAGAATTCATAATTTCATAGAGCGACTAGAGTTGTTTTAAATATATTATTTAAATAGAATGTGTTTAAGGCTAAAGCGCTTTAGAAGAGTTTAAAAACCCACTCTATCTTGTGGGTTTTTTATAAGTTTTAATTAAACTTATCTTTAAAAATAAAAAGCAGAATAAAAATATTCTCTTAAAAGTGCTTCTAAATTTTTTGTTAAAATATAAGTAATTAGGTGTATGGTACTAAAATGGATATTTGTATTGGCGGTATTTTAGACGGTCAAAAGATAGAAAATCATAATGATGTTTTTAAGATAGAAGAGCACTATTCAGACAATAGCTCTCAGTATGTTAAACAGCATTTCCACTTATTTGGAAAAATTTTTACCTTTTGGGTGTGCGAAGATATTGATTTACAACAGGCAATCAGAAAAGCCGAGAGAATTTTAGCGAATAAGAAAGAAACTCTTTAGTTGTTTGAACTAGAACACTTCCGTGCCTTAATTTGGTTTAAAGATTTTCTTATTAAGTAATAGATATTTTTTATATTAGCTTAATAGAATTCGTTACAGAATTTTTTACAATACTCTTGTATATGTTACACAGCTTAACATTTTTTTTGTGGTATTTACTAACAATAGTAATACATTAGGCTTAATCTAAAGTTGTTTTATTTATTGCGCGAATAAAACAAAACCCACTTTAATAATATATCTTATTAAAGTGGGTTCTTTATTCAGACGGTCATCATTAATTCAATATACATAATTAAATTATAGATAATATTTGTTGTTATAAACCTCTCTTAAGAAAGGAAAACATTTTAAATGTTAAGTGCAGTACAACCTAATATTTGTTTTATTGGCAGTAGTAATCTAGCTTTAGCGTTAATAGGAGGGTTGGTTTTAAAAGGATTTAAAAAAGAAAAAATACACCTCATTGAAGAGAAAAAGATTAATGATACAAATGCTTTAAAGCAAAAAGAAAATGGACTAAAAAAAGCTGAAATTGTTGTTTTGCTACTAGAGCCTAAACAGTTAAAAGAGACACTTATACCGCTAAAAAAATGGTTAGCTAGTAAAATTATAGTTTCTATGATGGCGGGAGTAGATATTGCAAACTTGACTCGTTTTACGGGTTCGAAAAAAATTGTTCGTGTAATTTCAAATCCACCTGTGCTTACGCATACCGGGACGCATGTGCTTATTGCTTCAGAGCAAATGGACCAGCTTGATAAAGACCTAATCGAAATGCTGTACTCTGCAACGGGTCAGACTTTTTGGGCGCCGTCTGAAACGCAGTCAGACGCAATTATTGCTTTGTCTGGTTCGGGACCTGCTTACTTTTTCTATATTTTAGACAGCATGATAAAGACAGGGGTTTCTTTAGGGCTCGATAAACAATTTGCTCTAGATTTAGCACTCCAAGCGGCTAGTGGTGCAGTTGAAATGGTCCGTAAAAGTAATGTCCCGCCAGCGGATCTGTGTGGCAAGGTGACGTTGGCTAACGGGATTACCGAATCAGCACTCAGAATGTTTGAGCTAGGAAATGTATCTGATGATATACGTTTAGCTATGAAGGCCGCATATCATCGTAGTAAAGAAATCACTTCAGAAATTATTACTGAGGTGAGTTAAGTATTCTTTAGCAAACTAGGCCTTTAAAAAGTATTCCCAAATAACGAAGCCTAAGCCAAACCCAATAAACGAGTAGAGAGTAATAATAAAGAATACAAAACTGGCCTTATTTTTTTTCTTCAAAATGTTCATGGCGATGCCTCCAATTCAGATTAATTACATTTTGAAGAAGTGAAGGCTGTAATCATAGATACAGAATTTTTTAAAAAAAATATAACAGAGCTATCATCTGTTATATTTGCTAGGTTTTCCCTTAATAAAGATTTTTAAATCAATAAATTAAAGAATTATCTCTAAGTGTTTAACTCTTCTATTCAATTAACATTAAATCGGCTGTATTAGCAGATTTGAGAGGGCGTAGGGCAAAGGTCGAACGAGTGTGGCGTATTCCTTTAATTGAATAAAGTTTTTTTCTTAAAAATCGCTCGTAATGATCAGCATCTTTGACTGCTACTTTAACCAGATAATCATAGTCACCTGTGACGAGATGCGCTTCCACTACTTCAGGTATATCTGCTAATGCTTCACTGAAATTTTCTAGCATTTCGTCATCATGGCGCTCTAAAGTAATTTCAATAAAAAAGACTTCATGAATGCCAATCGCTTTTTGGTTTACGTTTACCGTATATCCTTCAATAATTTTTAAAGTTTCCAGACGTTTCAGTCGAGTCCAGCACGGAGAAGATGAAAGCCCTACTTCTTCGGCCAGTTGAGCAACGGTTAAACGGCCATTTCCACGTAATGCAGATAAAATTTTCCGATCTATACGATCTAGTGTGTATTCTGTTCTGTTCAAAATATAAACCAAAGAAGAATCTTCTGATAAAAATCAATATACTTCATTTTTATGCTATGAATGTTTAAAAATTTTAAAAAATACAGGAAACATTTTGAGTCAAAGGTACATACACTATTTCTATGCATCGAACCTTTCTGGATAGAGGTTGGGATGGAGCAAAGAGCACTGTTTCAGTAAGGGTGACTAAACAGTGCTCTTTGCGGATTTCTTGTTAATCTTTAAATCTATTTTTATTAACTGGCATGATATGTCAAAACAAATCAAATAATAACTTTTATTTATCAATTGAAGAAAAACTAATCATTATTTTTTATCTAAATTTTCCTTTAATGTAATTCCATTACAAAGGAGGAGCAAGGTTATGATCACCCAGCATGATATAAATCAAAAACAATATCAAAATAAATCTCTCGACTATTTAAATAGCCAAGCTCATTCTGAAGGTATTGAATTTAATAAATTTATTAATGAAATTCAGAAAATTGAAAAGGCTGTAGTCCTTGATTTAGGCTGTGGTGGTGGGCATGTTTCCTACAATGTTGCTCCGCATGCGGACCTTGTTTTTGCTTACGATTTATCTCATGAAATGTTAGACACCGTGTCTAAGGCTGCCAGCCAACGCAAATTAAAAAATATCTTTGTGCAGCAGGGCATTGCTGAAGATATGCCTTTTAGTGATCAGCAGTTTGATGTAGTCATTAGCCGATATTCTGCGCATCACTGGCAACATGTTCCGACTGCCATGAAAGAAGTAAACCGTGTGCTTAAGCCAGATGGTATTGTTATTTTTGTAGACATTATTAGTTCTAGCTCGCCCATATTAGATACTTTTTTACAGACCATCGAAACGATTCGAGACCCAAGCCATGTACGAAACTATAGTGTGAAAGAGTGGGTCTATTTTATTGAAGATGCAGGCTTTGATTTGGTGGGTTTAGATAAACAAACGCTTGCGTTAGACTTTGATAGTTGGGTAAAGCGAATGAAAACGCCTGAAGATCAAATCAAAACTTTACGTTATTTGCAGGAAGGTTCATCTGACCTTGTGAAGAAATATTTTAAAATTCAAAATGACGGTAGCTTTGAAAGCCATGTGGGCTATTTTGTCTTTAAGAAATTAGGATTTTAAAGCGCTGAAATGAGTAAGGGGTTTAGTAGATTAGAAATGGATTAAATATCACTAAAACTCTTTTTCCGAATAACTCGAATAATATTAAAGATGGTTATAAAACAAATTTAATATCATTCACTTGATAAAAATTAATCACCCAATTTTATTAAGGTGATTAAGTATTCAAAAGAGAGGAGGGTTATCCCATTTTCTTTATTATTAATAGACACTTATAAATAATTATTATTTAATACGCCCGCAATATTATCACTAATACTTTTAATAACTTTGTCGGGGAAATAATGCGTAATATTTTAGTAACGATTTTCACTTTATTCTTAGCAACATCAATTTATGCTGCTCAAGAGTCTAGAAATCTTCTAGAGCAAACTCAGTGTGAGAAAGCAGTGGAACTACATGGTTTTTTAAGCCGTGCTCAGCTCGATTGTAATTATCACTATTACTCAGAAGAGTTAAAGGATGCTGCCGCAAAATGTACTAAACATGACCTTGGTGAAAAATACGGTAGAGAGGTTATGAAATTTGGTATGAAGGAATTTGAGGAACGCAAGAAAGAGGATACACAGGGCCACTTTTGTCATAAGGTTTTAAAAGAGTTCCCAAAATATATTAAACAATAAAAAATAAGGTTTTAAAAACCTCTTCTAGCAAGCCGATAAAATGGATTTAATTATTCATTTTATCGGTGTATCCCCACATATAATTCCCTAATTAAACTAGATAATTAAATTTAAGAATCCACCCAATATCCGATTGACACTTGAAATCTCTCTTATTATTCTCTGCGGCGGAACGGAGGCGGGACGCTTAGTGCGTGCCAGTTCCTAGATGACTGGTCTGTCAACCCACCTCCGTTCTTTCATCATGATTTCATAAATGAATTAATTGTTTTTAAAAATAGTCTGAATAGTATTTATAGCTTTTGAAAAGTTATTAAAAGGAATAGTCTTTTTAGAGAGTTGAGCATTACTACTCAGAAATTTTTCTAAACGTTTATCAAAACTATGTGAAAACCAAATCAGCTCTAATGTATTTTTTAGAGTTTCTTTGGGTTTCTTGCGTGTAACTATAGACTTTAAATAACGTTGTAAAAGCCTTATTGTTCTTAAATAAAAAGGAACTTCCATTTTTAAAATTAAAGAGCATTCAAGAAGTAATGGAAGTAAGCGTTTATCGTAAGCTCCTTCTACAATCCAGCTATCCTGTAAGGCGATTTCTTGAGTACCACTTGAGATTGCTTCTTCAGAATTCTTTATAAACTCAGTTCCACTTATATTCCAGTAGATCTCATCAAACTCATAAGTTGATATCTTTAATTCATCAGCTAATTTCTTAGTGATAGTTGTTTTACCAGCGCCAGAAGGGCCTACAATACAAATTTTCATGGTTTATCTTTTTAAAGGGATATTTCAATAAAATAGTTATAAATAGAAACTAGACTAAAGTTTATAAGTCACTCATCTGTTTTATCAAAGCTTAATAATTTTATTTTGTACAATAAAAACTCAATTATAATTCCGACTTGAAGGAAATAAACTCATGAAAAAACTTTTATTCATTTGTCTAATCGGTTTAGCAGTTACACAGGTTAATGCTCATTCTGGGGGTACAAACTCTAAAGGATGTCATACGAATAGCAAAACTGGTGACCATCATTGTCATTAAATAAGGGTATGAAAGAGTAAGCTGATTTCTGGTTTACTCTTTTTAATATCTTTAGTTTTATATTTTTTATGAATAATAAGAGGAAAAAGAATGGAAATGATATTGGGAGTATTTGGCTTATTGGTTTTATTTTTAATATTAAGTAAAAAACATAAGAAGAAAAATCTCACTAGTGAAAGATCAATAATCTATTTGGTTGATATTGTTGGGGAGCAATCCTATCAAGCAAATTTAAGAAAGATTGCTGGGCCTAAACAAGAAAAGTCAAAATATGTAGAAGTAATGGCTAGAGTTGTTTCTGAACCTTTTAATGCTTATGACAAGAACGCAGTTAAAATTGAAATTAACGGTTTAACAGTTGGCTATTTAAGTAGAAATGATGCCAAACTATTAGCTGGAAAAGTGATAAATAAGACTGTGCCAGCTTTAATTAATGGTGGTTGGCTTGATAACGATAGTGAAGGTAGCTATGGCGTAAAACTCGGTATTCAAAGTCTTAATGAATTAATATAACGAATTGCATTTTTAAGTTTTACTTAAATTTTAAAATCTAAAAAAATAAAAGCATTCTCTAAGGTATTAATAAATCTTTTTACTCATGTTTTTAAAGCTTTATTTGTAGCCAATATCACATTGACACCTAAAACCCCTCCGATTATCCTTTGCCTGCTGGCCACATTGCCAGTCGGTTTTAGCAGGCCGTATTTACCCAACGCACACGAAAAAGTCTCTCTTTTTTGTGGGCATCCCTACGTGTCTCCCTCTGCGGCGGAACGGGAGGGGGACATCTTCGGATGTGCTGATTTTTGGGTAAATCAGTCTGCTAACCCCTTTTCGTTTCGCCACCATAATCATTTAGCAGTGATGTGGCGAAACTTCTTTATTACCCAAAGGAGTCCGCTATGCGTACTATTTCTTCTTTATTGGCTTTTGCCAAAGTCTCTCTATTCATACCACTCGAGCAATCTATAAAGCGGTTCAATCGACTCTAGGTTTTCTACAACCTTAGCTCGTTACGACTAAAAAATCATAGCAACAATAAAACCTGAGATAGCTTAGGCACATTTTTGTGCTGCTTTTGCATGCCTGTTTTTAGCACTCATTTTAAGAGTGACGGCATTTCTATCTCTTTTAGATACAACAAAAAATTATTTAAACGGTATTCCTATGCCAAATTTAGAATCTTCATTTAGAGCACTCAGAGTGCTTCACACCGCAAAAGACTTATTTAATCAATATGGGTTTCATAAGGTCGGGGTCGACCAAATTATTGCAGAGGCCAAAGTTGCCAAGGCTACTTTTTACAACGACTTTCACTCAAAAGAACGGCTAATCGAGAGGTGTATCACTTTCCAAAAAGACACGCTAAAAGACAAAGTGTTTTCAATTCTCTATTCTTACAATGAACTCATGGTGCTGGATAAACTTAAGCAAATTTACTTTTTACATGCGAGTTTAGAAGGGCCATATCATTTACCCTTTAAGGCATTGTTTGAAATTAAAAGAGTCTATCCCAAGGCCTATGGCGTTACGATTGAGTACCGAACTTGGCTCATCAATGAAATTTATAAACTACTTTTAACTGTCAAAACTACCGCCTCAGTCGAAGACGCTTACATGTTTTTATGTATGATTGACGGGGCGATGTTCCGACTTTTTGAAAAAAACAGCATTGATGAAAGCGCGCTAGTTCGATTGTTTCTTTTTAATCTGTGTCGGTCTATATAACTCTTAAAGGAAAGAAAGCCTCTCAAAAAGAGGCTTTACTTTGTATTGAAATAAGCGCTTAGCTTGATTACACAGGTTTTGCGGCCTGCGCCATTCCTTCAAAATATTGAACCGCAGGCGAGCGAGCCATATAAGCTAAAGCTTGCTCGGTGTCTCCCTCATGAATTGGGTTAAATTTTGGAGAAACCCATCTTAAGGTCGCTTTCCACAAATATTTAATAGTCGGTAAGTTGTCTGAGCGAGTCGCGGTTTTTTCAAATTCACGAATAATTTTGAAGTAGCCACGGCGCATCAATTTTTGAATATCTTCGTGCTCTAAATCTTGCTTACCTAAACTACGGGCAAAGTCAGCAAGGAAATAAATAAACAGTGGGAAAACAGCAGCCATAATCACTTGGCGTGACACATAAAACCCAAACTTGTTTGTTAAAAGGTGCTCAAATAAATCGTAAGCAACACATCGATGTTCCACTTCTTCAGCCAAATGCCAACGGAACAAATCTGCCATAGCAGGGTCAGCTTGGTCCCAAGATTTACTGTCCAGTGTCCACTGACCAATGGTTCCCGTAAAGTGCTCGATTGCAGCAATCACGCCTACTCGGAAAAGTAACCAATATTCATCAAGCTTTTCGCCTTTTAAAAAGGGCATGCCTAGAGGTTTGTCACCCAACAAAATATTAAAAACAAAATGGGCACGGTTGAGTGTTTCTTGAATGTCGTAACCATTTTCACGTAAGAAGTCCTGTGCTTTTTCATGGGCACGTGCATGAGCAGCTTCTTGACGGACAAATCCAATCACTTCTTGTTTTAATGTTTCATCGGTAATTAAGGGCAGGGTTTTATTAAAGACACGGCAAAACCAAAATTCACCAGCCGGCAAGAGCATGTTGATGCCATTGGCGACATGCGAGCATAGAGGATCATTCGGCATCCAACAGACCGATGATTCGGTAAAATCGAAATGGACCTTTCTTGCTTTAAGCTGATGATTCCCTGTGATCATATACGTCACCCTATTCATAATTGTTCATTTAATGCGAATGGACAATTTTTAGCATTAAGTAAAATCGATCACCATGTGCTTAAGGGACAAAATGAGCCTCAAAAAGGTTTATAGAGATAAAAGCAGCTCTCTTAAAGATTGGATATATTTAACACAACACGAGGGTAAGCTTTTTTATTTTAAATATGAGGAGAATAAAAAAAGCTCCTTAATAAAAAGGAGCTTTGGTTTTTATAATTTAAATTTTTAATTATAAATTTATTTTATTTTAATCTAGCTAAAACTAGCTAGCTTAGAAGTTTAGATCGCTTGCCACTGATCTTTAACTTCTTCTGAGTTTTTATTCAAAATAACTTGGTCTTCTTTTACCTCCCCAATCCATCCAGTAGGAATGAGGTGATGTTGACCACTTTCGTCTCGGGTGAGTTTTAACTGGTTTTCACCTTCAAGATGATCGACAGTACCTACTTTAGTACCACAAGAAGCAATAACATCTGCGTGTTTTTTAATATCATTAATATTTAAAGTGTTCATTTTAGACCTCTTCTTTGGAAATAGAAAAACGGTAAGAACTAAACTACTTTAAATAATCGATTAAATGTTGAGTTTTTAATAAACCTTACATGATCGGATTATAAGTTCACTTAATCGTGATATTTGAGTAACAATGAAATAATTAGATATAAAACTAATAATATTTTTCTTTTTATTACAATTTACATGTTTATCTATACAGAAATCTTTAGTTATGGTTGGGTTAAGTCTTATAAATAATTATTTGCAATGAATATTAAAATACCTATAAACATGACGATACTGAGCAGTTTGAGTGAATTTGAAGCTGCCTTAGCTGAAGATAAAAGTAAGCTTCGTATAAATTTACTTTTTCAGCTTGTAAATTTAACTCAAAATTTGCCTCATCCAGCTTCGGGTCAAACCTATCAACGTTGGCAACTTTTCGCGCAGATTGCTGGAGTCGACTTAAGTCTAGCCAAGCTTTTTGAGTCTCATTGTGATGCTTTAAGCATTTTAAATGAATTGGGTTATCAGCAAGAAATAGATGACCAGACTTGGGCAGTTTGGGCAGCAGACGGTGGACCAGCACCATTGCAAATAAAAGATAATCTTTGTAATGGCATAAAACCTTGGTGCTCTGGCGCTGAGTTTATTCAAAAAGCCCTAATGAGTTATAAAGATCAACAAGGGCAGGCGCAGCTTTGTATTGTCGACTTAAGTCATCCATCCATTACAACCGACTTAAGCCACTGGCACGCTGTGGGCATGCATGTGACACAGACTGCGCAAGTAACTTTTAAAAATACACCTGTTAAATTGATTGGTCAGCCAAATAGTTATTTAAAACGCCCAGGTTTTTGGCATGGTGCAGCAGGTGTAGCGGCCTGTTGGTATGGTGCCGCCGTGCGTCTAGCTAACTTTTTGCAAGAAAGCTGTCAGGCAAATCCGAATCCTTATAAAAAATTGTATTTAGGTGAGGTCGCTCAGCAACTAGAAATCACTAAGCAGTATTTTCAATATGTGGCCAAGCTGATTGACCAGAAACCAACGCTAAGTCATGAGCGGGAAATTCGAATATTGCGTGCCCAAACAGAACAATGCTGCCTGAGCATTATTGAGCGAGTAGGGAAAGCTTTAGGCGCACGTCCTTTTTGTGAAGATGCAACATTTGCTCAGCTCATGGCTGATCTGCCTGTGTTTATTAGGCAAAGTCATGCTGCTTTTGACTATGAACAAATTGCGGAACTCTGTGTATCGGAGCAAAGCCTATGGGAACTTTAAAACATCCTTTGGTTGAAGACCGCGTTATTTTTGGTGAGGGTACGGCCAAAGAGCAATGGTTAAGGGCATTTAAAGAACAACCGTTAGCAGCTTTAGATCTTGAGCTATTTCGCTCAAAAAGAGTAGTAATTGTTGCGCCACATCCAGATGATGAAGTGCTTGGCTGTGGCGGATTAATGCAGCAGCTGATTGCACTGAACTGCAAGATTTTGGTGTTAGCGGTAAGTAACGGCACTCAAAGTCATCCTAACTCTACAAAATATTCTCCAGATCAGCTCAATATTCTTCGCCCGCAAGAAAGCTTGGCAGCCTTAAATTGTCTAGGCATAGCAAAGTTCACCGAGCATATAGAGCTTAATTTGTTAGATGGCCAGATTCATTTGCAAACCGAACAACTGTGGCAGAGTTTAGGCAAGTTAGTTCAAGCCGACGATATTCTAATTTGTAGTTATGAATTTGATGGTCACCCAGACCATGAAGCAGTAGGTAAAACCGTACAAGCCTATGCAACCTCAAAGCAACTCTTATGTTTACACGTATTAATTTGGGCTTGGCATTGGGCAGAGCCTTTAGACCCACGCATTGATTGGCACCGAGCAAAAGCATTTTCCTTAACACCCGAACAGCTAGCTAAAAAACATCAAGCAATTTTGCAGTTTAAAACCCAACTTGAAGCAGATGAAACTACGGGTAATGCCGCCGTTCTCTCTCCAAATGCGATTAAACGTCTTTTAATGCCTTATGAGGTTTATTTGAGTGATTCATTCTCGCGTGTACTTTGAAGATTTATATCGTCATAACTGTGACCCATGGGGCTATGACTTTCATTGGTATGAAGCTCGTAAAAGACAAATTTGTCTCGCGCTGCTGACAAAACCCCGCTACCCAAAAGTGTTAGAAGTGGGTTGTTCAAATGGACATTTAAGTTTTCATTTGGCGCAAAGAGCTGAGGAGTTAGTGTGTATAGATGTCTCTGAGTGTGCTGTTCGTTTAGCTTCCGAGCGGCTACAAGAGTTCGAGCATGTTGTGATTGAAAACAGAAAAATACCCGAAGACTACTCAATTCAAAAGTTTGATCTGATTTTAATTAGTGAGATGGCCTATTACTTATCCAAGGATGAATTACATCAGTTTATTGAAAAATTAAAGCATAGTTTAAATGATGACGGTGAGATTCTGTGTTGTCACTGGCGTCATGAAATTCAAGATTTTGAGTTAGACGCTGAGCAAGTCCATCAAGCATTTCAGCAACATTTCCCATTTCATCACTACCTCAGTTTAAACGATCCAGATTTTATGATTGATCTGTGGACGGCGAACACCTCCTCTTTAGCGCAGCAGGAAAAACTAAGATGAAAATAGGTATCGTTATTCCAGCGCATAACGAAGAGCACTATCTATCGGCCTGCCTGCAATCTATTCAGGTCGCCATAGATAACATCGGCGGTTATGAGGTAGAAGTGCTTGTTGTACTTGATAGCTGTACAGATCAGTCGCGGTTGATTGTACAAAGCCATCACATTAACTGGATTGAATGCAACTATGCATGTGTCGGCAAGGCGAGGGATTTGGGAATCCGTCATCTAATCGGGTGTGGTGTAACTTGGATTGCCTGTACCGATGCAGACACCGTAGTGAGTCCTGATTGGCTGCGCTATCAAATCCAGCACCAACCAACAGATGCAATTTGCGGTACTGTAACGCTAGACGATTTTAGTCATCTCTCTATAACGAAACAGCAAAAATATTTAGCGCACTATAAAGATCAGATGGACCACGCGCATATTCACGGGGCAAATTTAAGTTTTAGTGCAGAGGTCTATCTGTTGGTTGGTGGCTTTGAGCCTATTTCATGTCATGAGGACGTGTCTTTAATCAAAAAATTGATCAAGCATTGTTGTAATATTACTTGGAGTAATCTGGTACGAGTAACCACAAGTAGTCGTTTAAATGGACGCGCACCTCAAGGTTTATCGTACTTTTTAAATAATCTCTAATGACCTAAATCATCACTTCGCCCAATATCGAAATATTCTTTAAGTTTTTAGGGTCATATTTAATATTAATAATACTACCGACTTTATATTTATAGTGATCTTGCTTAGCAATAAGCACCTTTAGATTTTCAGTAATGACTTGGCCTTGCTCAGTTTGAAATTTCAATTTGACATAACATAAAGGGCGATATTGCACCTTAGCTAATGAGTCTTGAAAATATACGACCTCGGCAGAAGTCATCTTTCCTCGTTTATAAATTAAAAATCTTTGAACCTGATTTTTAAGAAAAAATGTCCAAGCAATATAGATAAACAATAAGCTGAACCAGACTGTTCCAATAAAAGTCAAAAAAACAGAAAATTTCACTCACTCAAACCAGAGTTATTCGTTTAACGGATTATTCTAAATGAACTGATAAGCCCGATCTAGCTTATATAATTGGTCTAAAACATAAGCAAATGAAGCTTTAAAATTAACGGATCATAATTAAACTTGGGCAGGGTATATAACTTAGTTGTTGTATTTATGACTACATATGTAAACAAACCTTATGAGAAACGTTCTTAACCCCTAAAATTCTACAAAAGAAATTTTAAAGGTGTATAGGTTTGGATTTTTTAAATTTTTTCCATGATATTCGGGGTGAGTTAAGTCAATATCCTTGGCTAGAAATGTTGGTTTCACTCACGATTTTGATTTTATTTGCTGCAATAGCAAATTTTATTGCCAAACGCATTATTGTTCGGGGCGTTCGACATTTAGTCACAAAACTCAAATCACCAAATCAGTCTATTTTCGCTCAGCATAGCGTTATAAAGAAATTTGCAAATATTGTTCCTGCCGTTGTGATTATGAACGGTATTGCAACGGTTCCTCATCTATCTCCGAAGTTTATTGCTTTTGTAGAAATGGCTGCGCAAGCATTCATTTTTCTTACACTCGCGCTTACGGTTAGCGAGCTGTTAAATATCTTTAATCTTATTTATCAGCGTAATCCAAAATCTAGAAACAAACCGATTAAAGGTTACTTGCAACTGGTTAAACTCATTTTATTTGTTGTCTGTGGCCTCATGATTTTGGGAACATTCCTTAAAAAGGATGTGTTCACTTTACTCGCTGGTTTTGGTGCAATGGCAGCGGTATTAATGCTGGTTTTCCAAAACACTATTCTGTCTTTGGTGGCGAGTGTACAAATTGCCTCTTATGACATGGTGCGTATTGGCGACTGGATTGAAATGCCATCACTCAATGCAGATGGTGATGTAATTGATATTTCACTGCATACCGTGACTGTTCAAAACTTCGATAAAACCTATACCACCATTCCGACCAATAAGCTCGTGACCGATACATTTAAAAACTGGCGTGGTATGAGCAATTCGGGTTGCCGTCGAATGAAGCGTTCACTTTTTATCGATCAAAGTAGCGTTCATTTCATGAGTGATGAAGAGCAACAAAAGCTCAAAGACTTTTTATTGCTAGATCAATACTTAAATGCAAAGAATTCTGAAATTGAAGAATTCAATAAGCATTTAAGCAATCAATCTCGTTACAACAAGCGCCGTCTAACCAATATTGGTACATTTAGAGCCTATGTTGAATTTTACTTACGTCAGCACAAGGGCATTGCTCAAAATCAAACTATTATTGTTCGTCAGTTACAACCGACAAGCCAAGGTTTGCCACTAGAGATTTATGCATTTACCAACACGATTGCGTGGGTTTCTTATGAGGCAATTCAGTCAGATATTTTTGACCATTTAATTGCGATTCTTCCCGAGTTTGGTTTACGTGTTTACCAAGCACCTTCGGGTCATGACTTGCAAAGATTGACGGCAGAAATTCACCCAAGTTAAGTTTTTAAGCTGTAAATAACAGCGCATAAACTATTTGGAAAAAGCTCCCAGACGGGGGCTTTTTTACTCATACTCTTCACAAAAGATTATCCTGCAAACCAAATATTCTGATGATCACACATGGGACTCAAATGTTTAATCCGTAGATTGTCTTGCTCAAAATTACCAATACCTCCAGCAATATCTAATATGCCCCCTAAGCCGATCTGCTGACCTTTATAACTTAAAGTGCTTTTTTCAGCATCCCACTGAGCACTATGTTCTGGAAAGACAATGAGTATATCTTTCACATAAAGACATCCTTGCTTTAACTCTAAGTTTCCTTTTAAGCGTGCTGAACCAGAGAAACCATCGTACTGATAGGCTGGGAGTTTCATAGCATTGGTACTGTCGTTTGCTTCTTGCTGGTGGCATCCTGCAACAAGGGCAAATACAGCCGTGTAAAGTAATTTATTATTAATACCCAATTTTGTTCCTATAGGGATTTGCATATATTTGATAGTAATTGTCTAAAGTTGCATATCAATCTTTAGATTGTTAATGAAGATTTCATTCTATTACCGTTCGAACTTAAGATTTAAAGACTAAACTTTCTTATTCATGGGCTTATAAAACTTTGGGTTATTATATTTTATTTATTTGTATATTGTTATCTTTTTCATGAGTGATTTGAGGCACGATATGACGGGTCATCCACCAAAATAATAATGCCAGAAGGCTAACACATGCACCGAGTGCACACACGCCAAGCCAACCAGCATAAGCATAAGTCGCTGTTGTGCTGATTGCACCCAATCCACTACCTACTGCATAAAAGAGCATGTATAGACCAACAAGACGGCTATGCGCTTCTGGACGAGTGCGAAAAATCATACTCTGGTTGGTCACATGCAAAGCTTGCCCACCTAAGTCTAGTAATACGATGCCAATCACAAGTGCCCAGAGCGAGTAGGCCATGAGTGAAAGCGGACCCCATGCGAGCAGTAATATTAACAGTGCTGCCAAGCTTGTACGCTGAGCATATCCACGGTCTACCCAGTAACCCGCACGTGCAGCAGCCAGAGCACCTACAACTCCGACGAGTCCAAAAGACCCAATTACAGTATGCGAGAAGCTATAAGGCGGGGCACTTAACGGCAGTACTAATGCGCTCCAGAAAATATTAAATGCCGAGAACATGAGTAAAGCTAACACACCGCGCACTTGTAGCACTTTTTCTTGGCGTAGTAGTTTTAACATAGAGGCTAGAAGCTGCGGGTAGCGCATGGCACTAGGTTGAATATTTAAATGAGGCAGACGTTTCCAAAGCGGCAATGCAATCATGAGCATGATGATAGCTGCGCAGAAGTACACGCCGCGCCAACCCGCCACATCACTAATTCCCCCTGAAAATACACGGGCAAGCAGTAAACCAATGAATACACCACTTTGTGCAGTACCGACTACATGTCCTTGCTCATGTGGGAGAGCAGCACTTGCAGCATAGGCAATAAGTCCTTGAGTCATGGCTGTACCGAGTAAACCCACCGCAAGCATTCCTGCCAAAAGAATAATCGTAGAATGGGCAAAGCCAACCACGAGCAATGCAGATATTAAGGCTAGTAACTGTAGGGCCATTAACCGACGCCGATTTACCAAATCACCCAAGGGCACTAAAAAGATTAAAGCTAGCGCACAACCTATTTGAGTGGCTGTCACTACACCACCAATAGCGGCATGACTAACATTAAAGTCACTCGCCAAAATGTCGAGCAAGGGCTGCGCATAATAGACATTTGCTACGCTTGCACCACTTGCTATAGCAAATAGCAAAATTACGCCACGAGGCATACTTGAAAGCGGTTTATCACTTTCGGCGGATGAAGTTGAAGATGCAAGAGAAGCTTTCATTGTCCTAAATCCAATTAATCTAGTTTTAAAATGCAACTGGTTGAATATTAAGTCTACTAGTTTTAAAATGCAACTAGGTGGCTTATTGCTGATGATTGGTAAGGAAACTCGATGGCGAACTCTACATTGTTAAAAGACGAGCCTTGTCCTGTTGCGCGTTGCGTCAATCTGATAGGAGACCGCTGGTCACTGCTGATTGTGCGCGATGCTTTTGATGGAATGCGCCGTTTTGGAGATTTTCAGCGGAGCTTGGGAGTGGCGCGAAATATTCTTTCAGATCGACTGAAAAAATTAGTTGATGCTGGTGTTCTTGAACTACAAGATGCTTCGGATGGCACGGCTTATCAAGAATATGTATTGACCGATAAAGGGGAGAGTCTGTTTCCAGTGATTGTGGCTTTACGACAATGGGGAGAGCAAAACCTATTTGAAAATGGTGAGCGCCATTCTCTGTTGATTGATAAAAATACAGGACAAGAAATTCCATTTATGGCACCAGTCGCGGCGGATGGAACAGTGCTGAGAGCTTCTAATACTCAAGTGCAAAAGGTGAAATAAAAGAAGAGAAAACAAAAATAACCGTTTTTAACTTAAATTTGGGCAGATTAGTTGGTACCCTTGCGCGTCAAATTAAGGTGAGATTATGAGATTTATATTCCTCTTTATCAGCGCAATTTCAATTCAATGTTATGCAGCATCAGAAGCAATGGAACTTCATTACTGTGAAACTGTGAAAAAAGCAGCGAGTGGAGTGATGGATGCAAGACAACATAAAGTGCCCGCTAAAGAGTTACACGACATAGCCAATCATCTTGAAGAGCAACAAGCCAAACAACTTTATCAAGAGCTTATCAAATCTGCATATTCTTCAAAGCTATTTGAAGACCCTCTCATTAAGTCAAAAGCTGTCGAGAACTTTCAAACCACGTGGCATGAACAATGTTTGGCAAAAGAATTAGCTAAAAATATTTGAGGGTGGTAATGGGAAATGTGGAAATCGATTATTAACCTATGAAAACATAATGAAACTAGGACTGCTATTCCATAAATCTGCTGATTTAAGAAAAGTTAGACATTGTGCTGAGGTATATAGACGACATGTGTTTGGAGGAAGCGCAGTAAGAATATTGTTAAATCTAGTAATGTCAAAAATTAGCAATTTTTAGTTGAGAATTGTTAAAAACAAATGAAAATCCAGCGGTTGTTACTTTTTAAGAGCTACAAAAGCTTGACAAATGGTTTCTATTTCTTATTGACAAAAATGTCATTAGTACATACCATCTTTACAGACCCTATTATCATTTGATAACAGGGTATTTTTGTCTATATAAGTTTCTGATTATGAAGATTTCAAATCTTTAATTTATAAAGCTATCCACAAAATTTTTTAGAAAGAAGAAAGTAATGAATATCCATCTATATTTTTAAATCTTAAATCCTATTTTTGACAGATTTAATGATTTATTAATTTTAGTTATGTGAGGTGGGTTATGAATAATTATAGTGCTATGGATGTTGCAAACTTTATCGTTTGGTATGCAAACAATGTTTTAAATAGAAAAAGTTTGACTCCATTAAAATTGCAAAAAATACTTTATTATGTGCAAGGGACTTTTTTAGCAGATCATAATCGCCCATTGTTTAATGAAGCTATACAAAAATGGCAATATGGACCTGTAGTCCCTTCTGTTTATTTCGAATTTAAAGATTACGGAATTAGTCATATAGATAGACCACGGAGTACATTTTCATTTCAACAAAGTGAAGAAGGTGGGTTGGGTTTTAAATTTGATGATTTTGACCATACTAAAATTGCTGTAGATTCATTGGTTTTTAATCATATAAGTAAAGTAGTAGAACTTTTAATTGATGAACGACCTTTTGATCTTGTAAATAAAACACATGCTGAAATTATGTGGTCGAGAGATCAAGAAAAAATTTTAAATGGTATAAGAGATATTGAATATTGTAATGAAGAAG
The DNA here is from genome assembly GCF_059800965.1 of Acinetobacter sp. LT1. Lineage (NCBI taxonomy): Bacteria > Pseudomonadati > Pseudomonadota > Gammaproteobacteria > Moraxellales > Moraxellaceae > Acinetobacter > Acinetobacter sp. LT1. Next base: position 49,138 of record NZ_JBBAXE010000002.1, read on the forward strand.
TTGCACAATACTTTAAAGAGAATCCACTTTTTTAAAATATAAATGTCTCAATCACTTCCTAATGATGTTAAAACCGTAACACAGGTTATAATCACTGAGTTATTGAAAAATTTCAATAACTCAGCTGATAGTATTCGTTCGACAAACACAGTAGCTGATTTATTTATCCAATCTGTTTTAAAATTTAACTTATTTAAAGAAAATAATATTTTTCTCGTGAAATACAAATTGTTAGTGAAGAGGAGTTTTCTTCTGCAATTCTTAAAATGAGAAATGGAGATTTGGAAAGCGTAAAGTGTATTGCTGAATATATAAGTCTTTCAGAATCAAGAAGATTTGAGTTTGAAGTTCCTTATGAGTATATTACTGATTATGTTTATTCAAATGACTTACAAATCGAATATGTAGTCTTAGAAGATAGATTAAATCTTTTTGCTCAATGTATTGAAAGTAAAATTATTGACTATGATAATAATGATATAAAAACCTTAGAAAAGGTTTTTAGAAAGTTCAGAAGACATTTATTATTGGCTATCTTTCAAAAAAAATATATTGATGAAGTAACAAAAAAAGAAGCAAGAAAAGCAGGAGTTATTGCTAATAATGCTCAAACTATTGCTAATAATGCTCAACAAATCTCAAATAAAGCAAAGGATGACTCTGAAAGAGCAGAAAAGCTAGCAACTAAAGCTGAAGAGCTAGCAGGAAAAGCTGAAGACCTTGCGAGTGAAGCGGATGCTCAAGCTAAATCTACAATTGCTAATTATATCGCAATTTTGGGGATTTTTGCCTCAATTATTTTTACACTTTTTGGTGGCGTAAATTTAATTAGCGCAACTGTGAAGTTATTAGAGGCTAATTCAAGATGGCCTTATTTAACTTTTATTATCGCTTTGTTGATGATTTGCTTATTAACCTTACTTAATATGCTGATTAAATGGGTAAATTCTATTAATAATCTTAAAGAGGAATTAGAAAAGAGAGGAATTAATTCAACGTCTAAATCAAATAATCATAAACAAGGTAAAAATATTTTAGAAAAAAATTGGGGAGTAGATTTCTATACAAAATCGATAATTTGTTTCTCTGCAATTTTATTGATTAGTTTAGGGGGAATGTATAAAATTAAAAAGGAAAATTTCTTTAGTTTTTCTACTGAAACAACTTCAAAGCATTTGGAAAGTAATAGTGTTAAAAACTCAAAAAATACAGAAGATAAGTTAAATAGTAAAGATGATATAGGCAATATAGAAAAAACAGTATTTGAAAAGTACACTATTTCAAATAAACCTGATAATAATGAGCCTGATAAAGCTGAGCAGTCAGACTAATCTAAAGAACCCTCATTGGATGGTTTTTAGTTCTTGAAATGCTGAATTTTAATCATATATAACGATTAAAATAAGAGGTAGTTTACTTAAAAAATTCTTATAGGAGCATAGGGTGATAGGGTGGAAGTATAAAGGGCGGAATTATTATTTTAATCATTTTAATGCTCTAACATTCATTGGGATGTTTGTCGTATTACCTTTATTATATGGTTGGATAGAAGGAGTTATACCAGATATTTTTTACGATAACTATTTTTTAATCATTTTCAGTCTTACTATGCTTTTTTATAGTTATGCAATTTATAAGGTAAGTATTGATTCATATGAACCATATTACTATGACGAGAAGGGTAAAAAAATAGAGGGCGAAGAAACACTTGAACAAAGAGCTAAACGCTTAAGAAAGTTTAAAAAAAGTAAATAAAAATTAAAAGCACCCTAGGGTGCTTTAGCCAATCGATTTACTGCAGCTTGAATAATATCGGGTAAAAGCTCTTTTTTAGGACCTTCGCGGTCAGCAATAATTTTTACAATATTCTCACTAGTCAAAATCCAACAATCATTCGGAATGAATTGAAGCTGAGGTTTTCCATCAAAATGATTAATAGTTAAAAACATCCTTTGAGAGTGCATTATTCTAGTAATTATTGCTCTTACAATCTCTTCTTCAGGATAATTTGGCTTTTCTGGCACGTCACCACCTAACCGAGCGATCTGATCATGTAAACTCCAATAATAAGTCATGATTTGATTGTGAGTTTCCCTCTCAAGTAAATCAAAAGAAGAGGGAGTATTCGTTTGGATAGATACCTCATTTGTTCCTGTTGAATATACTGTTGGTGCACCACACTTAGGACATGCATAAGCAAGATTGCTAAATTTTTTCTTACATTCTTTACAATTAATTAAGGCCATTTTTTTCTTTCTATAAAGTGGTTCTAGAACCTATAAATTTACTTTGAAATAGTTTCAGATTAATTTTTTTGGTTATGTCAGAATAATTTTAAATATTAGTTATTAAGATCCATTAGATAAGAAACAATCAGATGTAGTCTGATTTTAGTTAATTGAAAAGCAATAAAAAAACCACCTAATTCTTTCGAATTAAGTGGTTTTTAAATTTTGGAGCGGGAAACGAGACTCGAACTCGCGACCCCAACCTTGGCAAGGTTATGCTCTACCAACTGAGCTATTCCCGCAATGTGAGCACATTATAGAGTGTTTCATTAAAGTGTCAACACTCTTGTGATCTAATTGAACGTTTAATCAGCACGACGCCAAACTGTACCTTGACGTGTATCTTCAAGTACCACACCTTGGTCGAGCAAAGACTGGCGAATACCATCTGCTTTCGCAAAGTCTTTTGCTTTTTTCGCATCCACACGTTGTTGAATAAAATCTTCAATTTCAGCATCAGACAAAGCAAGCGCTTCTTGTCCAATATCTGATTTTAAGAAATCATCTACATTGTGTTGTACCAAACCTAAAATGTTGGTGAGGTGACGTAATGTCGAATAAAGCACAGTCGCTTGGTCAGCTTGCTCTTCTTTTACAGCACGGTTTAACTCTTTGTTAAGTTCAAACAATACAGCCATTGCTTCAGCAGTATTGAAATCGTCACACATTGCATTGTTAAAACGTTCAATAAAGCTTTGATCAAGCGTTTCAGTTGTCGTTTGACCGTACACTTGTTGGTAAGCTTTAAATGAATGGTAGAAGCGAGTTAAAGAAGTTTTTGCTTCTTTAAGTGCCACATCAGAGAAGTTCACAGGACTACGATAGTGTGAAGACACAATAAAGTAGCGGATCACTTCAGGGTGGAATTTCTCCATCACGTCACGAATCGTAAAGAAGTTGCCTAAAGACTTAGACATCTTTTCACCATCAACGTTAATGAAGCCAACATGTATCCAGTAGTTTACATATTGCTCACCAGTCGAAGCTTCACTTTGCGCAATTTCATTTTCATGGTGCGGGAACATTAAATCTGAACCACCACCATGAATGTCAAAGTGATTGCCTAAGCAGCAAGTCGACATTGCAGAACACTCAATGTGCCAACCCGGACGGCCATTACCCCAAGGAGATGCCCAAGACGGTTCATTTTCTTTTGCATGTTTCCAAAGTACAAAGTCAAACGGATGTTTCTTTTCAACTTCTACATCAACACGCTCACTTGCGCCAGCTTGCATATCATCAAGCTTACGGCCAGAGAGGCGACCATATTTTTCAAATTTGGTCACTTCAAAATAAACATCGCCGTTTGAAGCAGGGTAAGCAGCGCCTTTATTAACCAAATTGCCAATCATATTTTGCATCTGGTCGATATATTCAGTCGCTTTAGGTGCTTCATCAGGTGCTAAACAGCCTAAGTTCGCTGCATCTTCATTCATTGCATCGATGAAACGAGTGGTGAGTTGTTGGATTGTTTCACCATTCTCATTCGCACGTTTGATGATTTTGTCGTCAATGTCGGTAATGTTGCGAATGTAGCGAACATTCCAGCCTTGACTACGTAAGAAACGAATAATGTAGTCAAATGCAACCATAACTCGAGCATGCCCGATATGACAGTAGTCGTAAACGGTCATACCGCAGACGTACATATCGATGTGACCTTCTTTGCGAGGTACAAATTCAACTTTTTTTCGTTGCTCAGAGTTATATAAAACAAACGGTTGCATAAGGGTTTTCAAACACTCAACAAAAACAGTGTTACATCATAACTGATGCATCATTTTTCACAAAGGTTTATGCAAGAATTTTATAAGCTTGTGAAATCTTATACATTTAAAAACGTGTAGATGATTGAGTTATGTTAGAATGCCCCCAAATCTTTTGATTAAAATCACCGATCTTCACAAGAGATCAGATCAATTATTTTGAGTCAAACTCGTATGCCCAATCCTACAGATTTCCAAAGCAGCGCATTAGCAACATTGCGTATTGAGCAACAAGCCTTAGACGTGTTAGCAACACAAATTGGTGACAGTTTTAACCGAGCTTGTGAAATATTGTTACAGTGTAAAGGTCGTGTTGTGATCACTGGCATGGGTAAGTCAGGGCATATTGGCCGTAAAATGGCTGCAACTTTCGCCTCAACTGGTACTCCATCGTTTTTTATGCATCCGGGCGAAGCTGGGCATGGCGATTTGGGAATGCTGGTTCGTGGTGATGTTTTAATTGCGATTTCCAACTCTGGAAAAAGTGATGAAATCATGATGTTGATGCCTTTAATCAAACATCTTGGCGTTCCTCTTATTACGATTAGCCGTGATGATAAAGGCCCAATGCCACAAAATGCTGACATCGCTTTAACTTTAGGTGAGTCTGACGAAGCGTGCCCATTAGGTTTGGCGCCTACGTCGAGTACGACAGCAACTTTAGTATTGGGTGATGCACTGGCCGTTGCTTTACTTGAAGCACGTGGTTTTACCGCAGATGATTTTGCTCGTTCGCATCCAGCAGGTGCGTTGGGTAAACGCTTACTTTTACATGTAAAACATCTGATGCATACAGGCGATGAACTGCCAAAAGTTTCACCAGATACACCAATGAATCAAGTGCTTTATGAAATTTCTAATAAACGTTTAGGCTTGACGACAATTGTAGATGAACAAGAACATTTACTTGGTATTTTCACCGATGGTGACTTGCGCCGTTTAATTGATAAACAGCAAGGTTTTGATGTGAATTTGCCTGTTTCAGAAGTGATGACAAAAAAACCATCAACGATTTCTCAAGAGGCACGTGCGGTAGAAGCTCTACAACAGCTGAACCTGAAAAAAATTAGTCAGTTTGTGGTGGTAGATGACCAAAACAAAGTGATTGGTGTAATTAGTATGCATGACCTTATTCAGGCAGGGGTAAATTAATCAATGGCATCTTATGCATTGTTAGAACAAGCACGTCATTTACAGGCATTGGTTCTGGATGTTGATGGTATTTTGAGTGATGGCTTCGTAACCTTAACTAATAGTGGCGATGAAATTAAATCATTCGATATTCGTGATGGTTTAGGAATGAAGCTTGCACAGCAAGCCGGCATGAAAGTTATCATTATTACTGGCCGAAAAAGTAATATTGTTGAAAAACGTATGTCTGATTTAGGCGTAGACCTCGTTTTTCAAGGCCGTGAAGACAAAGGCTCAGCACTTCGTGAAGCTTGTGCGCAGTTTAATATTTTGCCATCTGATTGCTTGTATATGGGCGATGATTGGCCTGATTTATCTGCTTTTGCAATCGCAGGTATGAGTGTTACTGTGCCAAATGGTCACGAAGAAGTACGTCGCCGTGCGCATTTGGTTACGCAATCGATGGGTGGGCGTGGTGCTGTTCGTGAAGTCTGTGATATGTTGCTGATCGCAAAAGGCATTTACCAAGAACTTCTTGAAAAATATCTTGCAGTACCGCATTAATAATAAGATTACTTAAAAAGGTAGGCTATTCCTGCTCATGGATACCAGAGTTTTATCAATTGTTGCTGTAGTGGTTGCTGCTATAAGTGGTGGTTACTACTACTATAGTGGCAAGGCAAAAAAACTAGACATTGGTTCTGCGAAGAATATGACATATTCAGCGCAGGGCGTCCATTTGACTCAAACTGATGATCAAGGCAATTTGTATATCCGTGCTGAAGTTCGTCAGCTTGAACAGGATATGCAACAAAAAACATCAAAGTTGGATCAACTTAATGCCTCGATGTATAAAGATGGCAAAGTTGATGCGACATTCTTTGCAAAACAGGCAAATGGCTACGATGATAACCGTAAAGTTATTTTATCGGGTGATGTGGTCGCAACTAAATTGGCGCCACAAGGGAAGATTGAATTCCAAACTGATGAGTTAACTGGATATCCAAAAACCAGAGAAATTGAAACAAATCACCAAGTGGTGGTTCAATCTCCGCAAGCCGAGTTTGTCAGCAAAGGGTTAAAAGCTAATTTGAATAATGGTCAGTACGAATTTTTTAATATTCGAGGAAAGTATGCACCAAAGTCTTAATTTAAAACGTTCTTCAGCTTTCCTAAAACAAGCTGCGGTAATTACATTCGTTGCTTTATCATCTGCTTCGACTTTTGCGTTACCGTCTGACCGTAATCAACAAATTTCGTTAGTGGCAGACCGTGCAACTTATAATGAGAAAACGGGTTTAACGACTTATACGGGTAACGTCGTGATTGAGCAAGGTACGATGAAGCTTCAAGCCGACTCAATTGTTGCTACGCTAAACTCTAAACGTGAAATTCAAACGATTACTGCCAAAGGTAGACCGTCTAAATTCCAACAGCAAATCAGTGCTGACAAGGGCGTTGCACGAGGCGAGGGTCAAACCATTGTTTATAATGCAGATACAGGCATTATTACTTTGACTGGTGGTGCATATCTATATCAAGATGGTTCAAGCATCCGTGGTAACTCATTGAAATATAGTATGAACAAAGGCGATGTTGAAGCTCAAGGTTCATCGTCAAATCGTGTTCAAATTATTATTCCGCCATCAACTTCAAAAAGTTTCCCAGGAGCGCGTGACTAATGCAACAAGCTCTTCAACCCCAAACTTTGTGTATTAAGCACTTAGCAAAAAACTATAGTAAACGTTGGGTCGTCAAAGACGTATCTTTTAGTATGCAAAGTGGACAGATTGTTGGTTTGCTTGGTCCTAACGGTGCAGGAAAAACAACAAGCTTCTATATGGTTGTTGGGCTAGTGCGTATGGACAAAGGTGAAATTCACCTTGATGATCTTGATATGTCCGATTTGGCAATGCATGAACGGGCACGTAAGGGAATCGGATATCTTCCGCAAGAAGCTTCTATCTTTAGAAAGCTGACAATTGCTGAAAATATTATGTCTATTTTAGAAACACGCAAAGACTTAAATAAGCAACAGCGCCAACAACGTCTTACTGAATTATTGAATGACTTTAAAATCAGTCATATTAAAGATTCATTGGGAATGAGTGTGTCTGGTGGTGAGCGTCGCCGTGCTGAAATTGCACGTGCATTGGCTGCTGATCCTAAGTTTATGTTACTTGATGAACCGTTTGCCGGTGTCGATCCAATTTCGGTGGGTGATATTAAAGATATTATCCAGACCTTAAAAGATCGTGGTATTGGTGTGCTTATCACAGACCACAACGTACGTGAAACTTTGGCGATCTGTGAACGTGCATATATTGTGAGTGAAGGTGCGGTAATTGCAGAAGGCACTCCACAAGAAATTCTGGATAACGAACAGGTACGTAAAGTCTACTTAGGTGACGATTTTACAGTTTAAATAAAAAAGTTAATCTATTTGGCTAAAAAGAGGTCAATGCTTCTTTTTAGCTTTTTTATATTTAATTATTAAAAAACAATAAATTATACGGTTCACTTGATGAAAAAATAATGTGTGAATTATTCCTGCATTTATGCTTCTTTATGCAAAAAAATATGTAGAATGTAAAAGCTTTTAAACGATAACAAACAAGATCAACAAGACAAGCATGATTGGATATAACCAGAGAAGAGTAAAAAGGACATGTAAAAAGCCAACTTTCCTGAAAGGGTTGATGCTTTTAACTTCACTGCATGTACCTATGGTGATATATGCCGCTAAACCAAGTGAGCAATATCACACATTAAAAGACAACTTATCACAACTTTTTGCCCCTAAAAGTAGTGATGAATTTAAAGTCGCTAAGATGCAAGAGTTGAGTAATTTTAGGCTAGATCGTTCTAGAGTGCAGGAGTTCCCGACTGTTCAACTCAATGATAGAGCAGCTTCATCTTATTCAAATTTGCCATCAAGGAAAATGACTCTGCAGGAAGCGGTGAAAATCGCGATTCAGCGTAACCCTGATATTTCCCAAGCCATTTCAACTTTAGCTGGCCAAAACGCCGGTATTGATGTTGCAAAGGCAGGTTACTATCCTCAAATTTCAGGTGGTATTACCACAGGTGACTTGAGTAGTGGCGAGCGTGGTCGGCAGTTATTGACTTTAAACGCAACTCAAATGCTTTATGATTTTGGTAAAGTCAAATCAGGTGTATCGGTTGAGAAAGCCAAACTTCAAGTCGAACAGGCGAATGTGTTGGTCAGCATTGACGATATTGCACTTGATGTGGCTCAGTCGATTATCAACATTCAGCGCTATCTTCAATTAAATAAAATTGCCGAGCAACAAATTGCGGGTATTCAGCGAATTCAGGAAATCGCTAATTTACGTGCAAATGCTGGTATTAGCAGTCAGGCTGACCCAATCCAAGCTCAGTCTTATTTACAAGCTGCACAGTCCGGTTTGATTGCACAGCAATCTTTACTACGTCAGTACCAACAACATTTAAGAACATTGTTGGGTGGTGATGTTTCACGTACAGGTTGGATTATTTCAGATGATTTGGTGAAAGTGTCTGACCTATATGGTGAACCTGAGTTTAATACCATTCCAAAAATGATCGCAGCACAAGCGGGCATTGAAGTGGCGAAAGCTCAAAAGGAACAGACCCGTTTAACTCGCTATCCAACTTTGGCAGTGAAAGGCTCGGTGAGTCAGGCCATTAATGGAAAAAACCCAAACAATGATGAAGATGACGGTTTATATAGTTCCATCATGCTTGAAGCCACCAGCCAGTTTTATCAAGGTGGGGCAGTTTCTTCTCAGGTAAAAATGGCGAGTTATGCAGAGGAAGCCGCTAAATCTAAAGTGAATTCTGTGTATCTGGATGTGCTCGATCAGATCAGAACCAGCCGTGAGCAAATTGAAAATAAACAACGTCAAATGCAGGTTTTAGCCAACCGCCAAGCGACAACAGTTCGTACACGCGAACTTTATCAAGAGCAGTACAAACTCGGTACCCGTTCATTGGTTGACTTATTGAATGCTGAACAAGCGATTCATAGTGCCAATTCAGAACTTGAAACTGCACGTTATGACATCTACAGCAGTATTGTTCAGTACATTGCAGCAACAGGACGTTCCCGCCAAGCTTATGACTTAAATAATATTTCAATTCAGGGGTTCGAAGTACAACCATGATGACAAAAATAAATTACCAGCCCTGGTTACAGGCGGTCTTAACGATTGCTAAACATTATAGAATTGAGCCTTCAGAAGAAAGAATTCGTTTACAACTTGACTGGAACCAAAATCAAAACCTTGATGATGTTTTGCAGTTAATGACCCGTCAGGTTGGACTCAATTTACGTAAAGTACCTTTTTCATTAGATTTACTTAACCCATGGCGTTTACCGGTCATGGTCGAGTTTAACGACGGACAAGTTGGTGTAATTGATAAGGCCGATACTCAAGGAAATGTTAGTATCCAGTTTAGTGGAGATCACGGCCTTTCCCAAAATTTAAGCTTAGATGTCTTAAAAACAACGATTAAGAATGTCTATATCCTACGTCCTGAAACGTCTATTCCCGATGCACGTATTGACGAATATATCAAACCATACGAAGCAAGTTGGTTCTGGTCGATTGTTTTAAGAGACTGGAAACGCTACGTTGATATTATGTTTGCCTCACTGATTGCCAACGTATTGGCACTGGCAACCATTATTTTCTCAATGCAAGTGTATGACCGTGTTGTACCTTCACAGTCTATCCCGACTTTATGGGTGTTGGCAGGTGGCGTACTGATTGCAGCACTTTTTGAGTTTACCTTACGTATATCACGCGTGTACTTATCCGATATTATTGGTAAGCGTGCTGACTTACGGGTGTCTGACCGTGTATTTGGTCATGCCTTACGTATCAAGAATAAAGACCGTTCAAAATCTACAGGTAGTTTTATTTCCCAGATTCGTGAGCTCGAAGGTGTTCGTGAGCTGGTGACTTCAACCACCATTAGTGCAATTGCCGATTTCCCGTTCTTTTTCCTCTTCCTGATCATTTTTGCGATTATTGGTGGAAAACTGTTTTGGGTGATGCTGCTGGTTGTGCCACTTATGCTTTTGCCGGGTATTCTGGCACAGAAGAAGCTAGCGCAACTCGCACAAGAAGGTATGAGAGAATCTTCAATCCGTAACGCTATTCTTGTTGAAGCGGTGCAGGGTATTGAAGACATTAAGCTATTACGTGCTGAGTCTCGCTTCCAAAACCAGTGGAACCACATGAACGAGGTTTCAGCCGATATCGGGATGAGACAGCGTAAAATCGTCGGTACCTTAATGGCATGGACTCAAATGCTTCAAGGTTTGACCTATGCAATTGTGGTGTTGGTAGGATGTTTTGCCGTAATGGACGGTGAAATGACCACAGGTGCGTTAGTGGCTTGTTCAATTTTATCTTCACGTATGTTGGCACCGATTGCACAAATTACAGGTGTGTTAGGTCGTTTACAGCAAGCAAAAGTTGCCAAACAAAGCCTTGATGAGCTTATGCAACGTCCGATCGATCAGGCAGACCGTTCGCATCTGGTACACAAAGCAGTTTTAAATGGCGATTACGAATTAAAAAATGTCTTGTTCCAATATGGAGAAGAAGACCCGAAACCAAGTTTGGCAATCCGTCATTTAAAAATTCGTGCTGGTGAAAAAATTGCCATATTGGGGCGTAACGGTGCGGGTAAATCGACACTGCTCCAGCTTTTATCTGGTATGCAAGTTCCAACTCAAGGCGCAGTACATTTAGATGGTCTCGATCTTTCATTAATTGATCCGTCTGATGTACGTCGTGATATGGGTTTATTGAACCAGAATGCGCATCTTTTCTACGGTACGATTCGTGAAAATCTCACTTTAGGTGCGCCGCTTGCAACGGATGAAGAGATTCTTCGTGCGCTAGTAGTGACAGGTGCATTACCTTTTGTTCAAGAGAAAAAAGAAGGGTTAGATCACCTGATTTTAGAAGGTGGTGTTGGTTTCTCTGGTGGTCAGAAACAAGCGCTGTTACTGGCTCGTCTATTGATTCGTCAACCGAACATTTTATTGTTAGACGAACCGACAGCAGCCATTGATGACGTGGCAGAGAAACAACTGATTGATCATTTAAAAGGTTGGCTGGCACATCGTACTTTGGTCGTTGCGACCCACCGCCGCGCTGTATTAGAACTGGTGGACCGTATTATTGTCGTGAATGAAGGCAAAATCGTGATGGACGGTCCAAGAGATCAGGTACTCAATCAATCAACAGCCCAACAAAAACAAGTGAGCCAAGGGGGTAATTCATGAGCGAACCACAACAAGAACAACAACTCACCCGTTCAATGAATGTATCTTATAGTGAGCCACCCTTACCACGTGCCAGTTTAGTGATCTGGATTGTCGGCATTGGCTTGGTTATTTTCTTTATCTGGGCTTGGGTATTTAAACTTGAAGAAGTTTCTACTGGTACAGGTAAAGTCATTCCATCATCTAAAGAGCAGGTCATCCAGTCTTTAGAAGGCGGTATCTTAACTAAGCTGAATGTACAAGAAGGTGACATTGTTCAAAAGGGCGAAATTCTTGCGCAGCTCGATCCAACCCGTTTTGCCTCTAATGTTGGTGAATCAAAATCTTTACTGATCTCTGCTCAAGCGACAGCAGCGCGTTTGCGTGCGGAAGTAAACGGTACACCTTTAGTTTTTCCTGAAATTGTGATGAAAGAACCAAAGTTAGTACAAGAAGAAACTGCTTTATATCGCTCGCGTCGTGCTGATCTTGAACAAACCCTTGCAGGTTTAAGACAGGCGTTGCAACTTGTGCAACAAGAACTGGCGATGACAGAACCGCTCGTGGCTAAAGGTGCAGCTAGTGAGGTTGAGGTTTTACGTTTACGTCGTGAAGCAAATGATTTGCAAAACAAAATGAATGATGCACAGAACCAGTACTATGTGAAAGCCCGTGAAGAGTTATCGAAAGCCAATACCGATAGCGAAACGCAACAACAAATCGTACTGGGTCGTAGTGACAGTTTAGATCGTGCAGTGTTCAGAGCACCGGTACGTGGTGTTGTAAAAGAAATTGCAGTCACTACCCGTGGTGGTGTTGTTCCACAAAACGGTAAACTAATGACCATTGTACCGATTGATGAGCAATTGCTGATTGAAGCGCGTATTTTACCGCGTGACATTGCCTTTATTCGTCCGGGACAAGAAGCACTGGTTAAGATCACTGCCTATGACTACTCAATTTATGGTGGTTTAAAAGGTAAGGTTACGGTTATTTCACCAGACACCATTCGTGATGAAGTAAAACAGGACCAATTCTATTATCGTGTTTATATCCGCACTGATTCCGACAAGCTTTACAATAAAGAAGGTAAAGCGTTTGGTATTACGCCGGGTATGGTGGCAACAGTAGATATTCGTACTGGTCAAAAAACAGTACTCGATTACTTACTTAAACCATTTAATAAAGCCAAAGAAGCGTTACGAGAAAGATAATAAAAAAAGCCCCGAGATTCGGGGCTTTTTTTATAGGTTTGATTCTATTAAATTCACGTTATAATTTGATTTTTATTGTGCTTTATCTTATTTATGGCTTTTACGATTGCATCACAGATTACATTTGAAGAAGAAATTAAAAAAAGTAGATTTCAGGCGATTGCTGCGCCAATAGAAAATGAACAGCAGGTTAAAGAATTTTTAGAATACAACAAGGATATCTCGACCACTCACCAATGTTGGGCGTGGAAGATTGGGCATAACGTACGCTTTAACGATGATGGTGAACCGTCAGGAACAGCAGGCCGTCCAATCTTGGCGACCATTGAAGGGAATGACCTGACGAATATTATTGTAATGGTTAACCGCTGGTATGGCGGTATAAAACTGGGAACGGGTGGCCTTGTTAGAGCATACGGTGGCTGTGCTGGACAATGTTTATTGTTGGCTGAACGTATTGAATTGATTGCAAAGAAGACGATTCACTTTTCTTGTCATTTTAATGAGTGGGCGATATTTCAATATGAATTGACTCAACAACAGATTGAATATCAGGAAACCTACACAGCAACAGGTGTAGATATCGAAGCGAGACTACAGATACATCAAATTGAACCGCTCGCCTTAAAACTCAGAGACGTAACACGTGGTCGTGAAGAATTAAAAATTGAAGAGGAATTAACTGATGACTGATTCCTTACTGAAATATCGTGAGCAACATAAGCACCGCTTAAACTATATGCCATGGTTATATTGGACTTTAAAACCTAAAAACCGTGCTTGGGCTGAAGAGTGGCAAAAAGAATATCAAGCTTATTTAATGGATATGGAAACCGTTGAGATTGGTGAAAATTGTTTTATTTCACCGCTAGCACATATCTTTGCTGAACCAGGCCGCAAAATTATTATTGGGGATAATAGTTTTATTGCGGCTGATTGCACATTGCATGGACCGCTGGAAATCGGCAATGAAGTCGCGATTAACCATCATTGTATTTTAGATGGGGGACGAACGGGCATAAAATTGCATGACCAAGTCCGTATTGCCGCGTATTGTCATTTATATGCATTTGACCATGGGATGCAACTAGACCGTCCACTTTACCAGCAGCCAGTTACGTCCAAAGGAATCGAAATTGAGCAAGATGTTTGGTTGGGTGCACATGTGGGGATCAAAGACGGTATTAAAATCGGTAAACATGCTGTAGTCGGGATGAATAGTATGGTGACTAAAGATGTTGAGCCGTACCATATTGTCGGCGGAAATCCCGCAAAATTTATTCGCTTAAGAGAATAATACAGTCTTAAGAATGTAATAAAATGTTTGATCTTTAAACAAAAAAGTTGGTTTTTATACATAAACCTTAACATACCAATTTTTATCTATGTTAAGTTAAAGCTAAGTTTTAATAATAATCTCCAAGGCAAAAGACCTGAAGAAGAGAGGCTAACATGAATCGTGTTATTGCGTGTATTGACTCATCACCGTGTATTAATGCTATTGCTGATGCAGCAGCATGGGTTGCTAAAGCAACCGGACGGGAACTTGTATTATTACAAATTCTGGACTATTACCCAGCCAGTTATCATCTTGGTGAAATTAGTGGGGTAATCGGCTTTGAAAGCAATGCAATGCTGCTAAAAGAGTTAGCTGAGCTAGAGCAAAAACAAAGTGAACTCGCGTTAGACTATAGTAATAATTTACTCCGCCATATTTCTGATCTTATTCAAGAAAAACACGGAATTACCAGTTCAAAAATTCAAGAAAAAGGTGATTTTTTAGAACAAAGTTTTAATCTCTTACATGAAAATGACATCGTTATTTTAGGTCGAGTCGGGGAAAGAGCAGCCGAGAAACATAAACCAATCGGTAGTAATGTTGAAAACTTCATTCGTGGTGCAAATTGTACGGTTTTGACTATTGGTGAAAACTTTAAAGTGCCAACACGATTTATCTTTGCTTATGAATATTCGCCAACTTGCCAAAAAATGATGCGCCGTATTGCCCAAAGTGACTTATTGCGAACACTGCAATGTCATTTGGTGTATGTAGGTGATCATCCAGAAATATTAAATGAACCAGAACATTATCTTAAACAAGCGGGTCTAGATGTAGTCACCGTTTACCGTTATGGCGATGTTGCACAAAATATTTTAGAGTACCAACAAGAACACGGTATTCAAATTATTGTGTTAGGGGCATTTAGTCATAGCAAAATTCATCAATTCTTCTTGGGAAGTATTGCGACAACCATATTCCGAAACGCGACTGTACCATTACTTGTGGCTAAATGATGAGATTCGCATATAGTTATCCGCAAATCTTGTGGATAACTATATGGAAAAGCAACAGTAATAAAAGTAATTAATTGATTATAAATAATAAAATAAAAAAGATGATTTTTTAACCATTATTTCACAATTGCAATTGCGAACCCATCATGACCTTTTGAGCCAACTGTTTGCAGAGCTGTACAAGACAATATTTGCGGATGATTTTCTAAAGCTTTAAACATTTCACGGATGCCTTCAATACTCGGTTTTTTATTGTCAGGATTTAAAATATCACCTGCACGAATTACATTGTCGAGTACGATAATCGTACCTGATCTTGAGAATTTCAGACTCAATTCTAAATATTCAGGATAACCCTGTTTATCTGCATCAATGAAAATAAAATCAAAAGGCTTGATAGATTGAGGATCAATCGCAGAAAGGATATCTGCAGCACGGCCAGCTCGAAGATCAACTTTTACAGGAAGATTGGCATGATCGATATTTTTCTGTGCCATTTCTGCGTGAGTAGCACGGCCTTCTATGGTGAGTAAATAACCATCTTCAGGTAAGGCACGGCCTAACCAGATGGTACTATATGCAGCAAAGGTTCCGATTTCTAAAACTCGTTTGCATTTATTCATTTGAATAAGCATCTGCAAGAACATACCTTGGTTAGGTGCTACTGCAAGATGATTTGAAAAGCCGTGTTCATCGGTATTCTTTAATGCATATTCGAGTCGCGGGTCTTCGGGAATTAAATGTGAATCGATATATTGGTCAATGTCTGTCCACATCTGCTGCATAATCAAATTTACCTATATGTTGATCGGGCTATTTTAAACGTTTATGCCTAGAGTGCAAAAATCTTCGGTTCAAGAAATTTTGGTTGATTGGGAAATGAACAATAAAAAAACTCCTTTCAGTTGAAAGGAGTTTTTTATTAGAAATTACACATTGAACTGTTGCGGGTGAGGTCAGGTCCCCAAGTACGATAGCCTTGAGTGTCGATATGAATTTGACCTGAACTATATAGACCAATACCCATATTTAAGCTTTGACCATGCTGAGCCCAGAACTGACAAAGTTTAAACTTGGTGTTTTCGATAAATGCATAATCTTGAGCTTGTGGGAACTCAGGACCAATACGGAAATCGATTGCCGAGTTAAATAAATGTTTAGATGAGCTTGCGCCGCCTGCACATTCATTTAAAGGTAAGTCTCGGTAAACCGAGGTCACTTCAAAGTCGGTAAGAACTTTTGCTGCAACTAAATATTTAAATACGCGTAGGGTAGATAAAGAATTTCCCCATAGCTCGCGATTAGGTACAGCATATTCAGAACGGCCACATTTTTGCCAATCACGTGCTGAACGTAATAGCTCAAAGCTTGGCACAATGCCTGCAACGTTATTTCGGGTTAAGAATTTTTCGTATTCACGAACACGTTGGTAATTTTCACCAGAACTTAACCAACTTCGATAAGATGCAGGCTCAACTTTAGGGGGAATTGGGCGCTCGATAATAACGCGCTCTTGTGGAATAAAGATTCGTTTACCACTTGGAGAGGTTTTGCCTGTTGTTGTGTGTTGGGGAGAGCTGACACAACCTACCATAACCGCTGGGATTATGCATAAGGGCGCCAGACTCTGCAAAAACTTCCGCATAAGAAAAATTAAGCACTTATAAATATTGCGGGTATTTTAATGCAAAACAGTGCACAAATTACGAGGAATTTGCAATGAAATGTTTGAATAGGGTATAAAAAAAGATCAGCAGTTGCTGATCTTTTTATAAATTACTTTTCAAGATATTGTAATTTATCAGGTTTGCCGTTCCATTCTTCACGGTCAGCTGGTTGATCGCCAATTTGAGTAATGTTAGGCCATTTTTGAGAAAGTTCAGCATTTAATTCAATAAATACTTCTTGGCCTTCAGGTAACTCATCTTCAGAGAAAATTGCATTTGCCGGGCACTCTGGTTCACATAATGCACAGTCAATACATTCATCCGGATTAATCACTAGGAAATTCGGACCTTCGTAAAAACAGTCTACAGGACAAACTTCTACGCAATCTTGGTATTTACATTTAATACAATTTTCAGTGACAACAAAGGTCATGGCGACAGCTACCTAAAAAATATGGTTTCATTTCGAATAGCTTATTTTAGGCAAAAAAGGGGTAAACAAACAATTGCTTTTATTGATATTCTTTATTCATGCATATGAAGATAAGTTAATACGTTGATAATCAAACATATCTTGTAAACTTAGCAGAGCGTAGTCTATAAAATTAAAATAATAATATATTTTATAAAACAATAACTTAAAAAATATTTTATTTAATTATTTAGATGTCATTTAAGTCAAGGCATCTATTTTAATAAATACCTTAACTTTTCATTTTTTGTTTTACAAATTTTGATTTACGGCTTTTTTGCTTAGAAAACCTTAAATTTTTAGAGCTAAAGCTTACATAGTAAATGAATATCTTCAGGTTCGAGCTGCCAAAGTTGTTGATCTGGAGCACTTAACGGTTGCGCGCCATGCTTCATATAGAAGTCTACAGTGCGTCGACTTGGGGTTGCTGAAATATACAGTTGGTCTGCACCGAGTTGCTTGGCGGACTCTTTTGCGGCTTGCATAAGCTTAGCACCAATGCCTTGACCTTGCTGGTCTGCATCGACATAGAAATAATGGAGTAATTTCGCTTGGGGGTAATTCGCTATAAGTTGATTTGAGACTACACTCACACCAACGAGTTTTTCAGAGGCGTCAAATGCACCGACAAATATTGAACCTTGTACAAAGAGCTGTTTGAGTTTAGGTGGGTCATTTTCTAGATGGTATGAGTCCCAATTTTGTACATCAAAAAAACAATCAACCAATTCTAGATTTTGCTTTTTTTGTATGTAGTTTTGAGTGATTAATTCACGGCGGCTAATCTGTTGCCAAATAAGATCGATTTCTGAACTTTGTAAAGATCTTAAGATCATATAAATATTATTCTCCGATATGAATAAGCAGACCTAAGCCTGCTTATTCGGAAGTGCTTTATTAAGATTTGAGTGCAGCTTTTAACTCGTAGAGTTGTTCAAGCGCCTGACGAGGCGATAAGTTATCGACTTCAATTTGCTTAAGCAAATCTAGAGCAGGGGATGAAACTTCGATCTCGACAACTTTCTCTATGATTTGTGAACCAGAGTTTGCATCTGGTGGAGCAAACAAATCATTTTGAAAGCTGGTTTGTAGATGTTGTTGCTGCTGTTTTTCTAAAATGCGTAAACGCTTCTGCGCTTCTTTAATAACATTGGCAGGAATACCTGCTAATTTTGCAACTTGTAAACCATGACTTTGACTCGCAGGGCCTTGCTGAACTTTATGTAATAAAATCAGATTGCCATTCAGTTCTTGCGCCGTGACATGATAGTTATCGATTCCTGCTTCACTACCAAGTTCGGTCAACTCAAAATAATGAGTCGCGAATAAACATAAACATTTTACGCGCTTGGTTAAGTCGACCACACATGCCCATGCTAAAGATAAACCGTCATAGGTACTGGTTCCGCGGCCAACCTCATCCATTAACACCAACGACTGATTGGTGGCATGATGCAGAATTTGCGAAGTTTCTGTCATCTCGACCATAAAGGTAGATTTGCCTGTAGATAAATCGTCGGCTGAACCAATACGGGTAAAAATGCGGTCAATTGGACCAAGTTTGACGGCTTTAGCCGGAACATAGCTACCGCAATAAGCAAGTAAACTGATTAATGCCGTTTGGCGCATGAAGGTTGATTTACCGCCCATGTTTGGACCAGTAATAATTGCCATGCGGTGCTGAGCATCAAGGAAAGTATCATTTGGGGTAAATGGTGCTTTATTTAATGCTTCAACGACAGGATGACGACCAGCCTGAATTTTAATGCCCGTTTCCGGAGTAAATTCAGGGCGCGCCCAATTGTTTAAACGTGCTTGATGAGCAAAGTTTGCAATGACATCAATTTGAGCAATTGCTGAACTCATCATTTGTAAGTGAGCGATATTTTCGCGAAGGTTTTCAAGCAAAGCTTCGAATAATGCTTTTTCACGAGAGAGTGCACGTGACTCACTCGACAGGACCTTATCTTCAAAACTCTTAAGTTCAGGGGTAATGTAGCGTTCAGCATTCTTTAAAGTCTGACGACGGATATAGTCGGCTGGCGCTTGTTCTGCTTGAGCACGAGTCAGTTCAATGTAGTAACCGCTTACACGGTTATAACCGATTTTAAGGGTATTAATCCCTGTACGTTCACGCTCTTTAATTTCTAGATCAATTAAGAATTGACCTGCATGATCACGAATTTGGCGTAATTCATCAAGCTCAGCATCATGTCCTTCTGCAATTACATTGCCATCACGAAGTAATACCGGTGGGTTTTCAACGATCGCTGCCATTAAATGTTGATGAAGTGCTTTGAAATCTCCAAGTTCTTCATCTAGTTGAACTAATAATTTAGATTTCTTCGCTTGAATGACTGGAGTTAACGCCGTTCTTAAAGCTGGAATTTGTGCGCATGCATGACGAAGTTGCACCAAATCACGTGGTCGTGCACTGCCTAGCGCAACGCGGCTAAGCACACGTTCAATATCACCAATTTCTTTAAGCACTAACCGAACTGGGTTTTCGTGATATCCCTGAATGAGTTGCTCAATCGCATCTAAACGAGCATCAAGCAATGCAGTATCACGCACAGGTTGCATGAGTGTGCGGCTTAATAGACGGCCACCCATTGCAGTTTGGCAGTCATTTACTAGTTGAAATAATGATGTTCCGTGTTCAAATAATGGCTCGATAATTTCTAAGTTGCGACGTGTAATTGGGTCGAGCGCAATAAAGTCTGTACTTTGTTCAAGTTGGATTGAACGAATATGCGGTAATGCAGTTTTTTGGGTTTCTTTTGCATAGTGAATAAGCGCAGCGGCAGCAGCCTTGGCTAAAGGTAATGGGTCTAAACCAAAACCTGAAAGTGTTGATACTGTAAACTGGTCACATAAGGTTTTTTGTGCATTATTTAGGTTGAAGTCTACATTTGGACGTTTAGTAACAGGGCAATCTAAATGCTTTTTAATTTGTTCAATAATATTGGTATCGACCAAGTCTTCATCAATCAAGATTTCACTTGGCATTAAACGCGCAAGTTCAATAGGCAATTGCTCTGGCTTGTAATCTTGTTGTTGAACTTTAAAAATGCCTGCACTCAAGTCGAGTAAAGCAAAACCAATCTGGTTTTGATGAATGCACAATGAAACGAGATTAGATGATTGATAACTGCTGAGTAATGCATCATCAGTTAATGTACCCGGGGTCAGAATACGAACAACTTTACGTTCAACAGGGCCTTTACCTGTTACTTCTCCAACTTGTTCACAAATAGCCACCGTGCGCCCAGCTTTAACAAGTCGCGCCAAATAACCTTCTGCCGAGTGATAGGGAACACCCGCCATTGGAATAGGTCGGCCACTGGCTTTACCACGATGGGTTAATGTGATGCCTAAAAGCTTGGCTGCTAAATGAGCATCTTCAAAGAAGAGTTCATAAAAGTCACCCATACGGTAGAACAGCAACGCATGTTGATAGTCCGTTTTAACTTTGAGATATTGCTGCATCATAGGTGTGTGAGAAGATAAGTCAGCCATGATTTCAGCGCTATTCATGCGTATTAAACCCTTAAAAAATCAGTAATATTTTACGTTTGGTCATCTAACCAATTTCAAGTCTTTTAAAAATGAATGTCATTCAAGAAAAGAACACAACTGGATGAACTTTGAGAATTGGCATCCATAGTATAAAGCGATTTGGAGTCACTCCAGATGTGTAATGGTAACAAATTTGAGTTATTGAAAAAAAGAGTAGTGAAACCCTGAAATATAAGACCAATAAGTTGACTTCAAATTGTGGCTTAAGTGGTCTGAGGTCAAGTTTTTTTCAAGATACTTAAGCAATATGGTTTGCGTAACTTCAATCAAATACTGAAATATGTTGAATCAGAGTATGAATTGCCTACGTCAGTCATTGTCTTGTGCAAAAGTATGCTGAATATAAATAGAGGAGTCATTCATGGGTACGCGTTCAACCATTATGGATACCAATAGCTTTCGTCCAGAACATGCTGCTGAGCTGGACCATGCTACCCGCAAACTGACCGATAAAAGAAATAAAATTTTAGGTGAATCCTATCGCTTGTTTTATCGTAATCCCGTGCATCTGGTGAAAGGACAGGGGCAATATTTATGGGATGCAGCAGGTCATCAATATCTGGATGTTTACAACAATGTTGCCAGTATTGGTCATTGTCATCCTGCGGTGATTGAAGCGGTAAATGAGCAAATGAAAATGCTCAATACGCATACCCGTTATTTACATGAAAATATTTTGGATTATACCGAAGAAATCTTACAAACCACTCCCGATGAAATTGACCGTGCCATGTATATGTGTACAGGTTCGGAAGCGAATGATTTAGCGATTCGTATTGCCCGTGAATATAGCGGCGGTACAGGAATCATTGTGTCTCAAGAGTCGTATCATGGAACCAGTAGCTTAACCTCAGGATGCTCTCCAGCACTGGGAACTGAGCAGCCTTTAGATGCTACAACTCGCCTAGTTCCGGCACCTGATTATTATCGGATTCAAACTGATGATTTAGGTGAATGGTTCGCACAGCAGATTCAACAGCAAATTGACGATATGAACGCAAAAGGTATTAAGTTTGCAGGTTTTTTAGCGGACTCAATATTTTCTTCTGATGGGGTCATGCCTAATCCTGTTGGGTTCTTACAAAAAGCGGTTGATGTTGTGCATGCCAATGGCGGTATCTTTATTGCCGATGAAGTACAGCCAGGTTTCGCGCGCACTGGCGATTCTTTCTGGGGCTTTGGTCGCCACAATGTTGTACCTGATATCATTACCACAGGTAAACCAATGGGTAATGGTGTTCCAGTGTCAGGGCTTTTAGCCAAGAGTGAAGTCCTTGCTGCTTTTAGCGATAAAATTCCATATTTTAATACCTTTGGTGGTAATCCTGTTTCTATGGCAGCGGCACAGGCTGTACTTAAAGTCATTCAGGAAGAAGAATTGCAAACCCATAGCAAATATGTGGGAGGGCTACTTCTAAAAGAACTCACTAAACTTATGGATAAACATGAGATGATCGGTGATGTCCGTGGCGCTGGTTTATTTATAGGATTTGAACTAGTTAAAGATAGAGCGACAAAAGAACCAAATAAAGCATTGGCTTTGAACCTTATTGAAGAGCTCAGAAATACTCATCGAGTTTTAACATCAGTTGCAGGTCCTTATGGCAACGTATTGAAACTACGCCCACCTTTGGCTTTCCAAACAAAAGATATCGATTGGTTAGTTGGCGCTTTAGATCAAGCCTTAACAAAATTAAAGTAAGACCTTCTATAAAAAATACCCTTCAAGTTGGATGTTAAATCTAATTTGAAGGGTATTTTATTGTTCATATCTTATGTGTCGTTAGAAGTTATCTCGATTTGCTTAAATAATAAAAAGGCCTTTATTCAAGGCCTGTATTTGCGATGTTTTAGTGTCTTAATTGACGTGGGGTAACACCAAACCAACGTTTAAATGCACGAGATAAAGCACTTACTTCTGAGTAACCTAATAAGAATGCCATTTCTGAAATTGGAATATTTTTCTGCTTAATATAATGTTCGGCCAATTCACAACGAACCTGATCGACTAAATGGGTAAAGGTCAATCCTTCATTTTTTAAACGGCGGGTAAGGGTGCAACTCGTTAAACCAATATCATGAGCGATTTTTTCAAGATTTGGTTCACCTTCACTGAGTTCAAGTTGGATGTGAGAGCGAACTTGATCAGCAAGACATTGACTTGGTGAAGCGCGATTGAGTAGGTGCAACGTATCTAGAATCACTGTTAATAAAATAGAATCACGCCCCGGCATAGTATGCTGGACGTCTTTTTTTGAAATGATGATGGAGTTAAATGGTTGATCAAAATAAACAGGCGCGTTAAATAATTTGCTATGTTCTTGCCAGAATTCAGGTCGAGTATGCTCAAAGTGAATTGCGCGTGGTGAATAATGAGGGCCCATCACTTCACGGATCACATTCATAAACATGCCCATGGTCAGTTCTGCATCTTGGCGGCGAGTTAAAATCGCGCCGTGTTGGACCTGATAATCTATGCGCCAGCTATCTCCTAAATCGACCATCCGATTGAGGGTATCTTTCTGATGCAAATAAAAGTTATTGGTCATGTTCATGAGTGCAGATTCTAAGGTGTTTGAACAAAGACCAATGTACCCAATGAGTCCTAAGGATTTCGGTTGAAACTGTTGACCATAATGCAAACCAAAATTATCACAACCTGAAACCAATGCTGCCTGTTCTAGCACCTTGCAATAATTGGGTAGTTGTAAGCTCAAAGTTGGGCTGATTAGAAGTTCAGGATTAATACCACTAATTCCTAAAACACGATCAACATCTGCACCTTTTTGATGAATAAATTCGCTTAATCCAGAGGCGGCTGCAGACAATACACCTTGATTACACATATTTGAATCGACAAGATGAGCTGGATTGAGATGTAACATGTCAAGTCTCATGATATTTATTCCTAACTATTATTATATTAAGCAAAAGCCATACCAGTTTTTGCTTACGTCCATGATTTTGTTTGGTTAAAACTATTTATAAAATAATGGTTTATGTGTTGCTGTTTTAAGTTTCAGATTTGACTCTTTAAGAAGACATCAATCATTGTATTTAAGGTTGGGTAGCGAACTAAAAGAAGGCAGAAAATGCATTAGAGATAGGCAAAAAGGGCAGAACTAAAACAAAAAATTAAGCGGCTTCTCATGCATACAACATGTATTGTAGGCATGAGAAAATAAGTGAAAATATTAATTTTTTGTAGTTTTCGCCGTTTGAGCCCCATAACTTAAACTGGCCATTGAGGGTCTAAATTGACCTGTATTGGCATCGCGGCCCTGTAGTAAAAACTTAGGATTGGCTTGACCATAGCTCTGTACAGCCTGCTGAGAAAACTTTCCAATATCAGAGCTTGGGCTGCGCAATCGGTTGATAATCAGAACCTTCTGAGTCGTTGCAAAATCTTGCATCATATTTTGATCGCCCTCACTGTCACCTGCGATAAAAATTGGCCCATAACCATATTTAGAGACTAAAAAACGCTGGATGGTTGCGGTTTTGCCTTTACCTTGTGTTTGCGCATAGCCATGACGAAACTCGGGTAAAATTCGATTTTGTGCATCTCGTTCTAGCTCCATGGCGTAGGCATTTTTTTCATTAATGTTATAGCCGATCTCTGGATTAGAAATAATTTCCTTAATCACATCAATAAAAGATGCCGAACAGACATAGACATCAATGCCATTGTCCTGAAAGGCCTTAAATAGATTTTGCATTTCACGGTATGGTCTTAAACCATTTTCCCAAGTGGTTTTCACAACGCCTGCTTGACCTGAAAGCGCTGCTGGGGAAGTCCATGTTACAGGTCCAATCGGTTGCTGCATTTGCCAAGCCACCGTTGCTTTTACTAAATTACGAACTTGTTGTTCGGTAAACCCAGTAAATAAATAAGTGACCCATGGATATGCAACTTCATGATCAAACGTGTCTCCAATCGCTGCATATAGATATCTCATTTTAGTAATGAAATCGAGATAATGTGGATCTTGCTTAATTTGATCCAGACTCTGCTTGCCTTTTAGACCGCTATAGTGGTGATAAAGCCATGAGTAGCTGGCAATAATATCTGGGGCAATTTTATCAATATTTACCGCTTGACCTTGCCGGTTATTGTAGGCCGCTTCAAAATTTTGCGAGCTAATTCCTTTACGAATAATTTGATTAAGCTGTTCTGGCGTGACATTAAACGCTAAATGTTCAAGCTGATAAATTAAAGTTGCTTCTTCGATGTCTAAAAATACCGAAGTATTGTCAAAGTCAGTGACAATATATGGGCGTTTTTCAGGGTTATAGTTAGGGCTATCTTTTCCATAAGTAGCAATCAATTGGTTAAGTTGGTCAAAGTTAAAAGCGTCCCATTGACCTTTTTGGATATATTCCTTTTTGGGAATAGTGACTGCGGGAGATGTGCTTTGTAGAGGGTTGTAGTTACATGCGCTTAGAGCAATCATACTTGCCAGACTACTGGTGAGTAATAGTGTTTTGGCAACTTTGCTCAGTTGATGGGTAGCTTGCATAAACCCTTCCTTTAAATTCTATAAAATTTAAAAACTAAAAATTGAAAATGAAGAAAAGCGATCTAAATCACTTTTCAAATTCCGACAGGCATTTGACCGTTTAGATATTTTTTACAAAGACGCACAGTTTCATTGGACCATTGATCACCAAGACTTTGAGCCATTTCTGTTTGTGCGTGAGAAACATTCCAAGCCATCATTTGAATGCGGCGTTGCATGATAAAAGTCGGGATCATTTCATATTCTTCAGACTTAATATGACCTACGCGCTCGTAGCCTTTTAACCAGTAATCAACCCAATGAGGTGCATTTGCATAATGTTCATTGAAGCTAATTGCAGCAGCGAGGTCATGCATAAACCAGCTCATGCCGCAGTCATCAAAATCGATCACACCAATATGTTCTTGTTGTAGTAATAGATTGGTTAAACGCAAATCGGCATGAATCAGGCCATAACGTTCTTGGGTTTTACCAAAGAAATTTAAATCTTTCGAAATCTGTGCAATCGCTTCTTCAATTACGCCGTGATCTTGAGGTCTTAAATGAGGTGCATTTTTCCAGTTTCCCCAGTGTCCATCTGCACCGATCATGGTTTCATGATTCCACACAATACGTTGAAAGTTTTCAGGCGCTTGCCATGTCTTACTATGTACGTGCAGCTTTGCAGTAATTTGTCCTAGTTGCTCAAATGCAGTGGGGTCAACTTCAACAGTTGGCATATCGCCCTCCACCCAGTTGAAAAGTACCGCATAACGATAAATATCATTCGATAGTTTTAAAGTGATGACGCGCTCACCAGATTGATCTGCAATCGCAACAGGAACTTGAATACCACTCGCATTTAAGGCATCTAACCATTCAAGCTCACTTTGTATATCGAGTTTGCTGTGGTAGTTGGGGCGGTGAATTCGAAGTGCATATCGGGCAGATCCAGTCGAAATCTGAAAGGTTGCATTTTCAGACTGACATAGCAGTTTGACCTGTCCTTGATAGTCTGATGGATATTGCTTAATTGCTTGTTCTGCCAGTATTTGTAATTGAACTTGGCTTAAAAATTCATTTTGTTCTACAGACATAACCCAACTCCTCAATTTAATTTTTAAACACGTTCTGTGTTGAGATGCCGTCGATCTTATAAAAGAAAAAATGAATCAACTTGACTTCAAGTGGTCGGGGAGATGTTTTGCTGTCAAGTTTTATGAATATCTTTTGCGCAACTATTGGTGGTGTAAATTTAGTCGATAAGGCAATACGACAATGAAAGAGTCTGAATTAAGCGTAGATGTTGGTGCTCTACAACAGGACGCAGAGTATTTTGCAAAACGTCAGTTGAAAAAGGGGGCAGTAGGTTGGTTACTTTTAGTGGGGCTAGGTGTTTCTTACGTCATTTCGGGTGACTTTGCGGGTTGGAATTTTGGACTGGCACAAGGCGGCTGGGGAGGACTCTTTATTGCAACAGTCATCGTCGCGTTTATGTATCTCTGCATGAGCTTTGTAATGTCTGAGATGTCAACGATGTTGCCCACTGCTGGCGGTGGTTATAGTTTTGCCCGCGTTGCATTTGGTCCTTTTGGAGGCTACCTCACAGGGACTGCGATTTTAATTGAATATGCAATTGCACCTGCTGCCATTGCCGTATTTATCGGTTCATATTGCGAATCACTCTTTGGAATTGGCGGTTGGGCCGTTTATTTAATTTGCTATTTAGTTTTTATGGGTATTCATCTCAAAGGTGCAGGTGAAGCACTTAAAATCATGTTTGGAATTACCGCCGTTGCTTGTATTGCACTGGTCGTATTCATTGTTGCGATGCTTCCACATTTTGACAGTGCGCGTTTATTTGATATTCCAGTCAGTTCTCATGCAGGTGCAAGTAGCTTTTTACCATTTGGCTATATGGGAATATGGGCTGCAGTACCTTATGCCATCTGGTTTTTTCTTGCAGTTGAAGGGGTACCACTAGCTGCCGAAGAAGCAAAAGATCCAGTACGTTCATTGCCACGAGGTTTGATTGGTTCAATGTTAATATTGGCATCGTTTGCACTTTTAATCTTATTTTTAGGTGCAGGCGCTGCGGGTTCAAATGCTTTAAAAAATTCGGGAGCACCTTTAGTTGATGCACTCATTGCTGTGTATGGTCAGCACACATGGTTAGCGAGCTTTGTTAACTTTGTAGGTCTTGCTGGACTTGTCGCAAGTTTCTTCTCAATTATTTATGCATATTCGCGTCAGATTTTTGCATTGTCACGTGCGGGATATTTGCCAAAAAACTTATCGCTTACCAATGAAAATAAGGCGCCGTATTGGGCCATTATTATTCCCGGAATTATTGGCTTTTTACTCTCTTTAACAGGTGAGGGTGACTTGCTCATTTTAATGGCTGTATTCGGTGCAACAATTTCTTATGTGTTGATGATGCTCTCACATATTAAGTTGCGTTTATCTCGTCCTGAATTACCACGCCCGTATAAAACGCCTGGTGGAATGTGGACGTCTTGTATTGCCTTGATTCTTGCTGCTGTTGCTGTAGTGGCAGGGTTAATGGTGAATCCAAAAGTTTGGTTATTGGCTGCGCTGATTTATGTCGGATTTATACTCTATTACTTGTTATATAGCCGTCATCATTTGGTGAAAGGTACGCCTGAGCAAGAGTTCGCCATGATTGATGACTAATTTTAAATGGGTTAAAAATAAAGAGGCTTCGGCCTCTTTTCTAAACTTTATAAAATGATTGAAACGTTTAAAGCCAAAATTGAAAAGTTTAAATATTTAACTCAAAGGTTACTTTTACACGGTCTAAAACAATTAAGGTTCGATATGTTTTTACATCTTCATTATCAGCAAAATGTTTTCTAACTAAGCTTTCAAAATGAGATAAGTTGTTGCTCAACATAATAATGATAAAAGAGACACCACCATTCACAAAGTAACACTGTTGAATTTCTTCAACAGAAGCAAAGTATTGCTTCGCTCTATCCATCACTACAGAGCGGTCTTCGCTAAGGCGGACTTCAATAATAGACGTAATTTTTTCACCAAATTTAAGCGGATTTAAAATAGCGCAATTTTTTAAAATTATTTCCTTTTCTTCCATACGAGATATACGTCTTTGTACGGAAGCGGACGATAGACCAATTTTTTCAGAAATTTCTCGATGAGAAGTCTTATTGTCTTTTTGCAGTATTCTTAAGATTGCGTAGTCAAAATTATCTAAAGAAATATCTGACATGAGTAAATCTCTCATTAAGCTTTAAATATAGAGTTATTTAATCGTTTTATTGAGGGAAATAGAAGAAATATATTGATTATATAGAATTAAAATTTCAATCATTCCCAGAGCGGTAAATATGATGATTGAGACAAACTCCAAGCAAGGCATGGCATTTGCAGCCGCATTTCTATCTTTAGTTTCTGTGCAAATAGGAGCATCAATAGGAAAAGCCCTTTTTCCAATTCTGAGTGCAGAAGGAGTGACCTTAACTCGACTTGCTTTAGCAGCATGTTTCTTGTGGATTGTTTATAAACCTTGGAGAGACTGGAACAGACAGACCAATTGGAAAAATCTCATTATTTATGGGGCCATCCTCACTTTAATGAATACTTTAATTTATAAAGCATTTTCTTATATGTCTGTGGGGATCGCGATTTCCATTGAAGTGTTGGGACCGCTTACGGTTGCTATTTTAATGTCTAAAAATAAATTAGATTATTTTTGGGGAGCATTATCTCTTATTGGTTTGCTTCTTTTACCCATGGGTAATTCAAATAATAACTTTAGCTTTATCGGTATGACGTATGCTTTAGTAGCGGCAGTAGGTTGGGGGCTATATATTATTTACGGCTCTAAAGTTGCAAAAGGTGGTGGAAGTTCTGTTGCGACTGGAATGTTCTTAGCAGCTCTGTTTGCAACACCATTAGGGGCTTCTCACATTATCCATATTTTTGATAGTTATACGATTCTTTTGACATGTTTACTCATGGCGATGCTAGCAAGTGCGATTCCTTTCATATTAGATATGATTGCGATGAAAAAACTGCATCCACGCGTTTTTGGAATTTTATTGAGTGCATCACCCGCGGTAAGTGCTTTGGCTGGATGGCTGATTTTAGATGAACGATTAAATCATTTTCAGATCATTGGAATAATAATTATTATGGCATCGTGTGCGGGATGTTCTTATTTTTCTTATAAACGTAATACTGCAAAGCCTACTCATCTATGATGCCGCATCTCTAAAAGCTGGATGAGTCGTTTTGAAGGGGGATAAATAATAAATAGAGTCCCCTTAAAAAGGCTGCCTCTGTACAAAAAGAATATAAAAACAGTAAGTAACACTTACTCAAGTATCATTTTAATCTGATTGATATTTATACAATATAGTTACCAGATCACAAGGATATGAACTCATGAAATTTCTAAAATTTCTAACTTTTAGCACCATTCTTACTTTATCCGCACATAGTTATGCGACAGTGGGCGGTGGACAAAAAATTGAAGTGTTGGGCTATCAGCAAAAAGAGAAGAAACTTTATGTATTAAGACATTATGAAGATGGTCGAGGGCGTCTACCACAACTCTATTATTATCTATTAAATAGTAAATCGCCTGATAAGCTGATTGAAGTTAAATCGCTCTATATCAATCCAAAAACACATAAGATTGATTATGATCAAGATAGTAGAGCATTTGATAAGGCTCTAAATAAAATTAAAAAGAATTTAGTCCCTTTGATCGTAAGTAATAGTAAGACCGTAAAAATTCAAACAATAAAAACTCATCAGAATCAAGTATCGTCTTGGTTTGATCCTTCAGGAAAGATCACGCAATATAAAACAGACTATGTTGTAAAATCGCCGTCTTTACAAAGTAAGACCCATGTTGCGGTTCATTACACCAAAGCAATAAAAATTTCCCAAAATTATAAGGTGCCTACACACAATAAGAGACTAGTTGTAGTTAAATATCTGGGGGTTCCAGAAGAAACTGGTTACGATATTGAAGACCCCGTTTTACTACTGCCTGTGAAAAAATAAGTTTAAGCGCAAATTATTTTCTTGGTTCAAAGCGGCAATATACACAACATCTGTGTATATTCAGCTCAAAACTTATCACCGCTCGACTGCTTTTATCTGGGTTATCTGTCTATGTCTAATGCTTTGCCTCGACAGCTTAAAAATAACTGATTTTGATGCCAAGCCAATTGCCCTGACACAATAGTTGTATCGACGTCATAGCGGAAGGTTTTATTTTGAAATGGCGTCCAGTTACATCGCATATAGTTTTTTTGATCTTTAACTGCAATAGCTTCTTTATTTTCTTTAAGTAGAACCAAATCTGCCCAATAACCTTCACGGATATATCCACGATTTTTGAGTTTAAATAAATCAGCGACTTGGTGTGATGTTTTCTTAACCATTGTTTCTATACTTATTTTTTTATCTGCCACAAGTTCCATGAGTGCTGGAACAGCATGTTGAACCAAAGGCAGGCCAGCGGGTGCTTTTAAATAAGATTGTTGTTTTTCGTCCCATGTATGCGGCGCATGGTCTGTACCAATAATATCTAAGCGATTGGACTGAGCAATCGCAGTGATGAGTGCATCTTTGTCTTGTTGAGTTTTAATGGCTGGATTACATTTTATTAAATGTCCAAGCGCAGCATAGTCTGATTCATCAAAACTAAGATGGTGAATACATACTTCAGCAGAAATATGCTTTAGATTTAAAGGTAAATCTTTAAACAAACACAATTCTTTGGCTGTACTTATATGTAAAACATGCAGTTGGGTCCCATATTTTTCCGCTAAAGACACCGCTAAACGTGAACTCTCAAAGCATGCTTGTTTATCCCGAATTTTAGGGTGAATATGTGCTGGAATATATTCACCATATTTCCCGAAATATAAATTTTCTCTTTCTTTAATGCGAGGGGTATATTCGCAATGCGTTAAAAGAATAGTCGGGACATTAGCAAATAAACGCTCAAGCACTTGTGGTTCATCAACTAACATATTCCCCGTAGATGCCCCCATAAAAACTTTTACACCACTAATCAGCTTGGGATTAAGCTGTTCAATAATCTCTAAATTTTGGGAACTTACGCCAAAATGAAAAGCATAATTTGCCATGCTATATTGGGCGGCAATTTGCTTTTTTTGCATTAAGGCATCTAAAGATAGGGTTGGGGGATTGGTGTTTGGCATATCCATATAACTTGTAATACCCCCAATGACCGCTGCCATAGATTCTGATGCAATACTGCCTTTATGTGGCAAACCCGGATCTCTAAAATGAACTTGATCATCGATCATTCCGGGAATTAACCAATTCCCGTTTGCATGAATGGTTTTAGCATTAACAACATGAGAAATTGATGGAGCAATTTTTTCGATTCGACCATCTTGAATGAGCACATCTACAAATTGCTGTTTTCCCTCATTCACTAAATTGGCATCACGGATAATAATTTTAGAATAGGGTTTAAAACTCATTGTGCAATGCCTTATAGCCTTTGACTAATTCAATATTTGTTGAGACGACACTCTCTGAAAATTCACTGATAGAAATATCAACCGGAGGATATTGGTTTAAGTCAGTTTTAGAATTGATGTAGCTCATTGCAGGGACATAAAAGTGGTTCGGTAAATCACGCCCGTCGACCACTGCGTTGTGACGGATAGCGCTGTGATTGCCGACCTTACAGTTAAATATGACACTGTTAAAACCTACAAAAACATGGTCACCAATTTCACAAGGCCCATGAATAATGGAGCGATGGGCAATTGATGTATTTTCACCAATTACAACTGATGCACCAGCTTTGGAATGAATCACAACACCATCTTGTATGTTGGAATTTGCTCCAATAATAATAGGTTCCATCTCTCCATTTTCGTCGGTTTCATCGGCACGAATTACCGCATAAGGACCAATAAACACATTTTCATGAACAATGACTTTGCCGCAAATAATAGCGGTCTGATCGACATAAGCTGATTGATCAATCACAGGGAGATGACCAGATGGATTTTTACGTAGCATTGGATAACCGTTTAAATATATTTACTTAAATTGAATTAAATGAGTGACCTAGAGTTACCACTGCCATGTCCCTTGGGCCACAGCATCATGTGCATGTAAACTTTCTGCATGAGTCACTTTAAATTTGAAACCATGAATATTTTTGTGATGTATAAACGAGCCATAAAGACGTCTTAAAGCATCTTCGCAAAACATTAGATTTTGACCGTTGGCAACGGCAAAAGCCTGTTCATCAATACGTTTCACCGCCGTTTGCACAGGAGTCATTAATGCCAGTTCAGCTCGGTTTATAAATTCAATGAGAGGAATGTTTTGAAGATTTTGATCTAATTTAAATTGAAGGAGGGCAAAACTTCTTTGGCTATGGGGCGTTGCTGCAATTGCATCTGTGGTATTTAACCAGTTCATAATGTCTTGTTGGTCAAGTCGAATTTCTTGGTTTTGTAAAGCCGACTCAAACCGTTGTTGAATAATATTTCTTGAAAGTGCCGCAGAGCATGGGCAGGTTGAAGAATAGGGGATCTCGACTTTTAATTCTGCCTCAAATTGATCATTATAAAGTTGGCCTGACAAAACAAAAGGATAGCTTTTCCACCCTGAAAGCTTGCTGACTAAGGCTGGTCGCTCGATATAAAGTTTACTGTGAATTTCAATTTTGGCATGCTGCGATAAATCTTGATGGCTGTCTAAAAAGTCTTCTAAAACTAATTTTAAATCAGGCATATTTATATTTTCGAGTGATGTTAACTCTAAAAGTCGTGTGTATAGACGCGACATATGAATGCCTTTTGCTAAAGGGTCATCCAGACTGACATAAGCATTTATGTGGCTTGGGCATAAGGTATTTTCAATTCGAACTGGTAATGCAATGTTTTCCATGCCAACCCAATCAAGGCGGTGGCTATAGGCATTTGGTAAAGTTGGCTCGGCAGATATATCTGGGAGAACAAGGTTCATTTATTAGCGGCTTATACTGTGATATTAATGTTATGTTATAACATAACGTTAATAAGTGGCAAGTTTGCTATAGACCTTAATGGAGTTAAATAACATTGAATAAGTAAACATAGATATATAAGCTCCTTGTCTCTTTCCGTAATGGTAGGACGGGAGAGGGACACCTTCGGGTGTGCTGGTTATATCTTTCACCAGTCTGCTAACCCTCTTTCGTTTTGCCACCATAACTTTGATGTCTTGGCAGAACTCCTAATTAAAAGGAATCTAACAGTTATTTATTAAAGCCTAAGTTCAAATATTCACTTTAATTTTCAATTCCAATTTAACAATAACTTATTCATTATTTAGCCTTACTTTTTTAATGATCTATTTTAAAACAAATGGCATTTTGTGTGCTTGACTGCAAAAGGGTTGGACACTATCCTTTGCCTGCTGGCCTACATCGCCAGTCGGTTTTGACGGACCGTATCATAGAAGCATTAAAGGTTTTATATCTTTAGTGTCTAGCCCCTCGTGCCCCCTCTACGGTGGAACGGGAGGGGGACACCTTCGGGTGTGCTGGCTCTATGACCAGTCCGTCAACCCTTTTCCGTTCTGCCACCATAATTCTTAATTAATGCTCTGGCAGAACTCCCAATAAAAAGGAGTTGGCTTTGCACATCCATTATTTCTTGGCAGCCCTTGCCATAAGCTATTACAACACAGCTTAAACGTTTAAAGCAGTTTGATTGCCCTATAGTTTTCAAGCTTTAAATCGTCACGACCAAAAAACTTAATCAACAATAAAACTTGAGATGTGCCAAGCACAGTCTTTACGGCTTTGCTGTGCCTTTTTTTTCTCCCAGAAAGGGCACAGGTTTTTTATCTCATTTATAGACAACAAAAATTTTTATAACGGTAAAACTATGCCAAAGTTAGTTCTCTCAACACGTGCTATTCAAGTCATTAATACGGCGATTGATTTATTTCAGCATCACGGCTTTCATACGGTTGGGGTCGACAGAATTGTGAAAGAGTCAAAAATTACAAAAGCAACTTTTTATAATTTTTTTCATTCAAAAGAGCGGTTTATTGAAATTTGTCTGATCGTACAAAAAGAACGTTTAAAAGAAAAAGTGGTTTCAATTGTTGAGTACGACCAAGGCTCAAGCGTGAAGGAAAAACTTAAGAAACTTTATCTTTTACATACCGATTTAGAGGGACTGTACTATTTATTGTTTAAAGCCATGTTTGAAACAAAGCTGACCTATCCAAAAGCCTATCAAACAGCGGTGAGATATAGAACGTGGCTCATCAATGAAATCTATAGTCAACTTCGAGCACTTAAAAAAGATGCAACTTTTCAAGACGCTAAGCTATTTTTATATATGATTGAGGGTGCAGTTATTCAGCTTTTAAGTTCAGATGGGGCAATCGATCGAGAAAAGGTGATAGATTTTTATATAATTTATGTCTAACAGAGACGAATTAATCTTTATTTTTTGTGGTCTATTCGCCATTAATTTTTATCCCTGCGGACGGTTTGGGGTAATAGATTGCAAAAGGTTCCTATTAATTACTTAATCACCTAAATCCCTTACATTTTGTAATGATTAATTCATCATAATTTCTTAAAAGGCAAAAGATATAAGAATGCCTATAATAAAAGGAAATAGGGATGACAAAATTTATAGCTATCGCCGAAAAGGTTTACGAAGAATTCGAGAAAAAAAATTTATTTTCTGAAAGCACTATTGAACAACTCAATAACTTAGTGAGTGCGATAAGAAAAGAACTAAAGGGTTCTTCATGTAAACTAAAAAGTAATTACTTTGATTTCGAAGCGTGTTTAAACAAACCGCCCGATCAATGCTTAGTTAAGTTAGATATCAGTTTAATGCCCAAATATAAAAATAAGCTTGAATACATTATGTGGTTAGCCAGCTTTATTGAAAAAATTACAGTTGGAGGTAGACCTAAGCTTCCACCACTCACTAGCTTGGTTCCTGCTGAATATGAAACCAGACAAGAAGTTAAAGTTGATTTAGAAGAAGAAAAAAGAAAGTCAGAAGAAAGTGCCAATATGATTAGGAGCTATTTTGATTCTGACGATTATAAAAAAAATGAAAAAAGTTTGGCTACTTCATGATGAGAAGCGCTAATTTTTATTTATAAATGAAAAATCTCAAGCAGCTGTTTATGAGAACAGTTGCTTGATTATGTTTAAAAAATCTAAAAACTATTATCAGCCGTAAAAGATGATGAGGACCTGTAAGTGGGTGCTTACCTTATATGATCGGGAAATAAATATTATATTAAGGCTTATCTCTATTGGATCCAGAATTTTCGGGATTTTATTTACTGAGCTAATTTTGAACGTGATTCCATCAATGTAAGTAAGTCTCTTTTGACATGATCAAACTCTTTTTTAGGGATGCAGCCATACAATTTACACAGGATGAAGAATGAATAATTTGAATTTTAAAACTCTAAAGAAGTATTGGCTGCGATTCGTGGGTATTGCTGTAATCGCGGGCTCCTTAGTATTGGCATTTGCTTGGGTCGCCGGTCTATTTGGACATCGCACCACAAGCAAAACTTTTTTGGGCGACTCATTAAGTAAATTTGATCCCGGATATCGACGTGCACACGGTAAGGGTATTTGTTTTGATGGTACTTACCACAGTAATGGCGCGGCGGCGGCAATCTCTAAAGCCACTGTATTTGCCAAGTCTGATATACCCGCGATTGGCCGTTTTTCTATTGGAAGTGGTAACCCGCATGCGGCAGATAATTCGACAGCAACAGTAAGTATGGCTTTATTACTTTCCGCAGCTGATCATTCACAATGGCGCATGAAATTAAACAACTTTCCCTATTTCCCTACACGAAATGCTGAAGGTTTTTTGGCGCAGCAAAAAGCATTTAAACCAGTTCCAGCTACTGGCAAACCTGATCCAGCCCTAGTTGAGGCTTTCTTAAAAGAATATCCAGAAGCACGTAAGTCTATTGAGCAAAAGGCAAAGATGCCATTAACCGGTAGTTTCAGCGGTGCAGAATTTTATGTCGTAAATGCTTTTATATTGCGAGCCGCTAATGGACAAGAACAGCCAGTCCGTTGGTCTATGCGTCTTCATTCAAAATTTATTAGTCTGACCAAAGAACAACGTGATCAAGCTGGCCATGATTTCTTATTTAAAGACATCAAAAAACGTTTGGCTGAAGGGCCGCTCTATTGGGATTTGGTTTTGCAACTTGCCGAGCCGGGAGACCCAGTGAATGACCCGTCTCAACCTTGGCCAAAAGAACGCAAAGAAGTGATAGCAGGAACATTGGAAGCCAAAAATGTAACTGAACAGGTAAATGGCGTTTGCCGTGACATTAACTTTGATCCAACACTAGTTCCACCGGGAATTGAGTTATCAGATGATCCAGTACTCGCCGCACGAGCAGGCATCTATTCACAATCTTACAATGCTCGCTTACGTGAAATTGGATTTGGCAAAGCAACGGATGCCGTGGGCAAATAGGAGAGATCAGCCATGCAAAACAAATCTAACAATAATGCTCCACGTCATTTTAATTTGACTGCTCGAATACTACATTGGCTTATGGCGGTAGCGATTTTGGCCATGCTATTTATTGGTGTGGGAATGACAACCTCAATCACTTGGCGTCCGTGGTTAATCGATATCCATCGTCCTTTAGGAATCGCAATCTTATTATTGGTCATCATAAGATTAATAAACCGACTCTATTTTCCAATTCCACCTTTGCCGCCGACTGTACCGCGCTGGCAGGCATTTGTGGCCCATGCATCACATTGGCTGCTCTATCTTTTGATGTTTAGTTTGCCATTGCTCGGATGGGCAACGCTATCAGCAGGTAATTGGCCTGTAACTCTATTTCCGGGTTGGGATCTTCCACCTATAGCACCCACCAGCTCTACGCTTTACGCTTGGTTCCGTACTCTACATGGAATTTTGGCTTGGCTACTATTTGCTGTGGTTATTGGTCATCTGTCTGCTGCGTTATTACATGCATGGATTTATCGCGATGGCGTATTCTCAAGTATGGCTTTGGGCTCTTCTGCTGGGTCAAATAGAGATAATGAAAAGAAGAATGCTGATTGAGGGGAATTATTTAGCTCAGATCAGGCGGCTGAGAGGGAAAAGATTCTCGATTATTTTTTAAATCATCTGCTTGAATCTAAAAATAATTTAAATAATAGGATGTATGGTTTGCTTGTTTTTTGTTAGATGAGCAGACCATAGACCCTGTGCAATAAGGTGAGTTCATTACTCAGCTAGAATCAAATCATCCGATCTAACTTTTTGTTTATATTGTAAAAAATAATATTTTGACTTTATTGGCATATTGTTGCTATTTTATTTTACGTTAATCGTAAATTGATTACGTATTGCATAATTAAAATGAATTAATTTAAAGCATGTCATGGAGAAGGGAATACCATGAAAGAAGTTGCATTAAGTGATTTGATCAATCAGCAGAAAGTTGGACGTTATCAAAAATTTATTCTGATCACCTGTTTATTACTCATGATTATGGATGGCTATGACATCCAGTCTATGGCTTACGCGGCCCCAATGATTATAGAAGAATGGGGCGTTCAAAAATCCATGCTAGGCATTGTGTTTAGCGCCAGCTTATTTGGTTTGTTTGTTGGATCATTTTTATTAAGTTCACTCTCTGATCGTTTTGGCCGCCGTCCCATCTTACTGATCTCGACTTTTATGTTTTCGGTATTGATGCTGGTGACACCACATGTAGGCAATATTGAGCAATTGACTGCAATCCGCTTTGTTACAGGAATTTTTTTAGGAGGGATCATGCCAAATGTTATGGCTTATAGCTCCGAAATTGTTCCATTCAAATCTCGTATTTTCACCATGATGGTCATTTCTTGTGGCTATACGGTAGGGGCAATGTTGGGTGGCGGAATATCCGCCTTATTAGTTCCTTGGGGAGGTTGGCAGGCGATTTTCTATTTTGGCGGTATTGTTCCTTTAATTATTTTCTTTATCACATACTTTAAGCTGCCAGAATCTTTATATTTTTTGAGTGAAGATCATAAAAATAATCCTAAAATTTTGTTTTGGTTAAAAAAGTTTTATCCTGCATTAACATTTAATTCGGAAATAAAAATTATTAATAACACTGAAGTTGAGGTTAAAAAGTCGCCGCTTGAGTTGTTTAAAAATCAGCGTGCATTTTTTACCTATTCCATCTGGATCATCAGTATCTTAAATATGATCAGTCTATATTTTCTGGCGAACTGGCTACCGACTTTGGCCAAAGAGTCAGGGCTCTCACTAAATCAGGCATTGATGATCGGTTCAACTCTACAATTAGGCGGTACGGTTGGTAGTGTTGTGATGGGCCTTAAAATCGATAAGACAGGATTTTATAAAGTATTAATTCCTGTTTTTTTGGTAGCAGTGATTAGTGTTGCTTTAATTGGCTATGCTGTTAGCCATATTGTTTTATTATTTATTATCATTTTTATTGCTGGCTTTGCAATTGTTGGCGGACAACCTGCCATTAATGCATTGTCTGCTAGTTATTACCCAGTTTCACTTCGTACTACAGGGGTGGGTTGGAGTATCGGAATTGCCCGTTTGGGTTCGGTCATTGGACCGTTATTTGGTGGCTACCTTTCCCAATTTCTGGTCATTACCCATTTATTCGTGATTGCTGCAATACCTTCGCTCCTCGTCATTATTATGCTGATGATTCAAGCTAAGTACCGATCATAAAAACTATTACATACATCACGCACATATTGATTGTAATTATGATCGGTGAGTAGCTACAAAGAGTTGGTTACTACTAGTTCATAAGCTATTTAACTCGATACCATGTTTGATTTCGGCCAATCGCAGAGATACCAATGTATCCACGCGCGGTAAGTTTTTCACCATCAGGTGATACTGTTAGGCTAAAGCGATAGGTCTTATCTGACTGTGGGTCGAGAATAGATCCTTTGTCATATTTATTTTGACCAACACTTTTTAAATTTTTGACGATGGTTAAACCAATCAAAGATTTATTTTTATAAGTACCTTCACACATCGTACATTTGTTGGCTTCACTTGGAACAAGTATTTTTTCGATGTTTGCAGAGAGGTTGCCATTTTTATCTTGGTTAAATCTTACCAGCGCTCGAGGTTGATTGGTTGCATCATCAATGGTTTTCCAAACACTGCCATGTAATTTGTCCGATGCAAATGAATGAACTGAATAAAAGCTAAGTAAAAGTAAGAGTAAATATTTTTTCATATCAATGTTTTCTCGAATTAAAAATAAATGGTTTCAAAGGACAGAATTATTCATTTTAAATTTAACTTCACAATTTTCTTAGTATTGAATCTATAAGCTAAACAATATGTAAAGTTATAATCTATATGTTTGGATATTATTTTGATCAGTTTTTTTATGCAATTGCGAGAATGGACAGAATGATTAAGCAGGGTTTAAAACCAAGTTATAAATTATTGATAATTTTTAGAAGTAGTGGGGTGATTAAACTACATACAGTTTGATAAATAATGACAAATTTTATGCTTAGGAGAAATAAAAAACATCCACTACTTTTTAAATTAGTTAGATTGCGTGTAACTCATCACAAATAATAAAAATAATATGCAAATCATGTGATTAGTATAGATTGACACTGTGCAATATTAAGTCTTATAACTAAACAATCCTGAAAGCTGTTTCTTTAATAGGAACAGAAAAAACACAATATAAAGATGAATAGACATTAGAACAAAAAGTTAAGGAGAGAAGAAATGAAAGTCATTAGACATGCTTTATTTTCTCTGATGGGAATGTTGACAATAAATAGTGCAGATGCTGGAAATGCATCTACATCGTTAAGGGTCAGTTTAACCATTCTAGAAACTTGTGAAGTTTCCACACAAGGAAACTTAGATTTTGGTTCGGTTGAACGTGCTCAGCCAGTTCCTACTGCAAGAACGGATGTAACTGTGCAATGCAGCAAAAATACACCTTATCAATTGGCAGTAACTTCAGACAATAATTTTGAACTTAAATCTGCTGACAGCCCAGCATCTGTTGCATATGTACTGTATCAAGATGCGGGCCATACTCAAATTTGGGGAGGAGCGGCAGGTAAAATACCTTCACGAATCGCGACAGGGATGAAAGAAAATATTCCTATTCATGGAGCGATCATATCAAGTACGAATGTTCAGGCAACCAAATATGAAGATTGGGTTCGTGTGAATGTTATATATTAATTTTGAAAACAAAAATAATCATAAATATCAAAACTAATTTATCAAAAAACTGTTTTTAGGGGTGGATAGAGTATTTTAAAAAGCTACACCAAATTATGGTGTAGCCAACTGCTTTGATAGAACTAAGCACCACGCATTAGTGCTGCTACTGCTTTTTCCAGAAATTGTAGGGTCACTGGTTTGAGCCAAGTACCGTCAGCAAGGCTTGGTTCACTTTGCATTGCTGTACGGATTTTCTCTTGAGTACTTGGATTTTTGCCAGCATAGCCTTGTAGCATAGAGAGCCATTGTTGTGCCAAACGCTTTGCTCCATCACTATCTGGTGTGACCTCGGCATCAATCAATTTTTCAATATCGACCAATAATTGAGGCCATTTTTTCATCTCACGAATGTAATTTCCTTTTAGAAAAGTAAACTCATCGTCAGATAAATAACGGGCAAAAATACTCAGCTTACTCTCAGAAAAAGCTTTAAGTAAAAACTCAACAACTTCTGGCGTTACGCCTAATTTTTCCTGAAATTCAGGTGCGGCTGAGTTTATGGCATTTAGTTTAACTAACCATTCTGGGTTAGCTCGCGTATTGTGCTCAAGAGTTTTCATCCACTTTCGAGCTAGGTCTTGAGCTGCTTCACTGTTAGATGGTTCACCAGCATTAAATAGTGCATTTGCTGCTTGAGTTAACTCTTGCCATTCTTGGTGGCTTTTAGTGCCTGCTTGTAAGAAAGTCAGTTTTTCAAGCTCTTCTTTTGTAAAGTATTTTTCAAACATCGCTATAAGCTCCAGTGTTTTTAGCCAATCCTCCAAACCAAGCTCTTCACCACTTATGATCTGAGATTTAAGTTTGCTGAGCTGATTTCGCAATTTCTTTTGCTCTGTCAGCCTTTGATCAATTGCTTGAATCTGCTGATCAATAATCGGTAAAAGTGCAAGATTGGGGTCTTCAAGAACCGTATGGATTTCGGCTAACGACATTCCCAGTCCTCGTAATGCTTGAATCTGATGCAAACGAGTAATGTCTTTACGGGTGTATAGTCGATAACCAGCATCGGAACGGACCGAAGGCTGAAGTAAACCGATATCGTCATAGTGATGAAGAGCACGGACAGTAAGTCCTGTTTGCTTAGCCAATTCACCAACTTTTAACAGCATCTTTTTAGCTCCTTCTTCCTTAGGCGTGTTTTATGCTAGGGGCTTACGTTACGTGAGGGTCAACTACTTTAAATCATATTTTTCATTATTTTTGCTTTGGTAGATATCCGAATTTATTTGATCCGTTTTCGGAATATCTTAAGAGATTAGGTAAACCAGTTTTTATTTGATAAAAATGATTTCAAGCTATTCCAGTCATGGAGTGGCAATATATTTAACAAATCAACAGCAATCGATACTCGCCATCTTTTTCAACTGGAGCTCGATGAACACAAGGTAAAACCTTTTGAGTGGGATGATCTACTGCTAAACGCCAAATATGTCCCGTGCCTAAATTTACAGGTTGAGCATCGGGTTTAGGCTGATAATGCAAATCAAAAAAATACTCTGCCAAAAAAGCTTCAAAGTCAGCATCAGAACCGTCATGTAACTCTTTGAGCCTTTCTCTAATTTCTGGAATTAAAACTTTTTGTTCAACTTGATCATTGGGCACAATATCACTGGCAGCGCCGTGATAGGTACATAAGAATGTATCGGTTTCAATGGGGGAGCGGTCAACATGAAATGAATATACATCTGTTGAAATGAAATCTAGCTCTTCATCGCGTTCATAGTTTTTAAGCAAATTAAGTACAGGTGATGCGCCAAAATCACTTAACAGCTCGATATCTTCTAAAATAGTTGCTCTCGCCAAATTGCCTTTTTCTGAAAGTTGTAGGGCTAACAAGTCTTCAACAGAAACTTCTGTAATATTTTCTTTTAACTGAAGTTTATTCACAATTTCTTTAAAGTCGCCCACCAAATTTCTGTGCCAACAAATCGCATTTGTCTCTCCTTGAAAATGTGTATTTACAAGTTCAGAGAAACTAGACACTTTTCTAATTTGATTGCTGTCAGAAAATGCGTTTTTCATATGAGAATTAGATAAACCAGAAGCCGAGTCGCATAATATACACTGAGCTAACTGTAGTCGCTAAATAGTATTTCTCATTAATAAGCTAATCGCTGTTCGCACTCAAACCTTGTGTAGCCTAGTAGAGACATGTATCGTTAGAGGATAATACTTTAAAATAATAAGGTGACTGAAAAACAAAATTATTCAATTAAACAACCGGACTGTGCCACCACAATTAAAACAACACCCACCTCAAGATGAGTCATATAAAAATAAATAAAACATTAGATTTTATTGGTGAAAATTGACCGGGTATATCACTGTTCAAGCTTGGGGTTTATGAAGAAATATTTTACGGTTGATTTATTTATGATAGCTTCGTCTTACTTTAAAAAACGCAAAAAAAATTACCGTACCGTAAAGGACCAGCAGCTTACAATCGCCGCAAAAGCAAATATCTTCATTTGTATTATTTTTTTGTTTGTTTTGGACCACATATTTTATATTTGCAAAAATGTGGTTAATTGTGGGTATGGATATCATTTTTACACTGATCTCTATATTTAGCCTTTTTCTTATTTATATAAACCGCATTTCAGCGGGTATTCTTTTATCTCAAGTCGTTCTGCTTGTTTTTCCAGTCATTTTTTGCTTATTTTTTGATGTCGCTACAAGTGACCGTCCGCAAGTGGCTCAATTGTTTTTACCCGCTGGGGCGATATTGGGATATTTGAATTACCGTAGAAATCCAAGCTTTTTACAAGCTGCTTTAATTCTTTTGTCGATTGGATGCTTTATATTTTTTAGTGGCAGCTCTTTTAATCTGGAGAGCGCCATACCTTTACCGGAAGATATTCGTGATCATGGGGGATGGATTGCAACTTGTGTCGCTACGCTCATGATCTGTATTTCAATTTACACCATGCAATTAGAGATACAAACCGAAAGCACTATG
The DNA here is from genome assembly GCF_059800965.1 of Acinetobacter sp. LT1. Lineage (NCBI taxonomy): Bacteria > Pseudomonadati > Pseudomonadota > Gammaproteobacteria > Moraxellales > Moraxellaceae > Acinetobacter > Acinetobacter sp. LT1. The sequence goes on from NZ_JBBAXE010000002.1 coordinate 92,614, forward strand.
GTGCAAGACTTACGCTTAGCGCTTATTAAAGAACAGTTTGAGCTTTTTTATCAACCGCAAATTAATGCTTCTGAAACGCTAATTGGCGCGGAAGCTTTATTAAGATGGCATCATCCTGTTTCAGGATATATTCCCACAAAAGATTTTATTCCAGCAGCCGAAACTTTTGGGTTAATGCCAGAGATTGGGGAATGGGTATTGGCTCAAGCCTGTAAAGTTTTACAAGATTGGAGTAAAAAAGCCGAGACTAAAGATCTTACACTTTCAATCAATATTAGTCCTGATCACTTCATGCAACCAAACTTTGAACAAACTGTGATTGGGCTGATTCAGAAATATGAGGTCAATCCATCTCGGCTCACACTAGAAATTACTGAAAATATTGCTTTAACGAATTGTGTAAGCATGATCGAAAAAATGCAGTTCTTATCTAAACAAGGAGTTCAGCTTTCTCTTGATGATTTTGGTACTGGTTATTCATCTTTAAGCTATTTACAAAAAATGCCCATCAGCCAAATCAAAATTGATCGTAGCTTTGTACAGTCGGCATTGGATGATAAACGCAGTAATAAACTCGTCACTGGCATTATTAAAATTGGTCTGGATTTGAACCTTCGCGTGTTAGTTGAAGGCATCGAAACGACTGAACAATTTAGTGTTTTTAAAAATAATGGATGTACTGAGTTTCAAGGATATTTGTGGGGCTGTCCGATGCCGTTAAATGACTTCGTAAAACAGATAGCCCATTTCAAAAAATAGGCAAAAGGATAATTAAAAATCTTCATTTAACAGCAGAACTCTAAATATAAGAGATCTGCCTTACATTGATTTTTTAACTAATCAAACTTAGTAATTTCTGGTACTGACTCTAAATAATCAAAAAATTGCTGTATTTGTTCTTCTGTTACCCGTGCTGTAGAAATAGGTGGTAACTCATCTCTACTAAAGAATCCAACCTCGGGTGTTTCAATACTAGGTGTCAGCTCACCATCAATAATTTCACACCAGAAGAAAGCCTTATACACATGTAAAAACATCGGAGGGTGTGGGTGCTTGGTTCTATCTGTTAAAGCTAATAATTTAATGGCTTTAACTTGTAAACCTGTCTCTTCTAGAACCTCTTTTTCAGCATTTTCCGATGCTGAGTAACCTACGTCAGCCCATCCACCTGGAACAGACCATTTCCCATCTCCAATTTCTTTTGCTAATAATAATTTATTTTCTTTAAAAACAACTGCTCTGACATCTAGTTTTGGGGTGGCATAACCTACATTTTGGAGCACGTTATTAATAAAATTTTCTGTTTTGATTTCTTTTAATTCTAATAAATACTCAATGTGCCCTAAGAGTTGTTCATAACGTTCTTTGTCATAAACATCTTTTGAATAATGTAAACCTGTTTGAGCAATACCAGTAATTTTATTTAAAGTTTCTAACCACTTCACTGAGTCATTCATTGCAACAGAGGCCTTCATGCTTATATCTTTCAGCTATAGTAAGACATAGTCAGCCGAAGAACTATTAAACAGTTGTTAACTGAAATTTCAAGCAAAGTCTTGAGTGATTTTTTACGATTAATAGCTCTAATTAAATTTACTCTTTATATAAATTTGATTTAATCATGAGCGGTAAACCAAGACTATTTAATAAGCTAGTTCGAGAATTTGGTACATTCTTACTTTCTAAATCAATAAGCTCAATAAATTCTTTATTAAATTGTTTTCTAGGATATTTTTCTAAAATTTCCTTTTGAAAAGATAAGGGGAGTTTATATAGACCGTCACTAATCACATCACAGGATGCACCTTGCTGTAATAGCGTAATTTCTGCTGGGTCAGAGTGATCTATATAACCGTTCATATGTAAGCAGATAGCATCTTTAATAACTCCACTTTTCTTCTCATCAAAGCTATGTTCTTTAGCCTTTAGCTCAAATTGTTTAGCACTCTCATAAGTAAAACAGTTACAACCTTTACTATGAATATGTTGCTCAGTTAAGCCAATATCATGAAAAAGTGAGGCTATTAAAAGTGACTCATCATCAAATTGCTGTTTTTGTATATTGCCTAAAGCAGCGCCCCAGAAATAGGTGCGCCATGAATGATTATAAATAGATATACTTGCTTTAGCTTCGAGCTCATCAAGCGCGACTTTAACCATTTGAGTATCTGGTATCACGATCTGATCAATATCAAAATCATCTAAAGTTTTGAACCGAAAGTAATTTATTTTTATAGAGGCCATAACACTTGGCAGCATAATTTTTTGAATTAACTTAACTTTCTCTTTGAAGCTGAGCTGACCATTTGTAGCTTGCATCCAGTGATATGAACCAATTCTTTTAGTTTTCATTATTAGATCTCATTTTAGAGTAATTACTCTAAAATATTGCCATAGATGTTTTTTTGCAAGTTGTATCTTTTAAAACACCGATAGAGCTTTGATTAATAGCTTTTTATAAACCCCAATTTAACAATAAATTTTAATTATTTATCCTTACTTTTTAATGATCTATTTTAAAACAAATGTCATTTTGTATGCTTGACTGAAAGAGGACTGAATATTATTCTTCGCCTGCTGGCCACATTGCCAGTCGGTCGTCGCGGACCGCTTTTTTCGACCACATCAGGATTATTTCTTCTGAGGAATAGTCTTGTGTGAGCATCTCCTCGTTCCCTCCCGTAGCGGTAGGACGGGAGAGGGACACCTTCGGGTGTGCTGGAGTCGAAACCAGTCCGCGAACCCTCTTCCGTTCTGCCACCATAATTTTAATGTCCGGCAGAACTCCCAATAAAAAGGAGTTGGCTTTGCACATCCATTATTTCTTGGCAGCCTTTGCCAAAAGCTATAACGACACAACTTAAACATGTAAAGCAGTTTGATCGCCGTAAGGTTTTCAGGCTTTAAATTACTTCGTCTAAAAACTTAATCAACAATAAAACTTGAGATGTGCCAAGCACAGTCTTACGGGCTTTGCTGTGCCTTTTTTCTCCCAAAAAAGATGGCCGATTTTATATCTCATTTATATACAACAATAATTTGATAACGGTAAGACTATGCCAAATTTAGTTCTCTCAACACGTGCTATTCAAGTCATCAATAAGTCGATTGATTTATTTCACCACCACGGATTCCATACGGTTGGAGTCGACCGAATCGTGAAAGAATGTGAAGTGACCAAAGCAACTTTTTATAACTTTTTTCATTCTAAAGAGCGGTTTATTGAAATCTGTCTAATTGTGCAAAAAGAACGTTTAAAAGAAAAAGTAGTTTCAATTGTTGGGTACGACCAGAACACAAGCGTGAAGGATAAACTCAAGAAACTTTATTACCTCCACACCGATTTAGAAGGGATCTACTACCTTTTATTTAAAGCCATTTTTGAAACGAAACTGACCTATCCAAAAGCCTATATCACCGCGGTGAGATATCGCACATGGCTACTTAATGAAATCTATAGCCAGCTTATAAAACTCAAAACAGATGCTACCTTTCAGGATGCCAAGCTATTTTTATATATGATTGAGGGCGCAATTATCCAGCTTTTAAGCTCAGATGTGACAATCGAGCGGGAAAGAGTGCTTGAGTGTTTTTTGCTGGGGTTTGGGTAAAGGAGTACGGACTCTAAGTTTGTTGATCAAAGTTAGATGAAGATATATCAATCGTGAAGCAAATTTAAATATGCAGAGATTTGCTTATAAAACTAAGTCTGAACGAGGCTGCTGTTCTAATAACTGAGATATATTATTTTCAAGCCAATCCGTTAAATCAAAAAGTCTATCGGAAGCTTCTCGGCCAAAGTCTGTTAATTGATAATCTACTCGAGGGGGCACTTCAGCATAATCCTGACGATAAATAAAACCATCTTGCTCGAGTAACTTTAAGGTTTGTGCCAGCATTTTTTCACTAATCCCATCAATTAATTTTTTTAATTCATTAAAGCGCAAACGCTGATCACGTAATGCAACTAAAATTAAAACGCTCCAACGGCTTGTTAGTGTTAATAAAATTTTTCTAGATGGACAATTTGCTGCAAAAACTAGACCTTTCATTGCTCATTACCTGCATTACAAAAGTTTACATTTAATGCTGAACTTACTTTTAGGTAAGTACTTACTTTTAGTAAGTGAAGATACTACGATGATTGAAATATTTCAATTACATCAGATGGAGATCACCATGCGTATTGCAGTTACTGGTGCAACAGGTCAACTTGGTCAATTCGTTATTTCTCAATTACTTGAACGGACCGAAGCAAAAAATATTGTGGCATTAGTCCGTAATCCAGAAAAAGCTTTAGATTTAAGTTCAAAAGGGATAGAAGTTCGTCCTTTTGATTATGTTAATGACGTAGAAAAACTTTCAGAACAACTGCAAGGTATTGATAAGCTTTTATTAATTTCATCAAATGAAATTGGTCAACGCACAGTACAACACCAAAATATTATTAATGCAGCAAAACTCGCGCATGTAAAATTTATTGCTTACACAAGTTTATTAAAAGCAGATGTAACACCGCTGTTACTTGCACAAGAACATGTTGAAACTGAACAATATTTAAAAGCGTCGAATATTCCCTACACGTTATTACGCAATAACTGGTACAACGAAAATTATGCAATGGGTCTTAAACAAGCAGTTGAGCATGGCAAAATTTTTGGGGCAACTCATCACGGTAAAGTTTCTTCTGCTTCACGTCTAGATTATGCAACAGCGGCTGCTGTGGTATTAACGCAAGATGGGCATGAAAATAAGATTTATGAGCTGGCAGGTGATACAAGTTACACGCTTGATGATGTGGCAAAATGGACAAGTGAAATCACTAAAAAAGATATAACTTATCAAGATTTACCCGAAGAAGAATATAAAGCATTCCTAGTACAAGTTGGTGTACCAGAAGGATTTGCTCATATATTGGCAGATTCGGATGAAGGCGTGTCTAAAGACGGTTTATATAGTGATAGCAAAGATCTGCATCAGCTCATTGGCCGCGCAACGACAAGTATGCAAGAAACTGTGAAAGAGTTTTTAAAATAAGCTGTTTTTCTATCGCTTAGACTGACACGAAATTTTAACTTGATATTTAACAACGGTAATTTTAGAATCCGCCCAACTAATTTTTAGGAGCTTCAATGTGAGTACTTGCTCGAGTGACAGTAGTCGATCGATAATAGTCTAAGTATCCACTGAAGTCCTGACAGACCTCTTTTTGTGGATGCAAGAAGAGGTTTTTTATTTCCATCTTTTCATTTCTATTATTAACCCATGATTTATTCATGACGGGTTGCAGTACTTGCATGTGCTCCATGACTTATGGGAGTGATGCCAGTGTTATTTACTTTAAAGAAACGCTCACTTATTTCTGGTTTCTGTTTATTCGCATTATCTAGCGCGAGCCATAGTGGACGACCTATGGTTGTTGACGATGCTGCTCTAGTTTCTCCAAAAACCTGCCAGCTAGAAACATGGGCGCAGCATAACTCTGACAGCAAAGAATATTGGGCAACACCAGCCTGTAATTTTGGTGGTAATTTTGAATTTGCTGTAGGGATGGGGAGAGTAAATGATGATACTGAGCATGTCAGTTATGCAACTCTACAAGGCAAGACCTTATTAAAACCTTTAGAAACTAATGATTGGGGAATCGGCTTTTCTTTTGGCACTCAAATCAATACTAAGGATTCTTCAAAGAAAGATTGGACGGTTAATGTTCCTTTAAGTCTTTCTACTTTGGATGATAAATTTTTAATCCATGCCAACCTTGGTTGGTTACGTGAAAATACCACACATAAAAATCAAACCACATGGGGAATTGGAACCGAAACACAACTTACCCATCCATTAACATTCACTGCCGAAGTATATGGCAATGATCGAAATGATGCTTTTTACCAAACAGGTTTTCGATACATGATTTATAAAGACTTTGTTCAATTAAATGCAAGTTATGGCGACCAAATTTCTCATCACGATAATGCTTTTTTCTCTGTCGGGTTTGTATTTTTAACAAAACCGTTTTTACATTAATAACTTAGAAATGTCTCAAAGTTCCCTTTAAAAAGTGCTCTTTTGAATATAAAGAGCACAAGTAAAAATAAGTATATATTTCATATAAGGAAACTTTCTCTCTCATCTTTTGATTTTATCTAAAACATAGAGTAAAGTTCGTTCACAAGATATTAAATAAAATGAATGACTTTTTATGAATACTATAAAAGCTTTTAATGATTTTTATAAGGTTAAAGAAGTGATTCCAAATTGTAAAATATAGATATGGCTTCTAAAAATTTTCTTTCTACGCTTGCACGGAAAAGTAAGGAGAACAAAGGAAATATAGCTATATGTTCCATTCTTTTTATTATTCCTTTATTTGTATTTCCTGCTTATCCAAAAAATGAATGGCAGTACGAGCTATATCAATACATCACACAAACTATGCATGTGACTGTTGGTACGAAAGGTCCACTACCGTTTTTTACGATTCTTTATAGCATTTATATAACCATAGTCATGTTCTTTGTGGGTTGTGTTATCTGCTATTTTTTTATTAAAAAATATGGGGTTAATAAATCTTATCAAGAGGAAATTTATAAAATATTTTTTAAAGCCGAATTTGAGTCTTCAAAAAAATACCCTTGGTTAGAGAAACCTTTAATCAAAAAGACATTAGTCTCAAGTTTATTTGCCCTATGTTTTGTCATGGGAATACTTCACTTTATTTATGATGATATTACTCAGCAGAGGCCCAGACGTAGAGGTGGGCTTATAGTATTGGGGTATAATTACAGAGTCGGAGTGATGTTTTGGGAAATAGTAACAACTGTCTTTAGTATTTTTCCGATTTTTTATTTTGGCTTGTTATTCTTATATATCATTAATTATTTTTTCCGCGGGTTGGGTACAGGTAAGGTGGCAATTCCTTTAGAAGTGCCAAGCAAAAAACGAAAGAGAATTAGGAAGGTCTGATATTTTCCTTTTAATTGATTAAACACATTTCACGTAATCTATCAATAAATGTGACAGAATCTAACTTTTTAAAACCTGTAAATACGACTATCCTAACTGGACTTGAGCACATCCTTTTGAAGTGTTCGTCTTTTGGTTAGATTTTTAGGTATTTAAAAAATGAATAAAATGCACGTAACTTTAGCGGTCATTATTGGTTTAATTGTTGGTGGTGTAATCGGTGCTCTTGGTTACTCTAAAACTGCTGCACGTTATGACGCGATGACGACAGCATGTGTCATGGTAAACCAAGCAGTTGAACATGGCATCTTAAAACCAGAACAGGTGAAAGAGCTTGGTGAGCTCACAGGCCAAAGCCTTAAAAAAGATTATGAGTCAGTTGCTTCCAAATTTAAATTCTCTGAAAAGCAATTAGGTAATGCATATGAAGGTTCTAATTGTAGTCAGTTTATTGTTGGGGTAAATGCCGCACAATAACCATTTAGAAGCCCACAGTAAGTGGGCTTTTTTTATGATGTTTAGTTAGGGCAACTACAATATTAACTGAACATACCATTTATAGACTGCTATAATAATGATCAATTCAAAATCTGAAATATAAGCTTGCCTAAAGGCAGGCTTTTAATATGTGTAATTAAGTCTGCTAGGAAATATGAAACGCTATTTAAAACAAACTGAATCGGCTACGACTAATTGGACAACAGAGCAAGACTGCTTTTTGATCGAAAATAATTCTCTCTCAATTTGCGAGCTCATCGAGCATTTACCTTTTTCTGAAGAAGAAATACGAGTACGTCGAGCTGTTCTGGGTTTAGTGAGACGAGATAAGCAAATGAAAGCATATTAATTTTACCAAATGGTAAAAATAATATGAAAATAAATGTTTCAAACTTTCTCTATTCAACCATGCATTTTTGCGGATGAGTTATCAAAACCATAATTTTTTTCGGTATTTTATTGGTGCGATTTACATAAAGCGCCAACTACTTACAAACAAGTCTAATAAGGTTACCTTTAATTACACGCGTTTAAGCATAATCAAATACATAAGACATTCATAGATCAGAACTTTATAACAATAGGACGGAGAGAGGTTAATGCCAAAGTATCTAGCTGTAGCCGAAAAGGTTTATAAAAATATAAAAAAAGATGGCTTATTCACTGATGACATTACTCAGAACCTTAACTGTTTAATTAGTCAGATCCGAAAAGCCATCAAGGGAACTGAGTTTAAGCTCAAGTTCAACTATATCGACTTTGAAGAAAACCTAACGAAACCGTTAAGTGAATGCAAAGTTAAAATTGATTTGAGTGTCATGCCAAAGTTTGCAAACGAAGGTGAATATCTTCTTTGGTTAGCTGGTCTTATTGAGCGAATCACAGAAGGGGGAAAGCCTAAATTGCCACCAATTTCGCACTTTTTACCACCAGGTTTTAAAATGTCGAAAGATTCGTTTCCGGTCACTGTTGCTCCTCCAAAAGAAGAGCATGCAGACATGATTATCAATTATTTTAAATCTGAGGATTTTATTAAAACTAATAAAACTCCTTCATAAAAGAATATAGAAGTAAACGTCCACCTTACTTCTATATCTGCTGGTTTAAATTCAGCGACCGCCTTCTGGGGCGGTTTTTTTTGACTTAAAATTGATCATTACTTAATTGTGATAACTAGAAAAATTTAACTTCAACAAAAGTCTTAAATGTATATAAATATGAAAATAAAAAATGTTTTTAATAAATATCAATTGCTTAATTATATTTGTCGGTAAAGTAAAAAATACATTTTTCACATTACTAATGTACCAAGTAACGCAATTAAACATTTAGCAGTTCATAATCTTTAAAAAAAGAGAAAGTGAACGATATGAATGAAAATGCAGAGCTTATAAAATACATTGACGTTGCTGAAAACGTCTATGAACGTGTCTATGAGAATAATCAAATTTCAAATAATTTGATTGTTAACCTTAACCGCATCATGGCGGAAATCAAAAAACAGGCCCAAGAAAAAGACCTAAAGTTAAAATATAAGTCGATTGACTTTGAATATTGCTTGAGTTTGCCTTTGGCAGATAGAGATATAAAAATTGACCTTAGTTTGATGCCTCACTTTGAACATCGTGATGAATGCATTTTATGGCTAACCAACTTTATTGGAAAAATTAGTGTGCCTAAAAAGATGACGAGACAAAAGCTAAGTTTTCATTAAAGTTTTTTAGATTTAAAGCGATATAATTCATTACTAAAAAACTAACTGCCTCTATGCTTAAACAGTTATGCTTTATTACAGATCGATATTTCATAATTAGAAAATGACAGAGCGCTTTAAAATGAAAACGTTTGCATTAACCTTTGCTGTTTTAGCTTCGCTATCTACCTATGGTCTAGCCAATGACTCTACGGGTTACGTGGGTACAGGTGGGATTCAATATCTCAAAAACTCACAGATTGCCATGCAAAGTGAAGATCTATTCATCAGTAAAAAACTGATTAAGGTCGACTACCTCTATAAAAACTTAAGCAATAAAGACGTAACGGAAACCATCTTATTCCCGTTACCACGCATTGATAATTTTTTTGAGTCTGATTTTGCTCACACTGAACAGCTTTTAAAAAGTTTTAAAATTGTGGTGGATGGTAAAAATATAAAACCTGAGATGCATGTCAGAACTTTTATTCAAAAAGATGAAAAATCGCCACTGATTGATGCAACGGATGAGTTTAAGCAATGCGGTTTTAGTGAACAAGAAATGCTAAATCCGTGGACTCGCACTAACTATGATTATGAATATTATGTAGACAAGCTAAAACAATGTAATAAGCCGAAAATACAGAAAATTTTAGCTAATTTTAAAAAAGATGATGTGATTCCGTGGTCATCTCAAGTGATTTATAGTTGGAAGCAGACCTTTAAATCCAATAGTTTGACTAAGATTCATCATGAATATAAACCTTTGGTCGGTGGCTCTGTAGCTCTCTATCCAGATGAATATAACCAGCAATTTTGTATGGATAAACAATTTAAGCAGGGCTTAAAAAAAGCCAGTGCAGAAAATTCGCCGTTTAGTGCTTTGGGCTATATTTTGACGACGGGTGCAAATTGGGCAAAACCAATTGAAAACTTTAAGCTCACCATTGAGCGCGATAAAGACGAACTGGTTTCATTTTGTTGGGATGGGCCAGTTAAAAAAATTAGTCCAACTCAATTTCAAATGACCAAGACTAAGTTTGTACCCAAAAAAGACCTAGATATTATTTTTGTGAGAGTTCGATAATTTGATACCAGCTTCTGGTTTGACCAAATTGCCTCAGTATTGATTGTGTGTCATGAACCAGACATGGCACACAATAAGAAAAAGATGCCCTATGTTGCTGCATGTAGAATTGTTGGCGTAATGAGTAATTAGAGCAGCTTCTTTTTAATCCAATAATCTAAACTGAAATAACGACCGCCTCCAAGAACAAGCAGTGCGAGAAGCATGACTAAATACGTAGCGGCAAACTCAATTCCATTATTTAAAATTACAAACGAACCACTAGACGTGAGCCAGTCGTAATTGCCGTAGGTTTGTAATATTTCACGAGCTTTCTCTAACTTTTCAGCCGAGGCCAAGACCTGCATGTTTGCAAAGGGCGCATTCGGATCAGCAATGGCTTGCCATCCGTTCGGTAGATGGACCGTAAATATGGCAACCAACATGGTAATCATGAGTGGAATACTAATTAAGCGAGTAAAAAGGCCAAATGTTAATAGTATTGCACCTGCTAATTCAGCCGTTGTTGCAAGTAATGCCATTAAATATGGAAAGGGAAGTCCTAAACCTCCATCTGAGTTGCCAAACCATTCTACAATGTCATTAAAGTGCATTAATTTATTTGTGCCAGCCATCCAAAATATAGGAACTAAATATAATCGAAGAGCCAGAGCTGCGATGCCGTCCGCATGTTGTAGAGTTTTGCCCAGTTTTTGATAATATTGAGATAAGCCATAAATAAAATTCTTCATGATAATTTCACATCCGATGCGATTGAATATTAATTAGTCGGATAAAAACTGTATTTCTTACATAAAAAAAATTTTATTTACGGTGTAATAAAAAAGGATTTGGTCCGTCTAACTATACGTACAAATGTACAAACCGAGAATTTATCTTTAAAGGAATACTAACATGAACAAGCTCAATTCAATGACTTCAGTGGCGGCATTATTAGCACTTTCAGTTGCTGGCGCTACACAAGTGGCGGTAGCAGCAACCCATACAACAACCGAAGCACATGCAACCAAAGCAGCAGATGGAAAATGCGGTGAAGCAAAATGCGGTGCTAACAAAATGAAAAACCACGAAAAGTCTGCCGAAGCAAAATGTGGTGCAGATAAAAAAGCAGCTGATGGTAAATGTGGAGCAACCAAAAAAGCAGCGGACGGCAAGTGCGGTGCAGATAAAAAAGTCACTGACGGTAAGTGCGGCGCTAAGTAAACGATCTGATCATGGATGATGTCGGCCTTCTGGTAAGTGTCGGCATCGTTTCCAAAAGGAGAAATCACCATGATGGATTTGTCAGGCGTAGGGCTGGGTTTAAGGCGTGATTTTATAGATTCGTTTTTAGATGCAAAAGCATGTCCCGATTTTATCGAAGTTGCTCCTGAAAACTGGCTAGGTTTTGGTGGTCGACATGCGAAATTACTCGCACAGTGTGTTGAAAAAGCCCCATTAATTTGTCACGGCCTGTCATTGTCTATTGGCGGTCCTCATCCACTCAATCTTGAATTTATCGGAAAAATAAAAAGCTTTTTAGAACAATATGATGTCTCTATTTATTCTGAACATTTAAGTTATACAAATGATGGGGGCTATCTATATGATTTGTTGCCAATCCCCATGACCGAAGCGGCTGTTAAATATGTCGCTGAACGTATTTTACGTGTTCAAGATATTTTAGGAAGAAGATTAGTCATAGAGAATGTTTCTACTTATTTAATGCCCAATGCCCAAATGAGTGAAGCGGAATTTATTCGTGAAGTTCTTCAATATGCAGACTGTGATTTGCTTCTGGATGTAAATAATGTCTATGTCAACAGTATTAATCATGGCAGTGATGCATTTGCATTTATTCGGGACATGCCAAAAGAAAGAATCCGTTATTTACATATTGCTGGACATGAAAAAGTTCAGAAAAATTTATTAATTGATACGCATGGCGCAGAAGTTTGTGATCGCGTATGGGAACTATTGAGATATACCTATCAAGTGTGTGGTGTGAAAGCAACTTTACTTGAGCGCGACTTTAATATTCCATCATGGCAAGAGCTAGAAGAGGAGCTAGCCAAAATTAAAATAATTCAACAACAGGAGAGTGGCTATGAAGGAAAATCAAATATCCTTCCAAACCATGCAACAACAGTTTTGTGACTGGATTAGAGATCCTGATTTAGAATTACCTCAAGCTCTTCCTGCCGAACGAATGCATATTTATCGAGATTTACTTTTTAATAATGTCTGTTCATTTATTGATTTAGTTTATCCCGTGGCTCGTGCGATGTTGCCAGAGTTAAAGTGGCAACAATTACTCTCGGAATTTTTTCAAAAAGCCCAGTGTCGCTCACCTTTGTATAATGATATTTCTCTGGAATTTAGAGAATATTTGACAAATCAGCAGCACCCGATATTGCAAGAATATCCGTGGTTGGCTGAGTTGTTGCAGTTTGAATGGCTTGAGTTGTATTTAGACACTGTTGAAATTGAAAAAGTAGTCTTGCAGGAAAACTGTGATTGGCAGTTAACCACGAAGGTATGGGTATTGGTTTATCAATATCCCGTTTATACGTGGACAACTTTAATGACTCCAGAACAAGTCGAGCCTATGCCTGGAGTAATTATGGTCTGGCGAGATGAACAAGACAAAGTATGTATTGAACAGCTTTCGCCTTTGTTTGCTATGGTAATTGAACAGTTGACTCAAAATGTAAAGTTAACTGACCAAGATATTCATACACTCATTCAATCTGTACTCACTGATTTGTCTGAACATGATATTTATCTGCAAATTCAAGAACTAAACGCACTTTTAACTCGAATGCGATTGATTCAAACTCCCCATGATTTTAAAGAGGTATAAGGATGACTTCAGCCGTGGCATCAGATCATGAAGAAATAGGGGATCAGCTGCATAATCCAGCCTTTTTACAAGACTTAAGACAGCAAATGATAAAATTTGCTTTTTTACAGCTTTCTTCTCTTCCTCAAGCTGAAGATGTGGTGCAAGAGGCATTAACGAGTGCTTTCCAGCATTTAGATTCATTTAAAGGACGTGCTGCGTTTAAAACATGGGTATTTGCCATTTTAAAAAATAAAATTATTGATGTGATTCGGCAAAAGTCACGCTTGGTCGCAATGACTGAATTATTTAAAGATGAGGAAAGTGAACTGAGTATTGATGCACTGTTTGATGCTTCTGGACATTGGCACAAATATGAAGCGCCTCAAGCGTGGCAAAGCCCTGAAGAGATGATGGAGCAGGCAGATTTCTGGATAATTTTTGAAGCTTGTTTAAATCATTTACCTGCCAAATATGCTCAAGTTTTTATGATGAGAGAGGTGATAGAGCTGAGTTCTAATGAGATTTGTAGCAAGTTGGAATTATCTATCTCAAACTTTAATGTGTTGATGTATCGGAGTCGTACCCGACTACGTGAATGTTTAGAAAATAAATGGTTATTGAAGGAGGATTGTTCATGCTGACATGTCGACAAGCCACTCAACTGTTGTCTGAAAAGCAAGATAGACCATTGTTATTACGTGAGCAAAGTGGTTTACAACTGCATTTATTGGCGTGCCGCTCATGCCGCCGTTATTCAAAACAGATCAAAACAATTAGTCAGCTTTCTAAGGCATTTAAAAGTTTTGATGGCTAATTTTATTTAAAAATTTATTTATTGCTAGCCTAATTACGCTAACAACTCCCATACTATAAAAGTAAAGGAGTTTTTTAAGACAGGATGACACGTGAATTTAAAGAATCTTGAAGCATTTTATTGGGTTGTGACTTTAAAGAGCTTCAATAAGGCCGCGACTAAATTACAAACCACCCAGCCTGCGGTCTCTCAAAAAATCACATCTCTTGAAAATGAATTAGGCTTTAAAGTTTTAGATCGAAGTTATCGGCAGCTTAAACCAACACACAAAGGTTTAACTTTATTTAAGTACGCCGAAAAATTTATGCGACTAGAGACCGATCTGGTGGCTGAACTGACTGAAAATCAGCACCTGACTGGCACCATTCGTTTGGGAGTTTCCGAAACTATTGTTTATACATGGTTGGTTGAATATATCGAAAAGGTTCAGCAAGAGTTCCCCAAAATTTCAGTAGAAATTGTAGTGGACCTTACGCCTAACTTACAAGAAGGTGTTCGGACAGGTGACTTAGACATGGCTTTTTTACTTGGGCCAACTTTAGCTTTTGAGTGTATTGAACAAGCTTTGTGTGACTTTGAACTCAGTTTCTTAGCTTCACCTTCATTTAAAGGTGGAGTTGCTCAAATGTCTTTTAAAACATTAATGTCACATACCATTTTAACTTATCCAAAAATTACCTATCCCTATAAAGAATTGAAAGCACGAATGAAAGAGCAAGGGATTGATGAACCACTTTCAATTACCAGTTATTCATTGGCAACGCTGTTGCGTTTAGCCGAGCAGGGCTTAGGTATTGCGGTGGTGCCGACCTTAACGGCGTTAAAAGAAATTACTGATGGGCGACTAGAAATATTAAATACGCCTATTCAGTTAAAAACCTTTCATTTCACCTCGATTTACATTCAAGGAAATGATGTTGCCTTAAAAGAGAAATTGACCGAAGTCGCGGTTAAAGTATCTGAATGCGCTATGAAAAGACTCAATGAGCAAATAAAAAAATAAGCTGTTTTGTATGTAAAACAATAAAGGCAGCTTATTAACTTCAATAAGTAAAGCTTATCCTGATCTTCTAATAATTAATAAATTATTAAAAATCAAATATTTGAATTTTTAATTTTATGTAAAAAGTCTTATTGTCCGTAGGGATTAGCTATGTTTTTATTTTAGACACAAGATTTGATCACCGATTGTGTTGATTGGGGAGCAGGGAATCTTTGTCATTTTAAAGGATTAAAGAATATCGTTTGGGACAAAAAATGGTGTTCTTGGTTCAACTTGAAAATAGCGTTGTTAAGCTCAAATGGATGAGGAACGCATTAATATGTCTTTACTGAAATCTTCTTTTTTATCTGATCGCCAATGGGCCATTGTGGCCTCGATCTTTATGATGGCGACCTCTGCAATGGGGCCCGGATTTTTAACCCAAACTGCTGTATTTACAGTCAAGTTAGGCGCGGCATTTGGCTTTGCCATTTTAGTTTCCATTCTGATTGATTATGTGGTTCAACAAAACATTTGGCGTGTGGTGACACTTACTCAAATGCGTGCATCAGATATTGCCAATAAAGCATTACCGGGTAGTGGTTATTTACTGGCGTTTCTGGTGATTTTAGGCGGGTTTTTCTTTAGTGTCGGTAACATTGCCGGTGCAGCTTTAGGTTTAAATGCGCTTTTTGGCCTAGACACAAAGTGGGGCGGTATTTTAAGTGGTGCATTAGCCATTTTGATTTTTGCCTCAAGAAAAGCAACGCTTGCCATGGATAAAAGCATGATCGTGTTGGGATTGCTTAAAATCCTCCTGATTATTATCGTTGCTGTCATTGTGATGCCTCCTGTTGGGCAAGCTGTACATCAAACCTTTGCGCCAGATCAGATCGACTTTGCCATTATTACCACCATTGTTGGCGGTACGGTTGGTGGCTATATCTGTTACGCGGGAGCACACCGTTTACTCGATAAAGGCGCTGTTGGCCCTGAAAATATTGATGAAGTTGCTAAAGCTGCGACCAAGGGCATTGTTGTAGTCGGCATCATGCGCTATGTGCTGTTCTTGGCTTTTTTAGGTGTGGTGGTGAGCGGTGCAACGATTGATTTAGCCAGCCATGACGCCAATCCTGCAGCTCAAGCATTCCAATATGCAGCGGGTACATTTGGTTTTAAATTATTCGGCTTAATTTTCTGGGCAGCCGGGATTAGTAGCACCATTGGCGCAGCATATACTTCGGTGTCATTCTTTACTGCATTTAAAAAGAACTTAAAACCAAAACAAACCAACTATACGACCATTACCTTTATTGCATTGGCTTTATTGCTCTATGTGTTATTGGGTGCAACTCCGGCAGGTCTACTTATTTTTGTAGGCGGTTTTAACGGTTTGGTGTTGCCAATTGGCCTTACAATTTTTGTGTATGTTGCCGCGTGCCGTAAAGATTTGATGGGTAATTATAACTATCCAAAATGGTTGCTTATTTTGGGTGGGTTAACATGTCTGTTAACGTGGTGGATGGGCTACATGTCGTTTACGACTGTGTTTAACTATTTGACCAAGCTTTAAGCCAGACTGCGTGAAGTGATAAAGGAATAATGCCATGTTTGTAGATTTAAATAGTGATTTGGGTGAAAGCTTTGGCTCATGGAAAATGGGTAATGATGACCAGATTTTACCTGTCGTGACCAGTGCCAATATTGCTTGTGGCTTCCATGCTGGCGACCCACTCGGCATTTTAAAAACGGTTCGTAAAGCCGTTGAGCTTGGTGTGACCATTGGCGCTCACGTGTCTTATCCAGACCTTGTAGGCTTTGGCCGCCGTAATATGGATTTGTCACGTGACGAATTGATTGCCGATGTGCTTTACCAAATTTCTGCACTCGATGGTTTGGCTAAAGTGGCAGGCTCAAAAGTGCAATACGTTAAACCACATGGCGCGCTTTATAACACCATTGCACATGACCAAGCTCAGGCAGCAGCCGTGATTGATGCCATTAAAATGTATAACCCTGAACTGGTTTTAGTGGCTTTGGCAGGTTCTAACTTAGTCGAACAGGCACGAGCAGCGGGTTTAAAAGTTGTATCAGAAGCATTTGCTGACCGTGCTTATAACAGCGATGGTTCATTGGTTTCCCGCCGTCTAGAAGGTGCGGTTTTACACGACTCGGCATTTGTTGCAAGCCGTGTGGTGTCTATGCTCAAAAATGGTGGAGTTGAGTCAATTGACGGCGTATTTACCCCAATTCAAGCCGACACCATTTGCCTACACGGCGACACTGACGGTGCGCTAGAGATGTCGGCAGCCATTAAAGCTGAGCTTGTAAAAAACAATATTGAAATCCGCCCATTTGTAAATAAAGCATAAGGATGAGCACCATGTATAAGGATATTAAAGTCGACCCAGCTCAGCTTGAAGCCGCATTAGATGCGCGTTTAAAAATCCGTGCTGGCTTTGATAAACCGACAGCAGGCATGGCTGCGGGCATGACGCAGGTCAACATGATTTCGGTGCCAAAAGAGTGGGCGTATGACTTTTTACTCTATGCACACCGTAACCCGCAAAGCTGCCCAGTGCTTGATGTGCTCGAAGAAGGCATCTATGCAACTAAGCTTGCGGCAGACTCAGACATTCGAACCGACTTCCCACGTTATCGCATTTGGAAAGATGGCGAAATGGTCGATGAAGTGACCGATGCAAGAGAGATTTATAATGCTCATCCTGATTTGGTGACTTTCTTAATTGGTTGTAGCTTTTCGTTTGAAACAGCTTTGCAAGAAGCGGGTATTGAAGTTCGCCATATTCATGACGACACCAATGTACCGATGTATCTGAGCAATATAAAGTGCGAACCAGCAGGGCGTATTTCAGGAAATATGGTGGTTTCCATGCGACCAATTCCATCGCATCAAATTAGTGAAGCGGTAAAAATTACAGCACGTATGCCGAGTGTACACGGCGCACCTGTACATATTGGGCACCCTGAAAGCTTAGGAATTTTAGATGTAAATAAGCCAGATTTTGGTGATGCTTCTCGCATTGAAGCGGGTGAAATTCCAGTGTTTTGGGCATGTGGGGTAACACCGCAAGCGGCAGTCATGAACTCAAAAATTCCTTTTGCGATTAGTCATGCACCGGGTCACATGTTTATTACCGACATTCCTGACCGTGCTTGGATTGGCTAACTGGACTAAAGAAGAATTAAAAGGATAAGCAAATGCGTTTTTTATCGGTAAACGCCGATTGTTTTCTAATTGAGCTGGCGAGCTTAGAGGAAACTTTGGCGTTGTACAATAAATTGCAAAATACGCAATTGAATGGAATTAAAGACTTAGTCCCTGCTGCAAAAACAATTTTGGTTTTTTTTAACGAGATCGAAACCAACTTTAAAACGCTAGTTGCTTCAATTCAGAGTCTCAAAATTGATTCTGGATTTGTGCGTAGCGGCCAAGAAGTGATTGTGCCGATTTGCTATAACGGCGAAGACCTTGCTCAGGTTGCCGAGCTGCAAGGTTTATCTGTTGCCGATGTGGTTAGAAAACATCACCAAAGTGTGTGGAATGTGGCTTTTATTGGTTTTGCGCCGGGCTTTGCGTATATGAGCAGCCCCGATAAGCCTTTTACCGATATTCCACGCTTAACGGTTCCTCGTAAAAAAATACCGTCAGGTTCTTTGGGCTTGGCTGGAAAATACTCTGGTATTTACCCAAAAGACAGTCCGGGTGGTTGGCAGCTGATCGGGACAACATCAGAAAAAATGTGGGATTTAGAGCGTAAAAATCCAGCACTACTTTTACCGGGTATGACCGTACATTTTGAAGATGTGACGCATAACCCAACGACAGTGACTGTACCGCAGCAAATTACGCCTAAGGTTGAGCCGAAACAATCGGTGCCACTGTTTAAAATCACTGCGCCAAGTTTACAAATGCTCATTCAAGATGAAGGGCGCTTAAACCAGACCAATATTGGTGTTGGTGTAGCGGGTGCAATGGACTTGTCTGCCATGCACAGTGCTAACCGTATTGTCGGGAACCCAACCGACACACCTGTCATTGAAGTTTTAAATGGCGGCCTAAAAGCCAAAATGCAGCATGCGGGTGTTATTGCGGTGGCTGGGGCCATCTCAACCATTCGTGTGAAATTTGCAGATGGGCAAACTATAGACTTTGTAAGCTATCAACCGATTGATTTGGATGAAGGCGATGAATTCCAAATTCAGCCACCAACAGCAGGTTTAAGAAATTATTTGGCAGTTCGTGGTGGTATAGACGTTGAACCAGTACTCAATAGTGCCTCGTTTGACAGCTTGGCAGTGTTAGGTCCAGAACCTTTAAAGCTTGGAGATACCATTTACCAAGGGCAGGTAAAGGCAACCAACATTAGCGTAAATGAAGTAGGTAAAACCGACTTACCAAAAACTGGCGAAGTCGTTGAGCTAGATATTGTGATGGGGCCACGTACAGACTGGTTTGAACAAGACAGTATTGAAATGCTCTGTCAGCAAGAATGGCTCGTGACCAATGAAAGCAACCGAGTCGGGCTAAGACTTTCAGGTGCACAGCCTCTAACTCGCAAAATTACCTACGAGTTGGAAAGTGAAGGCACATGTATTGGTGCTTTGCAGATTCCACCGAGTGGTCAGCCTGTTTTGTTTATGAATGATCATCCTTTAACGGGCGGATATCCGGTCATTGGTTCTGTTGCTAAACACCATTGGGATTTGGTGGCACAGATTCCAGCAGGTTGCCGCATCAAATTTAAAAAAATTGCCGAATTTACAGATTTTGAGAATGAATGATGAATACAGAAAAATTATTGATTGCTAACCGTGGTGAAATTGCCGTTCGTATTATCCATGCTTGCCGTGATATGGGAATTTCATCAGTCGCGTTATATGCAGATGATGATATTGGCAGCATGCATGTCGAACTTGCAGATGAAGCATGGGGCTTGACTGGTGCGACTGCCAGCGAGACTTACCTAAATATTCCTGCGATTATTGAAGTTGCAAAGAAATCAAAAGCGACTATGGTGCATCCGGGTTACGGCTTTTTATCTGAGCGTGCTGAGTTTGCTCAAGCTGTGATTGATGCAGGTTTAAAATGGGTCGGGCCATCACCAAGTGCCATTGAAAAACTAGGCGATAAAATCGAAGCACGTAAAATTGCAGCTTCGGTTGGTGCGCCGTTGGTTCAGGGTACGCAAGATCCACTCAATAATGCAGATGAAGCTTTAGAGTTTGCCAAACAATATGGTTTACCAATTGCCATTAAAGCTGCATTTGGTGGCGGTGGCCGCGGCTTAAAAGTCGCGTGGAAACTCGAAGAAGTCAAAGAGCTTTATGAGTCGGCAGTACGTGAAGCAAAAGCTGCCTTTGGCCGTGGTGAATGTTTTGTCGAGCAATATTTAGATAAACCGCGTCATGTAGAAGCGCAGGTGATAGCAGACCAACATAACAATATTGTGGTACTTGGTACACGTGATTGCTCGTTGCAACGCCGTAACCAAAAGTTAGTCGAAGAAGCGCCCGCGCCATTTATTAGCGATGAGATTTACCAACAAATTTTAACCTCGGCAAAAAATATTTGTCAGGCTGCAAACTATGTGGGTGCAGGTACAGTTGAATATTTACTCAGTTGTGACGGCAAGCTTTCATTCTTAGAAGTAAACACACGCTTGCAAGTTGAGCATCCTGTTACCGAAGAAACGTCGAAAGTCGATTTGGTGGTGGAACAAATTCGTGTTGCACAAGGTGAAGCGCTTTCTATTAAAGAAACTCCAAAAGCACAAGGCCATGCCATTGAGTTTCGTATTAATGCCGAAGACCCAGCGCGTGGTTTTATTCCGGCCTTTGGTGTATTGAGTTTATTTGAAGCGCCGTTTGGTAACGGTGTACGAGTCGACACAGGTGTTCGAACTGAGTCATTGGTGTCGAGTCACTTTGATTCACTTATGGCAAAGCTAATTGTGACTGGTCCAACCCGCGAAGTTGCAATTGCTCGCGCTAAACGTGCTTTAAAACAATTTAAAATTGAAGGCGTAGCTTCGGTTTTAGATTTTCACCGCGCGGTACTTAATGAACCTGACTTTACAGATGAATTTAATGTACACACGCGCTGGATTGAAAATGACTTTAAACAAGAATTAAAGCCAACTAAACGTGGCATTCCAAACCATCAACAATCGATGTTACTGAGCTACATTGAAATTGATGGTAAGTTACACCGTTTAGGTTTACCTGCGGGGATGTTTGCACAAGGTCCAGCAACCGCAGCTCCAGCCCAAACAACCGAGCCAGAAGTGAGTGCCGAGCATTTACTTGCCCCAATTAATGGTGTGATTAGCACTTGGAAAGTCGAAAATGGTGAGCAAGTCACCGAAGGCCAAGTGGTTGCGATTATGGAGGCCATGAAAATGGAAGTGCAGGTACTGGCACACCGCAGTGGTGTTATTCAGATTGGCGCAGAGAAGGGCGCGACCTGTCATGCAGAAACTGTGATTGCGAGTATTAATTAAGTTTTGAATAAATGATTTGGCTCACTTAAGCATCAGTTTAACTGGGTCAAATCGAATGCTTATTTATTCACTTAGTTCGTTATTTTTCGCAGTACTCGTTAACCATTTTCAGCTTGAAAATTAGCACTAATTATGAGATATTCCTCACAGTTTAGTGATATGAAAATTAATCACTGTATTGAAAGCTCGCTTATGCGGGCTTTAATTTTTAGCCCAGTTTAAGCATTTCTCACTTAATGAGCTGGCAGCATAAAAACAATTTGAGAATTTGGCACTCACTCAAAGGCGAATTGAAGAAAGCGAATGAAAATTCTACCTTCATCTGAATATGATCAAATTCTAAAATACAGTGTCTATTGGCTCGTCATCTCGATCGTGATTGGAGTCGTAGCGGGGTTGGCATCGACTTTAATTTTTGTCGCTTTTGATATTTCGAATAAAGTTCGAAGTCTGCATCACTGGCTCATCTACTTTTTACCTTTTGTAGGTTTTGGTATTGGTTATCTCATTAAAAAATATGGATCACCGATTGAGCGGGGAACTCATTTACTGATTGATGAAATTCACCAGCCTAAGTCGTTTATTCCAAAACGAATGAGCCCCATCATTTTTATTACTTCAATTTTAACGCAGTTATTCGGTGGTTCGGCAGGGCGTGAGGCCCCAGCGGTTCAGCTTTCAGGTGCCTTAATTGACCACTTAAGCCATATATTAAAAGTCTCGGAAGATAACCGAAAAATCTGTTTAATCGCCAGTATTGGTGCAGGCTTTGCAGGGGTGTTTGGCTTGCCTCTAGCGGGTGCAATCTATGGTTTAGAAATTACTGCTTTAGGTAATTTAAGATATTCAGCTATTTTTCCATGTTTTGTGTCGGCTCTGATTGCATCGGCCATTCCTGAGCTATTTGATATTGTTCATCCGCATATTTTTTATGTGATTAGTGAGTTTCCCGCCATTCATTTTGGCACGCTCATGAACTTAATTGTGGCAGGTCTGATCTTTGGCCTAGTCGCACGTTTCTTTATTGCGGCCATCCATTTTGCGAGTGACGTCTTTTATAAATACGTTCGGTATTTGCCTTTAAGAACCATGGTGGGTGGTATTGTCATTATGCTACTTACGTTGTTCACTGCGCATCAGCAATACAACGGTTTGGGTACAGATAAAATCATTTCATCTTTTTATGTACCGATTGAGTTTTACGACTTTTTTAACAAGACTATTTTTACAGCCATCACTTTAGGTTCAGGCTTTAAAGGTGGTGAAATTACGCCATTGTTTTATGTAGGTGCGACATTAGGGAATGCTTTAGGGGCGATTTTAGACCTACCAATTTCATTGCTTGCAGGCTTAGGTTTGGTAAGTCTGTTTTCTGGAGCAAGTAAGGCACCGTTAACATCTATTATTTTAGCTGTTGAGCTATTTGGAATGAATGTTGCGACTTATGCGATTATTACTTGTTTGTTGGCGGCGTTATTTTCTGGGAATTGTGGGTTGTATCGCCGTAAAAAGTTGATGGATTGATTAAGCATTTCTAAGGAGTTGAGTGGTTTTAGAGTGCTTAACTCCTATTAAATCTTCTTTTTTTTAATAATAAAAATTGGCCTAGTAAATGAAAATAATTCTAAAAATATGAAAAGAATTGAATTTATAGCTTTATAAAAGAAGATGGAAATTAATTTTAATGAACAACTATTGTTTCCTAAATATTTAAACTATAGGTATACATTAATAAAAATTAAAAATATTTAAAAAATTTCCAAAATGTTTCAATTATGAATTTTTTATGACATTTATTGTTGATTGTGAATGATTCATGTAGTTTTTGTTTGATTTTTTATCCATTTGGTAAATTAAAAATAACATTTTATGCAAAACAAAATTTTTTTTACTCACGCTTTTTTTCTTTTGTATGGGGTAGCTACACATGCATACGCCATCGATGATATTTCTTTACCAGATCGTATACGTCAGGAACAACGTTTAAAAGAGCTTAATCAACAATTAGAAGAGCAAATCACTCAGCTTGCACCTAAACCTGTCACTACCCAATTGCAGGATTTTAAAACTATAGTCGTTTCGGAAGAGCCATGCGTTAAGGTCAAGAATATTGATTTTGATAGAAAGACGTTACAGGACCCTGAACACTATAAATTTCACTTTATGCTTCGGGCAATCTGGAATCATCCGCAGAAGATTATTGGCAAGTGTATTGGTACGCAAAGCTTACGTAACCTCGTTAATTTCGCCCAAAATGAATTGATTAAGAAGGGTTTTATTACCAGTCAGGTTACTGTTGATCCTCAAGATATTCAGCAAGGTTCTTTGCGACTTGGTGTGCAGATTGGGCGTTTACGTAAGATCATCGTTGAAGGTGAGCAACTCTCTTTATTACAACTTAAAGCATCTTTACCATTTAAAGAAGGCGATGTCCTTAATCTACAACAACTTGATCAGGGTCTCGAAAACTTAAAACGAGCTTATACGGTAGATATACAAATTGTGCCGTCAAATGAGTCTGTTCAGGAAGCTAAAGGGTATAGTGATCTGATTATTAAGTTACAGCCACAATCAAAAATCAATTTAAATTTTGGTCTGGATAATTCAGGAAGTAAAGATACAGGTCGTTATATAGGTAGTCTTGGACTCAATATTAATAATCCATTCTATTTAAGTGATTATTTTTCTTTTAATTTTAGTCATTCATTAGATAACTTAAATCGAGACTTAAATAAAAACTACTTTGTAAGTTATCAGCTTCCATTAGGAAATTATGATTTCAGTACTAGCTATAGCCGTTATCAATACGAGCAAAATGTATTGGGTGCAAATGGTGTACTACGTTATCACGGCTTAAGTCAGCAGGGTAATTTGAATGTATCTCGTGTACTTAGCCGAAGTGGACAGCATAAAACTAGCCTCTATGGCAAGCTCTACCATAAGCAAAATTCAAACTTTATTGATGATATTGAAATCGAAGTACAACGTAGAAAAACTTCAGGCTGGAATGCAGGGATACAACATCGCCAATATCTGGGTGATGCTGTATTAGATGCGGGTTTGGATTATCGGCATGGCACAGGCGCATTTGATGCGTTGTTAGCACCAGAAGAACAAATTAAGGACATTGATAAAAATCCATTACCATCAGAAGGGTATTCCCGTGCACCAATATGGAGTGCCGATTTACGTTTTCAAATGCCATTTCAGCTTTTAAATGTGCCAGCGCAATACCGTTTGAACTGGCGTGGACAATATGCTCCACGAGTTTTAGTACCTAATGATCGTTTTTATATCGGTGGTCGTTATAGCGTTCGAGGTTTTGATGGTGAACTGATGCTATCAGGCGATAACGGACAGTATTTACAACAGGAAATCAGCGTAAATACAAAAATTCCAAATACACAAATGTATGTTGCCGTAGATCAGGGCTGGGTTAACGGTAAGAACAGTATTGCTGGGCAGCGCCATCTAATGGGGAGTGTCGTAGGTCTACGAAGTTATCTGAACCATTTTTATATTGATGCCTTTACAGGGCGAGGCCTAATCGCTCCGCAGAGTATAAAAAAAGACTGGATATTTGGATTTAGCCTAAATGCTTTTTATTAAGTTTCCTTAAGAAACAAAATTAATTTTAATTAGAGAAAACTGACTTATGAATAAAAATCTTTATCGAATTGTTTTTAACAAAGCTCGTAACATGTTTATGGCTGTTGCGGAGAATGTTAGAAGCCAGAGCAAGGCGGCAGGACAATCTACCTCCTCAGAAATAGAGCGTTCGGGACAATCATCAGGACAAGAAAAATCATTTCATCAACTGTGGCATGTCAAGGCATTAGTAGCAAGTATTAGCTTATTAGTACCATTTGCTCCTGTCTATGCTGCTATTGTCGCAGATAGTGCAGCAAATGCTGCTAATAGAGCAGTCATTGGTGCTGGTAAGAACTCAGCAGGCACAACAGTTCCGGTGGTCAATATCCAGACCCCTAAAAATGGTATTTCCCACAATATCTATAAACAGTTTGATGTATTGGCTGAAGGTGCTGTTTTAAATAACAGTCGAACAGGAGCAACCACCAAAACAGTAGGGGCCGTAGGGGCAAACCCATTTTTAGCGACTGGTGAAGCGCGAGTTATTTTAAATGAGGTAAATTCAACAGCTGCTTCAAGATTTGAAGGTAACTTAGAAGTCGCAGGGCAAATGGCAGATGTGATTATTGCCAACCCGTCTGGTATTAACATTAAAGGCGGTGGCTTTATTAATGCCAATAAGGCAATTTTTACTACGGGTAAACCTCAATTAAATGCCGATGGTAGTATTAAACAGTTCACAGTTGATCAAGGGAGAATTACGGTTTCAGCAAATCCTAACTCTAAGTTTGGATTAGGGGGAAATAATAACGATGTAAATTATGTAGACCTTTATGCTCGTGCATTAGAACTTAGTGCAGAACTCCGAGCCAAAAATGATATTCAGGTGATTGCAGGGGCGAATACTATCGGTGCAGATTTACAGAATGTTATGGCTAAAACAGGAATAGGGACTGCACCGACATTAGCTGTGGACGTGAAAGCACTGGGCGGGATGTATGCCAATAACATCTATTTGATGGGGACAGAAAAGGGCTTGGGCGTTACCAATGCAGGGACTCTTCAGGCAGTCAACAATCTGGTAATTACCAGTGCAGGGAAAATTGAGCATAATGGTACAATCAGTTCAACCAGTAAAACCCAAGGTTTAGTGAACATACAGACAACGGGCACTGGTGCAGTTGCAGATATCAACTCATCAGGGAGTATTAATAGTAATAGCATGCTCAATATTGATTCAGGTAATAACCTGAATGTAAATGCCAAAGAAATTATTATTAATAATGGTAGCTTGGCTTCTTCTCCTTTAATGATCAATACTAAAGGTAATTTAAATTTAGCAGCGAATAGCCGAATTTTTAATGATGCACAGAGTGGGGATGTATATGTTGATGCAGCGAACATCAATCTGGCAACTAACGCAGGCATCACCAGTAATCGTGGTTCTGCTTATATTCAGTCACAAAAAGATGTGGTTGCAGCACAAGGTGCAAAATTAATAGCAGCACAAAATTTGAATGTATCCGGAAAAGGTAAGCTCTCACTGAACGAAAATCAGATACAGGCATCCTTGGGTTCAATAAACCTACAAGCAGATTCTTCAAATACAGATGGTTTAATTGATATCCGAGGTGGGACTATTTATGGGGGTAAAGATTTAAACTTATATAGTTCAGGAGATGTAAATTTACAGAATCTTGGATTTGCACTTGAAAATTCTGCAACACGAGTCAAGAATATTAATGCTCATAGTGGACGAAATTTGGTCTGGAACAATGCAACAAAAGTTCTACCCCAGATTACAGGGAAAGTTGCATTGGATGCCGAGAATAATTTAAGTATTTCAGCTCAAGGGGTCTCTAGCAAAGATAGTATCCAATTGCAAGCAGGTCAATTAACATTAAATACTAATCTCACCTCTCAAAAAGATATTAATCTGATCGCAGAAACAACTGATTTATTTCTAAATAATGTATTAAATGCTCAGAATGATATCAACATTTCAGCTTTAACTGGTGGGATTACTGTCAATAGCCTCAAAGCCAATTCCAATGCAGGCAAAACTTCGATTCTTGCGAATAAAAATCTAGTTTTAAATTCACTGCAAGAAATAGAACCAGCTCCTTGGGCAGATCAAGACGGCGCAACAACTGATATGACCTTCATCAATGGTAATAAAGGGGTTATATTAGGGTCAATTGGAGATGGGAATGTACAATTAAAATCTACTCGTATTACTGCTGAACAGGGAGATATTCAACTGATTGCAGGTAATGGTATTTCTTTACAAGCGAATACCGATGTGACAATTAGAGGTGATCATGGATATGATGATATTAGAAAGAATATTTTACAGGGACAATCTTTACAGATTCAGAATAAGAAAGCAGATGTCGTCATTGATAACACCACTTTAACAACCTCTGTTGGTGGTTTATCTATTAATAGCGAGGGAAAAACGACATTATCAAATAGCGAATTAAATTCTAAAGGGAATACTGAGCTTTCTGCCAAAGATCATTTGACTTTACAAAATATAGAAGCGAATGCTGATAAACACATGGCGGTGAGTAGTAAAAAGAACATTTACTTCAATAGTAAGTATGGTTCAACAGCAACTCCAGTTGTTTGGGATTCTTCGAGTTCTGTTAACTTAAAAGCGAATGGTATTTTATCTATGGTGGGTATGGATCATATCGCCAATCGGACAACTTATACTGGCGGAGCGATTTCACTAGAAGCTAATAACTTAATCAGTCCTTCTGCTGGTACCTTAACTTTTAATGCAATGGATAGTTCTGTTCTCACAAATGATCCTGCCCTAAAAAATTTAGAGGGTGATCTTACAATTCAGACAAATGGGGCTTTAACATTGGATCCCAAAATCCATAAGCTCGGTGCTGCAGGAGATTATGAACTTATTTCAAAAAATGGAAAGTTAACTTTATTAGGTTATGGTGGAGCCAATGGTCATTTCTCCGAAACAGTATTCAGATTAACCAACAATATGGGGGGGAGTCACCTAGAAGGAAATAAAGGGGTTGAAATTCAGGGTACTGTAATAAGAAACATGAAAGACCTCAAAATTGTAGCACCTGAGGGAGACATCAAAATTGAAGGGGTAAAAAATACTTTTAATAATTCTACGTATTCAAAACATTCTGATTATTTGTCCAAACAGAGGTTGTATTACGAAAATAAAATACAAGAAATTAATAGATTAGGTGTATTGAATGCGGCCCAAAAGAAACTTGTTGCACAATACACAGAAGAAATTAATGATATTACAAAACAGATTAACTTCTTAAGTCTAGGAACCAACGGAGCTGAACACGCAGGGAGTCTTTTAAGGTCTGAAACAGGGAAAGTTAATATTGTCTCTGGAAAAGGCATTATGATTACGGGGGCGGATATTCTGGCTATTGATGGTCAAGTCAATATTGAAGCTCAAGGTATTGGAGAGAAAATCTATACCTCGACGGCATTAGATAAGAATAGCCAACCCATGAGCATGAATGCGGGTGTTATTCTTGCAGCCCATAATGATTTTTATGATCGTGGCAATGAAACGGATCAAAACTATCAGGCGATCTCATTACTTACACCGACCCTTGTGGAAGGGAAGCGTGGAGTCAATATAAAAACTACAGGAGCACAGGAAGGAAGCAATCTGATTCTTCAAGCAGTAGGTATTAGCTCTTCTGAGGGGGATGTTAAGATTGAATCGAATAAAAATATACTATTTGATGTGGCGCTTGAGCAAAGTTATGATCGGTCAACATCAATTGAAAAGAAGAAGTCATGGGGTGGTTTAAAAAAGAAAACGATTACGACCTTTTCTGAGAATGAATCAACACGACCTGCTTCAGTCGATATTAGTGGCAAGAATATCTATATCGAGAGTAAAGAATTAAATAAAAATCATAAGATCGATATCTATTCAGGACAGTTTATAGCAGAAGGTGGAGATTTATTTATCCGTTCAGGTGGGGATTTATACTTTAATACAGTGAACGAAATTTCCAAGAATCAGTTGGAGGTTAATAAGAAGTCTTCAATATTAGGGATTAAATATAATACTTCAAAAACCAACAGTAGTTATCAGGTGGTTACCCAAATTCCTTCCACATTAACTGCATCATATATTGGGACCAAGTCAGGATTTGATACCCATTTAGCCGGTACAGAGTTTAATTATCTGAAAGAAGCGACAATTGAATCCGGTGGTAAAATATTTTTAGAGCCAAGTGTCACCAGTATTAATAACACTATTAAAAAGGAAAAGAATTCGGTTGTTTGGCAATCGATGCAAGATAAAGGCTCCATTACAGAAACAGCCAAACTTCCAAGTTTTAATGGACCAACTCCACCTATATTTAAAGCAGCGGGTGGATTGAGTGTACAAGTTCCAATTAGCGAAAAAGATGCCAATAAAAAAGTGCTTCGGGATGAAATATTAAAGTTGGCGAATCAGCCTGGAAATACTTATCTTAAAGATTTAGTCAATCGTAATGATGTAGATTGGCAGCAGGTTCTCCTTACCCAAAAGGATTGGGATTATAAATCACAAGGTTTAACTGGAGCCGGAGCGGCCTTAATTGTCATCATAGTCACTATTGCGACAATGGGTACTGGTACAGCAGCGGCGGCTGGAGCTGCGGGTGGAACAGCTGCAAGTGGTACAACAGTGGGGCTTGGCGCGAGCATGCTGGGTACGGCTGGTGTGACTACAACAGCGGCAGGCGCAATTGTTCCGTCAACATTAGGGGTAATGGCAAATGCAGCAGTCACGAGTCTGGCTGCTCAGGCAAGTGTTGGCCTGATTAATAATGGTGGGGATATTGGTAAAACCCTAAAAGAGATGGGAAGTAAAGATTCCATTAAAAATTTGGCTGCATCTGTGGTAACAGCTGGTTTATTGAGTCAAGTTGGTACTGCCCTAAATTTAAAGCCTGACAGTACTCTCCTATCAGATCGTTTAGTAAATAATTTTACCACTTCTGTAGGATCCACCTTAGTACAAACTGCCATTAATGGTGGGAATCTTGGCGATAATTTACAAGTTGCATTACTAGCAGGTCTAGCAGGGGCCTTACAAGGAGAGTTGGCTAGTCAGATTGGAACGAGTTTAGATAAAGTCGATCCGAATATATTTGAATATACAATTCATAAAATTGCTCATGCCGCTGTTGGATGTGCTGCTGCTGCTGCAACGAAGTCTAGTTGTGAGGCAGGTGCGATTGGTGCCGGTGTAGGTGAAATAGTTGCAGGGTTAATGCCAGAACCAGCCAATGGTATTGAATATACTGATGCAGAAAAACTAAAAATCCGGAATATAGGTAAATTAGTTTCTGGAACGGTTGCAGCATATACTGGTTATGATGTAAACACTGCTGCGAACAGTGCTGATACTGCGATTCAGAATAACTCCTTAGTTAGATTAGCAACTACCACAGGTAAGCTATTAGTAAAAGCAGCTGAAATTTATGGTGATATTAAGAAAGCAAATAAGGGTATAGTCGATTCAAAGGTTTTTGTACAAAAACTTAAAGATCAAGGCGTAAGTGAGCTTGTTGGAATAGCTGATGATTTGGTAACTGTTTTTGGTCCTGCCAGTACTCCTTTTGATAGAGCTTTAGCAGCTTTTGACCTTATTATTGGAACAGATTTAAAACCGGGGAAGGCTGAATCATTAAAGCTTGCTCAAGCTGAATTGGATAAATTAAAAGTAGATCAAGCTTATACTTTAAAAGTTTTACAAGTAAAAAAAGACGTAGTTACCAGAAACCGATTAAACGGTAAAGAATTTGAAATGAGTGCTGCAAGTAAATTGGGGGTAAAGCGAAATACCGATCGACAAATGATTACCATAAAAACTGAGAGAGATGGACAGATTAATATTATTCCAGATGCATTCGGTAATGGTGGGACATTAGTTGAGTTCAAGAATGTCCAATATCTTACAGATACCCAGCAACTCAGGGGGTATGGGGCAACAGGAAAACCAGTTACTTTAGTAGTAAATATGAATACAAAGATATCTGAAACAGTGAAGAATAGTATTTTATCTAATAAGGGGACAATTCAAAGATTTGATCCTATCAAAAATACTCTCCACTCATATTAGGAAATTATCAAATGAAGTTTAAGCGTCCTATTTATAGCAAAATTTTTACTCCAAATATGTTGAGAGATCCCCAAGAATTTTTTAAACGGATACACCACTACTGTAATTCCTTTCCAGAAATGCTTCCAGAAAAGTATGGTTTTTGGGAACCATTAAAAATCCCATTTTCACCTGATATAATAGAAAAACTGATTCCTAATGACAGAGGGGGAGCTGCTGATCGATTATTGTGCCAACGTTTAAAAAAGCCCCGTTATCAAGGAAGTTTTTGGCCTTCACTGCATGGAGAGACGCATAGTGAGGAATATCTTACCTCAGAGTTTACTCAAATTGATCAGCATAAATTGATAAATTATCTGAAAACTACTACCTTACAATTTAATGCGGACTTAGCAATTATTGATGCAAATCGGCATTCGGAACCACAGTTAGGAATTAAAGAAGGATGGCGTGGGGTAACACCTTTTTCCTATGAACTAAAACATTGGTTACCAGATATGTATTGGGGAACGGTATTTGGTAAACCTTATGTCGATTTATTTGGCTTAGAGTGTTTATTGTCTACCCCCGCGTATAAAGTAGAAAAGTTATCAGATGATGCTGTTTACATTCAATTAACTGAGCAAGTACAAGATATATTTGAAAAAACAGAACATGTGGATGAACAGCGTGAAATAGTTAAACATCATTTGGGTACTGATGCCTTTTGGTCACCAGAAAAGGCTTATGTAATAAACACGGATTATAGAGTTTTAAAAGGCTTATCTGAACATAATGTAATTAATATTCCTTTGCAGACTAATTATACTGATGTCTTCCGTGTGCCTCATTTTAATTTAATATCAGATGCTTATATGCAAGCAGAAGTGCCGCCGGAAAATATTTATACATATTTGAAGGGAATAAAGGAATTTGGTACCGATCAATGGATTGTTCAATTGTCTCAAGCATGGTTATTACGCATGTTTGATCCTATAGCGCTTGGTTATGGTGTTGAGGATGTTTATAGTCATGGTGAGGTAAGTGAAATAGAGTTTTTTTATAAACCCGATGGATATGACTCTCCTATAGAAAAGGAACTATTTATTGGAGCGTGGGATCGACCAGAGCAAGAAACAATGAGCCGTCAGAAGTATGCTGAATCCATACTTCAAGTATTAGCTAGTAATTACCCATTAGCGCAATCAGAATGGTCAAATGTAGAAAGTAAAGTTGATCATTTTGAGGGGCATTCAGAAGTTTATTTAGACCAAATCGATCCACAAGAGTTTAATTTGTTTCGTATAGCAATTAAAGTAATTGTATTTGAGCGGTTTTTTGTTAAAGTCACTTTCATGGATTATTGGTGTAATGACTTGAGTGAATCTCAAGAAATTTCTAACCCAATTTTTAACTTGTTTAAAGCTAAGTAATATTTATATAAAAAGACTTTTATTGATAAAAATAAGGGGATGAAGCCCCTTATTTTTATTCTGTACAAGAAATATATAGCAGCGAATATAGCTGTTGAATGTTCTGTCATCCACTATGGATGACAGAACATCTGCTTTAATTGAATTATCAATACGTGTGGATTTAAAGGCAGCTAAAAATGTTGATGCCTTAAAAAGCGATCAAAAAATTCTTGTGAAGAATTTAGGGACACCCTTAACAAGAATTTAATTCTTTTTGGAGAAAAATGTGAATGAAGCATTAAGAAAAATAGAGATTCTTTGGAGTAAAGAACTAAAGCACGCTGTTCATAGAGGAGAAAAAACTTTTTTTCAGTTTCGTTGTATTTTGAATAATGGTATTTCACCAGATAGATTTGATGATATCGATTTGCAATTACCCACAGAGTTTAAGGAGTTCCTCTTAGTTAGTAATGGGGCTGATTTATTCAAGGATGAGGAATATGGGCAATGGGGAGCGAGAATATTTAGTATTGATGAGTTACAGTCATCTAATAAATATTATAGAGAGTTAAGGCCTAAAGACTTCACTAAGGGGGATTTGATAATTGGTGAGTTTTATGGTGATTCAGATTTGTTATTGTTAAGGTGTGATCCTGAAAGTAAGGATTATGGCGTTGTACTTATCGCTTTACCTTTTGATAATCGCTCAGATTGGTATTGTTCAGTCAACTTTGAATATTTTATAACTGACTATGTTAATTTTGAGGGCGATAAATTCTGGGAGATGCGAACAAAAAAATAATTTTATTGAAGCTCTAACAAGGGCTAGTTTTTTTAGCATATCCCATTTTATTTATTATTCTAATTATGTTGCAAAGATTAATGCTTAAAATTAAATATATAAGTCATCTCTAGAGCTAATCTATAGTTTTGCTATGTAGTTACTAAATTAATAAAGCAAGAAAGGTATATCCTTATTTTTCTATGAATATATAAGCCCATTTCCGATGGCTAATTTCTTTCTTTTTAAGGATCTATTTTAAAACAAATGTCATTTCCCACGCTTGACGACAACAAAAGCGGATACTATCCTTTGCGGGCTGGCCTACATTGCCAGTCGGTTTTAGCAGACCGTTTTCATCTAGAACATCAAAAAAGTAATTTTTTGGTGGTGAACTCGTTCGTCCCCCTTCGTAGCGGTAGGACGGAGGAGGGACGCCTTCGGGCGTGCCAGTTCCTAGATGACTGGTCTGCTAACCCTTCTTCGTTCTGCCACCATAATCATTTAGCAGTGATCTGGTAGAACTTCTATTTCATCTAGGAGTCCGCTATGCGTACTAATTCTTCTCAATTTTTGGCCTTTGCCAAACTCTCTCTAGCCATACCGCTTAAGCAGTCTATAAATCGGTTTAACCGACCCTAGGTTTTTATGCCTAAACATCGTTACGACTAAAACATAGCAACAATAAAACCGAGGTAGGCGAGCACACCATTATTGTGCGGCTTTTACATGCCTGTTTTTAGCACTCAATTTAAGAGTAACGGCATTTCTATCTCTTTTATATACAACAAAAAATTATTTTAAGCGGTATATATGAACAATTTAGAATCTTCATTTAGAGCACTACGAGTGCTGCACACAGCAAAAGATTTATTTAATCAAGATGGATTTAACAAGGTCGGGGTTGACCGAATTATTGCTGAAGCCAAAATCCCCAAAGCGACTTTCTATAACATCTTTCATTCAAAAGCACGACTGATCGAGATGTGTTTAACCTTTCAAACGGATGCGCTCAAAGTAAAAGTCCTTTCAATTATCAATTCATACAGCGAACTTATGGTGTTCGATAAACTCAAGCAAATTTACTTTTTACATGCCAATTTAGAAGGATTTTACCGTTTACCATTTAAAGCAATTTTTGAAATTGAAAAGTGTTATGCAACGGCTTATCGAGTGGTTGTTGATTATAGAAACTGGTTTATAAATGAGCTTTATAAGCTGCTTCTTACTGTCAAAACTACCGCTTCAATAAAAGATGCCCACATGTTTCTATTTGCAATTGATGGAGCAATGGTTCAGCTGTTAAGTGCCAATAGCGTAGATGAACGAGATAAATTATTAGCTTACTTTTTATTTATGCTATCTGAGCATTCAACTTAAACCTTAAAAACAAAAAGCCCGAGATTGGGCTTTTTTGTGGATATTGGTCTATTAAAACTTAAGTTTTTTAAGCCCACGACTCACACCATTTTGTAGAGCGGCTTTAATTATAGGACCAATAAAAGGTACGCGACCTTTAAAGCTAATGGTGTAATCCAAACGACTACGATTATTTCCCAAGTCAGTAAATTTCATTACACCACGGTGACCTTTAATTGGGCTAATACCGCTGGTAATCGCATATTCAATCAGTTCATTTTCTTTATAGACTAAATTGGTTTCTACAAACGAAGGGGTCAATGGAATAGACATTTTGCGCGCAGAGCCAACACCATTACGAGCGTCTTTTCCGTTGCTAATGCGAGTCACTTTAGCAGGAGCAAAAAGCTTACTTAGGTTTTCATGCTCACTTAAGGTTGCAAATACCTTGTCTACGGGTGCATCAAATTCTTGTACGATGTTGATTTTTTGAGTTTTTAACATCTTATTTCCTCTAGAAATTATTTTGACATTGGTAATTGTCAGAATTTGGATGTTAGCACGCTTTGGGCAATGGGGGAATTCTTCTTCGTCGGAGTTATCGCATACTTAAAAAATTCACTTTGGTACATCTACAATGCTTTTTAGCCTTTTCTTAATTTTTTAAAGAAGGGCTGAATCACAGACCAGTTGGTTGAAACCCAGCAAATAAAGGAACCAGCCGTCACCATTGCTGTTCCTTGCCAAAAGCTCATCGATAATTGAGTTTGTAAAACAAACATTGCCAAAATAGACGAAATGATTGGGGTGAAATAAGAGGCCACCACAAGCACGGTAATGTTTCCATGAATGATGCCAATATTCCACGCGGCATAACCAAAACCCATGGCAGCAGACGCTACTAAAAGGGTGATGACTGTTGGAATATCCATTGACGGAATAGCGAATTGCCCCGATACAAGCAGCTTGAGCCAGAGAGTGAGCGCGACACCAACAAAGAAAATGGAAATTGGATTTTGCCCATTACTTAATTTTTTGGTGAGTACACAGTAAAAAGCCCAAATGATGGCGCCTGCAAATGCCAAAATATAGCTCAGTGGGTTGCTATGAAAATTATCGACAAGACTATTTAGACTAAAATCACCGCTTCCAGTTTGAATAAAAATAATGCCGAAAATTGAAAGCATTAAACCTAAAATAATAAGGAAATTAAACTTTAATTCCTTAAAAATAACAAAAGCTAAAACCGTTAAACTCGGCCACAGATAGTTAACAATACTAATTTCAATTGCTTGTTTTGCTGTCTGAGAGTAAGCAATCGCAAACGAGAAGCACACCTCATAAGCCACGAACAGAATTGTGCCAAATATTAAGTATTTTTTAGAGATCTGCTTAAAATCTGGAACTTTGAAAATGGCAAGCAACAGTAGCGTACTTAAAGAATAAATAAACGTAACACCTAGCTCAGGCCCAATGGCGGCACTGACTTGTTTCATTAAGCCGACCAGAGATGCCCACATGAGAATGGCGCTTAAACCAATCAATGTTGCTAGATTTTTTGACATAAAATTCAGTAAATAACGGTTAAAAAATGGTAAAAGATGAAGCTATATAGATGAAAGGAATCAATTTTCAAGCTAAGGAATATAGGACAAATTATATAAAATATAAACAATTAAATTTATTGATTGGTTGAATCTGCTATGTTTATTTAGCATTCAATTGAGTAACGAAATTTCGAATAAAACAACATTTGTACGAGGAAAATATGGAAGTCATTAAAACGGTTGGTGTTGTTGGAGCAGGTGTAATAGGTGCAAGTTGGACGGCCTTATTTTTATATAAAGGATTTAAAGTTAATGTTTACGACCCGTATCCGATCGATGAAGCGGTCTTTAAAAAAAGAATATCTGCAAATTTAAATGATTTATTGGCTTTAGATCAAAACGTTGAACGCACTCATACTCAACCAGATGTACTGCTTCATCTGGAAATTTTTAATCATTTAAAAGATGCAGTTTCAGATGTAGATTTTATTCAAGAAAATGCCCCTGAACGTCTCGATGTGAAACAAAAGCTATATCAAGATATCACAGCATATTGCCCTGAACATACCATTATTGCTTCAAGTTCATCGGGCTTAAAAGTGTCTGATTTTCAAAAAGAGGCGCAACATCCTGAACGGATTTTATTAGGTCATCCTTTTAATCCGCCTCATCTTTTACCTTTGGTCGAGATCGTTGGTGGTAATCTGACTGATCCTCAAATTTTAAAACAGGCTTCTGAGTTCTATAAACAACTAGGCAAGAATCCAATTGTTTTAAATAAAGAAGTAAAAGGGCATGTGGCAAATCGTTTGCAGGCTGCGCTATGGCGAGAAGCCTTTTCACTGGTTGAACAAGGCGTGTGCTCTGCTGAAGATGTCGATGTCGCGATTACCAGTGGGCCGGGTTTAAGATGGGCGCTCTTTGGCCCCTACATTAATATGCAGCTTGCCAACCAAAAGGGCTTTAAAGAAGCAATTCATCATTTAGGCCCACCAATGACAGAATGGTGGAATGATATGCACACATTTCAACATTCAGATGAGACAACAGAGTTATTGGAAGCACAAACCAACCAGCTATTAACACAATATAAAGATATCGATTTATATGAAACCAGAGATAAAGGTCTAGTCGATATCTTAAAGCTCAGACAGCAACTTAAGTTAGATTGAGTCAAATTTTGAAGACAAGCCAGTCATTTTATTGCAGAGATGATTGGCTTTTTTGTTGGGGTAAATAACAAAAACATGCCTAGCTGAAACAATCCTATATTCATTAAATGTTACTGAAATTCCTATCGCGTTGCATTTGAACTATATGCCTTACGTGAAAAGTAAGAATCGTTGCAAATCGTAAAGAAAGCCTCCTCATAATCAAAGGACATGATAGAAAATAGAGGAATAACAATATGCGCGCTTTAACTTACCACGGTGCAGAAGACGTTCGAGTAGAAACAGTAGCAGACCCTATTATTCAAGAACCAGATGACATTATTTTACGCGTGACTGCCACAGCGATATGTGGCTCTGATTTACATTTATATCGAGGCAAAATCCCTAGAACCGAACAGGGCGATATCTTTGGGCACGAATTTATGGGTGTGGTTGAAGAGGTTGGTCCAGCTGTCACCGCAGTCAAAAAGGGTGATCGTGTCATTGTTCCTTTTGTGATTGCCTGTGGCGAATGTTTCTTTTGCCAACTAGACCTGACCGCTGCCTGCGAAACCACGAATACAGGGCGCGGCGCAATTATTAATAAAAAGCAGATTCCACCAGGCGCAGCTTTGTTTGGTTATAGCCATCTTTACGGCGGTGTACCGGGCGGGCAAGCGGAATATGTGCGTGTGCCAAAAGCCAATAAAGGCCCTTTTAAAGTGCCAACTTCACTGTCAGATGAAAAAGTACTTTTCTTGACCGATATTTTACCGA
This sequence comes from Acinetobacter sp. LT1, assembly GCF_059800965.1. NCBI lineage: Bacteria > Pseudomonadati > Pseudomonadota > Gammaproteobacteria > Moraxellales > Moraxellaceae > Acinetobacter > Acinetobacter sp. LT1. The sequence goes on from NZ_JBBAXE010000002.1 coordinate 130,729, forward strand.
CTGCTTGGCAAGCCGTGACCAATGCCCAAGTGAAGCGTGGCTCAACCGTTGCAATTTATGGTGCTGGTCCAGTCGGACTGTTAAGCGCTGCTTGTGCCAAGATGCTCGGTGCTGAAAAGATATTTATGGTCGATCACAATGACTATCGATTGAACTATGCAGCGGCAACATACGGTGCTATTCCGGTTAATTTTGACGAAGTCGACGCGGCCGAATTTATTATTCAACATACCGACAATTACCGCGGTGTTGATGCTGTGATTGATGCAATTGGTTTCGAGGCCAAAGGCAGTGTGATTGAAACAGTGCTCACCAATCTAAAGCTTGAAGGCTCAAGTGGTGCAGCACTGCGTCAATGTATCGCGGCAGTTCGCCGTGGTGGGGTGGTCAGCGTACCGGGTGTATATGCAGGCCCGATTCATGGTTTCTTATTTGGTGATGCTTTTGATAAAGGCTTAACTTTTAAAATGGGTCAAACTCATGTGCATCAATATTTGCCGCAACTGTTAGAATTGATTGAGCGTGGTGAATTAACACCCGAAACGATTATTACTCACCGAATGAAATTAGAAGATGCCGCAGAGGGTTATCGCATTTTTAATGAAAGAGAAGAGGACTGCCGTAAGGTGATTCTACTTCCTTAAGATTCTCAATCTTATAATTTAGTTTCAAGCCTCTTCGTAAAAGGGGCTTTTTTATTTTCAAGATGCACAATTTTTAGTGCAGCTTTTTATTTTTGAACTTAAACCGCACCCAAACAGCTCAAGTTTAGTATTACTTTTAACCAAAAAAGTAATACTAAGCTGGCATGTCCTTTGCATAGTCATAATCAATCAAAAGTGATCTAGGGTTCCGATACTTACAGTATGTCTGGACCGAGAGTTCACGGTTCCTAGCGAACTACACGGAGGGATAAAAGCCCGGGAGGAAGTCTAAAACTATCCGACAGGAGTAGCTATGAACACTGCAAGTTATCATAACAATCAGGCGATTTGGACCGAACTTTTACCCGGCGGACATCACTGGTCGGGTCGTATTCAAAAAGGAACCATTCTTAGATTTACATCGCTTGGCGCTCAGGCAAATGTTTCTTTGTTTTGTGTAAATGCTGCCGATGTGCTTGAACGTTTTAACATGCCCGACAGTTTAAAAGGGCAACACACCGCCTATTTAAAAGCTTCCAATGTGCTCTATTCAGACCTTGGCCGTGTCATGGCTTCCATTATTCATGATGACCATGGCTGGAACGATGCGCTTTGTGGCCCAAGCCGACCTGAGCAAATTGAAAAGCAATTTGGTGCGCGTACATTTCAAGATGCCCGCAATGATATGTACCAAAACGGCTTAGACAGCTTACTGATTGAAATGTGTAAATACGGACTTGCCAGCCAAGATCTGAGTGCCGCCGTTAACCTATTTTCTAAAGTTGTGCCAGATGAAAACGGCGCTTTGTCTTATGTCAGTTCTGACAACACCAATCAAAGCATTGAACTGCGCTTTGAAATGGACTGCTTAATATTTTTATCTGCTGCACCGCATGGTTTAGACACCAGCCCAATCTATCAACCTGCCGATATTCAACTTAGTTTATTTAAAGCCAATTCTCTAACAGACAGCGATATTTGTCGTGATGCATGTTCGCAAAATCAGCGTGCCTTTCAAAACACAGCCCGCTACTACGCGCTTAGCAATATTTAAATCAGGAGAAGCATCATGACAGTTTTACAATCATTTGAAAAAGCAGTTTTAAATGAAGTTTGTCCTGCGGGTGAAGCGTGGATGTGCGAGGTTAAAAAGGGCCAATATTTTCGAATTATTGACCTTGAGGGAAACCAAGCGGTCGATACTTTATTTATGAGTGCCGACAATCCAACTGAGCGTTATAGCGCAATGGACACTTTGGCTATCAACCAACAGATTTATTTAGAAAAGGGCACCAAGCTCTATAGTAACTTTGGCCGTGCAATTGCCGTTATTCATGATGATAACTGCGGGCGCCATGACACCATTGGCGGTGCCTGTTCTTGTGAAAGTAATACGGTTCGTTATGCACATGATACGTATCCCATGCATAGTTGCCGTAACAACTTTATGTATGCCTTGGCAAAACACCCGATTGCAAAAAAGCATGGTTTAAATGTCCGACACATTGGCCCAAACATTAACTTTTTTATGAATGTGCCTGTGACACCAGACGGCCAGCTTAAATTTGATGACGGAATTTCAGGCCCCGGTAAATATGTAGAAGTTCGGGCAGAAATGGATTTAATTGTTTTAATTTCCAATTGCCCGCAGCTAAACAACCCATGTAATGCCTATAACCCAACCAAAATTCAACTGGTTGTCCGTGAAGCGGAAGGGGTGTAAGCATGTTTAAAAAAGTTCTGATTGCTAACCGCGGTGCAATTGCCTGTCGCGTAATTCGCACCCTTAAAAAACTCGGGATCGCTTCGGTGGCTGTTTACTCCGAAGCCGACCGTGATTCTTTACACGTGACTTTGGCCGATGAAGCTTTTCTGATTGGTCCTGCACCTGCGCATCAAAGTTATTTAAATATTGAAAAAATCCTTGAGGTTGCAAAACAGTCTGGCGCAGAAGCCATTCATCCCGGTTATGGTTTTTTGTCTGAAAATGCCGAGTTTTGTGATCTGTGCGAAAGCCAAGGTATTGCGTTTATTGGGCCAACTTCAAGCCAAATGCTCGACTTTGGGTTAAAGCATACTGCGCGTGAACTTGCTATTAAAAGCAATGTGCCTTTACTTCCGGGCAGTTCATTACTTGCCGATGAAGCTGAGGCTTTAATCGAAGCGGCCCGTATTGGTTATCCGGTCATGCTGAAAAGTACCGCGGGTGGTGGTGGTATTGGTATGCGTCTGGTCTGGAACGAAACCGAGTTAAAAGATGCCTACCAAACTGTGTCTTATTTAGCGCAGGTCAATTTTAAAGACGCAGGGTTGTACTTAGAAAAATTTGTACAACACGCGCGCCACATCGAAGTGCAAATTTTTGGTGATGGGAAAGGGCAAGTTTTAGCGTTGGGTGAGCGTGATTGTTCGGTGCAACGTCGTAATCAGAAGGTGATTGAAGAAACACCTGCACCACACTTAAATGAACAGCAACGCGACTATCTTCAAAAAGTTGCGATTCAACTATGATTCAAGAAGCTGAACAGATCTTGTCGTATGCAATGACCTTAGCAAATGATAAACAATTCCCAGTTTTAGAAGCAGATTCGCAAATTGTTGATCAAACTCGTCAAGTATTGCTCTCTGTTGTTCGTGGGATGCCAGCGCGTGATCGTGTTTATAACGAAATAAAAATGCGTGCTGCGGTACGTTTCCCAGCGCTGACTGTAAGTCAGATTGTGGGTGAGGCAAATAAAAATATTGTATTGGGTAGTTATGCATTACCTGGCGTATTTACCCAAAAAGCTTGGAATGACTATGTAGAAAAAGCAATTGAGGAAGCTGCAGATAAGCCAACAGACAGTAAAGACTGGGTGTTAAATAGTCGACAATCTGATGATTTAACTTTCTCGGGTAGTCCAGAGCAAATTAGAAAGCAGCTAACAGCGCTTTATAAGCAAGAATACATTGCTGAATGGAGAAAATTCTTAAGTGGTATTCACTATGCTAAAGCTGGCCAATTTGCTCAGCAAGTAAAAAATATTGATGTTTTAGGTGAACCGCAAAACTCTCCAATTAGAACATTAATTGAAAGAGTTGCAGTCGAAACAAATTGGGATAATCCGGTTGTTCAAGCTGAGCTTGCAGCTCCACAAAAAGGATTTATTGCATGGTTTAAACGTAAAGTTTTAAATCATGATGACAAGCAAGTTGCTAATCAAGTGGCAAACAATGCCCAAGGTGCTATTTCTCAAGAATATCAAATGTTCTACCAGTTGGTTCGCAAACGTGATGATCAACAAGGTAAGTCATTGCTTGATGAATATATGACAAATTTAGCACTCGTTCGTAGTAAGTTTAATGAGCTTAAAAATGCGGGTGAAATTGGGCCTAATGCAATGACATTAGTCAAACAGACCCTAAATGAGCAAACGTCTGTATTTAACCAAACTCAAAAAATTGTAGATGAAAAAATGGCGGTTGGTTTCAATGAAATTGATCAGCGTTTACTGCAAAAATTAGTAGTTAGCCCACTTACGCAAGCTTTTGAGAGTTTAATTACACCGACACAAGACGAAATTAATAAATTATGGGTAATGCAAGCCTATCAACCATTTACAGCAAATCTTGCTAAGAAATATCCATTTAACTCATCAGCTTCTTTACAAGCAACAAGTAGTGAAATTGGTCAAATCTTGGGTGAGAACGGTAGTATTTCTCGCTTTGTAAAAGAAAGTCTTGATCCATTTGTGATTCGTCGTGGCTATACGTTAACGTCTAAAACTTGGAAAGATTTAGGCATTAGTTTAAATCCTCAATTCGTTATGAATTTCCAAAGATATGTGGCACCAGCCAATGGTATGGCAACTGGTGAGTTGAATGCTCAAGCTCCAGCTGCTCCAGCGACTAACCAATCGAACTTCCAGTTCTACCCAATTCCAAACCCACAATTGCTTTCATATACCGTTGATATTGATGGTCAGCGTATGACTTATGAAAACGGTGTTCAGCAGTGGGTTAACTTCATTTGGCCAAACCAAGGCAGTATTCCAGGTGCTCGTATTACCGCTGTAGATTTACAAGGCCAAACCCATACAATTTTTGATGAACCAGGTGAGTACGGTATTAACCGTTTAATTGATAGTGCTCAACGTAAGGAACAAAATGGTGGATTTGAAATGCTTTGGCGTAGTAAAACTGATCCATCATTATTTGTAAAAATGAATTTCCGTCTAATTAGCAGTAATTCAGGCAGTATTGGTTCAAGCCGTGGTTATGCAGGTATGCAACTGGTTGATAAAGTCACTGCCGACAAAGCAGCTCGTGTGGTGTCTGCTCAGCAAGCTCCAGCTCAAGCTACTCCAGCAAGAACTGAAAATCCTGTTTCAGCACTTGCTCAGCCTTCTGCGGGAGTTAAACCATGACATGGAAAATAACCTCTATGCGAAAGGAGGAGCAATAATGCAAACATTAAAAACAACTCCTTTGTATTACGGCAAAAGTCCTGCACGAGGTGACTTTTTAAAAACAAAAGGTCAGAATGCTCTAATACAGTTGCTTGATCAGTGGATTACTGAAGCATTGGAATACGCAATGCAATCAGGCAGCTTTAAAGAAGCTTATAACACGTTACCTTCACTGGATTTCTTTATTGCGAATCCGAAAGAAAATATGTTTTTAGCGGCAAATCTACTCGCAAGTGAAGATAGTTCAGGTCGATCTTTTCCAATGGTACTGAGCCATTTGTTAGAAATTGATTTACCGTATGATAATTTGTTGTATGCGCCCTATAGCTATAAACATGTACTCGTTGATTTATTTCAAAACAATCGTGCTTTAAAAGGAATTAAAGATTCCGATCTGTTACTTGGAAAATTAGGTCACTTACAAAATCAAATTCAGGTTTTAACTGAACGCGAGTGTGTAGGTTTCTATGAAAATCATACGATGCACTCATTTGCTCAATTAATGAAGTTAAGTATTTATGAATTAGCTCAAAGTATGATTGGTCTAGGATTATTACTGCAGCCGATTTTACAAAATGGAACCAGTCGGTTAAATAAAGTTTTAATCTTACCTATTAATAATCCTGCTTACAGTTATGAAATAGCAGCATTTTGGGTCAGTATTATTTGCCGTTTTTTAAAAGAACATAATACTGAGGTGCTGATAGGTTTGCTACATCGAGAGCAACCCGTATTATTCTTCGGTTTTCAAGGGGCGGATATTTTAGCCCTTAGCGATATTTTTACTCAGAATATGGATAGTAAACACTGGGTTTCTTTAATAGAAGCACAATGGATTGATACTTATTTGGAGCAGAATGCTGGTTTAGCTACGCTAGAACAATCATTATGCCAACGCCAACTAAGTTTAAATCAAGGTTTAAAACTATTTAGACAGACTTTTTTGGGTGAATAATAATGAATCAACGATATCAAACTAAACTTTCACAGCTCATAAAAGGCTGTTTTATCTATGCAATCGCTAACTATGCTTTAGCTCAGCCGATTGTTGTAGAAGGAGTCGTTCCTAACGAGGCAAGTAAACAGGCCATCTTATTAAAAATGCAATCTGTTTATGGTGCTGATCAGGTTGTCGATAAAATACAAGTGAGACCCGTAGCTGCTCCAAATGGATGGAGTGATTCCGTGACTCGAGTGATTACACCTGATCTTAAAAAGGTCTCACAAGGCAAATTAAGCGTAAACGGCACACGTTTTGAGTTGAGTGGGAAAATGCTGAACCCAGCAGATATCCAGCCTACAATTCAATCTTTTCAAGGACTAGTGCAACCGCCGTATCAACTATATTCACAATTATCAGTTAATCAGGCTGAGCAGAAAATTATTGATGATGCACTTAAAAATCGAATTATTGAGTTTGAATCTGGTAGCGCAGTTTTAACTGATGCAGGTCAAAAAATTCTAGATGAGATGGCTATTGCTTTAAATAAAGTAGGTGGTAAGAAAGTCAAAATCGTAGGACATACAGATAGTTCTGGTGATGCGAATAAAAACTTAAAACTTAGCCAAGACCGCGCATTAGCAGTTAAAAACTATTTGATTAGTAAGAGTATTCCCGCCGACCATTTATCTACAGAAGGTTTAGGTTCATCTAAGCCAGTTGCAGATAACACTTCTCCGGAAGGAAGAAAGAAAAACCGTCGGATTGAGTTTACTGTTCTATAAATATAAGGAGAAGAACATGGCTAGCCCTTACATTACGATTGGATGCCCAACAACTGGTGGAGGGCAAGTCATTTCAGGAAACAGTACATTTTTAATTGATGGAATTGCAATTGCCTGTGTAGGAGATAAGGCTACTTGTCCGTTACACAAAACGGTTTCTACGATTGTATCGGGAGACCCAAATATGCTTGTCATGGGAAAATCCGCAGCACGTGTAAATGATTCATTATCATGTGGCTGTAAATTATTACCAAAACAGAGTTTAGTTAATCAAGGATAAGGGTAGAGATATTTTTATATAGATATAAATATCTACTAAAACATATTAACGCTTGAAATGATGAGTAGTTTGTCTGATAAAGCTGAATTTTGTTAATATACAGGCATTATGATTTTAAGCATTAAATTATTTAAAAATATTGAGAGTAATGATGAGTAATTTAAAAATTTTAATTACAAAACTTTCTACAGTTGCACGAACTGCCTTAGAAAAATCGGCTAATGCTTGTGTTATTCAACAAAATTACGAAATTGAAATTGAGCATCTATTTTTAGAATTACTTAATCAATCTTTAGAGAATGATTTAAAAATTTTATTAAAGAAATATAAAATTTCATCTGAAGCTTTAGCTGATGATTTAAAAGAAACAATTTCTCAATTACCAAAAGGTAATACTCGAACTCCTATTTTTGCTAAATCTATTGTTCGTTTGTTTGAACAAGCTTGGTTATTAGCTTCGGCTGAACAAAATCCCGTTATTCGTAGTGGTCATTTATTAGTTGCATTATTAACTGCGCCTGATTTATATCAAATTGCAACAAGAGCTTCGAGTTTATTTGACCTTTTACCGATTGATTCAATGAAACACAAGTTTCTTGAAATTTGTGAGAAGAGTGTTGAACAACAAGATGAAACAAAAACACCACCTGATGAGGCAGAGTCAACAGAGGCGACTGTAGCAAATACCAAAGTAGCTAAAACACCTGCACTTGATCAATATACGATTAATCTCACTGAAAAAGCGAAAAAAGGCGGTATAGATCCAGTTATTGGACGTGAATATGAAATTCGCTTAATGCTCGATATTTTAATGCGTAGACGCCAAAACAATCCGATCTTAACGGGAGAGCCAGGTGTTGGTAAAACAGCTGTAGTGGAAGGTTTGGCTTTAAAAATTGCTCAAGGTTTAGTACCAAACGCCCTAAAAAATGTCCATTTACATGTGCTGGATATGGGACTTTTACAGGCGGGTGCAAGTGTTAAAGGCGAGTTTGAAAACCGTTTAAAACAGGTTATCCAAGAAGTTCAAGCTTCTACTCATCCTATTATTTTATTTATTGATGAAGCGCATACTTTAATTGGTGCAGGTGGACAAGCAGGGCAAAATGATGCTGCAAATCTTTTAAAACCAGCACTTGCACGTGGTGAGTTGCGTACGATTGCTGCGACAACTTGGGCAGAATATAAACAATATTTTGAAAAAGATGCTGCATTGAGCCGACGTTTTCAGGTAGTAAAAGTAGAAGAGCCAACCGAAGAAGTTGCAGTAGATATGTTGCGGGCGATGATTCCAGTCATGCAGCAGCATTTTAAATTGCAAATTGATGATGAGGCGATCGTTACTGCGGTTCATTCTTCACATCGATATATTAGTGGACGCCAACTTCCAGATAAAGCAATTAGTGTGCTTGATACGGCTGCAGCACGTGTTGCGTTGACCCAAAATGCTCAACCTGTAAAGCTTGATCAGTTAAAGGCCCAAGAACATAACTTAAAGCTTGAACAGCAAATTTTAGAAAATGAACATCGTCAGATTCCAATTCATCATGAACGATTGGAAGCTTTAAAAGCTAATTTAGAGTCTTTGCAAAAAGAGATCCAACAAACCGAAGAGCAGTGGCAAAAAGAATTAGAACTTGTCCATAAAATTCAAGAGTTAGAAGCACAGAATCATGCTAATGAGTCTGAAGCTTTCGATCAGATTAATCTACTGCGTAAAGATCTTGCTGATATTCAAGGTCAGCAACCCTTAGTATTTGAAAGAGTAAACTCTCAAATCATTAATGAAATTATTTCTGATTGGACAGGTATTCCTGTTGGAAAAATGGTTAATGATGAAATTAAACAGATATTAACGCTTGAAGATAAATTGGGCGAGCGTGTAATGGGGCAAGATTATGCACTCACACAATTAGTTCAAGGCATTAAAACTTCAAAAGCAAAACTTGAAGATCCTAATAAGCCACAAGGTGTATTTCTTTTAGTGGGACCGAGTGGTGTAGGTAAAACTGAAACTGCATTAACTTTGGCAAATGAGTTATATGGTGGTGAGCAGCATTTAATCACCATTAATATGTCTGAATATCAAGAAGCCCATACTGTATCTTCGCTTAAAGGTGCACCTCCTGGATATGTGGGATATGGTCAAGGTGGTGTTTTAACAGAAGCTGTTCGCCGTAATCCTTATAGTGTTGTGTTGCTTGATGAAATTGAAAAAGCACATAGTGATGTTCAGGAACTGTTCTATCAAGTATTTGATAAAGGTACTTTAGAAGATGGCGAAGGACGAGTAATTGACTTTAAAAACACCACTATTTTGTTGACTTCTAATGCCGGCTCAAGCGCGATCATGCAAGCTTGCTTAAATACACCAGTCGAAGACTGGCCGACAGCTGAAGAGTTGATTGACCACTTAAAACCAAGTTTATATAAGCAATTCAAGCCTGCATTTTTAGGTCGGATGAGAATTGTGCCATATTTCCCATTGCATGACGATCTACTTGTACGAATTATTAAACATAAGTTAGGCAAGATCACAGCAAGAATTGAAAAACAATACGGTACACAAGTCCAGTATTCTGAAGATTTGGTAGAGCTACTTTTAAGTCGCTGTACAGAAGTCGATAGTGGTGCACGTAATGTTGATAATATTTTAAATTCTACGGTGTTACCTGCATTGGCTACAGAAATTTTAGTGGCTTTAGCAGAGCAAAAGTTGCCAAAAATTATCATGATTGATGCTAAAGATGACGAAATTCAATATGTACTAGATCCAGTTGTAAAAGCTGCTAAAAAAAGGACTAGTAAAAAATTGAAGTCAGAAGTTTAAAATTGAATAGAGCTAAAATTAGATGAATATTGATATTTCTGAACTACTCGAACCCATTAGTGATAGTTTACCTTGTGGTGATGACTTTTCGTTTTCTAATGAATTTCATGAAATAAAAAAAGCGAAGACACAAGATGATCTATTACTAGATCAAGGTGATTGGGTTGCTGAGCGCAAACAAGCCGATTGGGACTTTGTAGCAAAGAACACGAGTGTTTTGCTAAAAGATAAAACGAAAGATATTCGTCTATTAACTTGGCTCTTAGAGGCTTGGACTCATCTTTATGGTTTTGAAGGTATGGCTAAAGGTTTAACTTTAAGCCATACCATGCTGAATCAATACTGGCAGGAAATTCACCCTGTTATTGAAGATGATGACTTAGATCAACGCATTGGTTTATTACAGGGTTTAATTAATCAACTTCCGATGTTGTTAAAGAAGGTTTCTTTAACCAATACAGCTCCTTATTATAATTTGCTTGATTACGATAATTTTCTATATCACGAAAATGTTCGCCGTAAACAAACTGAAGAGTATGACAGCCAGTCAGGACCATCTGAATTAGAACAATTCGACCAAGCCATTTTTAATACTTCTAAAACTTTTCAATACTCTAATTATCAAGATTTTAGTTCAGTCTTAACCGAGTGGGATGTTTTAAAACAGACTCTTGATCATTTAATGGGATTAGATTCGCCGAGTTTTGCTGCTATTGATTCGGCATTTGAGACTATTCACAGCACATTACGTAAGATTTATAAAGCAGAAGCTTTTGGTACAGGGCTTGCGCCAATTCAAGAACAGGCTACTGTTATCACGAGTTCATCTATGGAAAATCAAGTGCCTGTACAAGTTGTTTCAGATCAGCCAGCTTTTCAGCCTCAAGCACAAACGCACTTGGCTAACCGTGAACAAGCAATGAAAGTATTGCAAGAGATCGCAGATTACTTCCAAGCAAATGAACCTCATAGTCCTGTGAGCTATATGCTTCAAAAAACGATTAAATGGAGTCAAATGCCATTACACGAGTGGTTAGCGCAAGTCATTAAAGATGAGCATCCATTACAAATGGTTCAGGAAATGTTAGGTGTGCAGCCTAAAAATGAATATGAATAAAGATTGGTAAAGACATATGTTTAAAGCTGAAAAAGTCCTGTGGGGCGAAGGTTTATTTTTAAGACCTCAACATTTCCAAATTCAAGATACGTATCATGAACAACGCCTAAATCATACGGTTCGCGCAGTTGTGCCTTTTTCGTATGGTATTCAAAACTTAAGTTTCGATGAAGCTCAGTTGAGTACGCATATCCTTGCTCTTGAGTCTGTAGAGATGATCTGGCAAGACGGTGAAATTTATCAGGCACCGGCATATGATCTATTGCCTGAACCAATTTTATTAGACGATCTTAATTTACGTGGTGAGATGCTAATCTATTTAGCATTGCCGCTTTTACAAGCAAATAAGCAAAATCTAATTGATCAAAACCAAGTGCAAAAGGGTAGATATCAATCTCACCTTGTTGAAACGCATGATTTATTTACTAATGCTACTGAAGCAGATATTAGTTTGCTACGCCGACGTGCTGTTTTTAAATTATTAGATGTACATAGTAATCCAGACCACAATCTAGATGGTTTCTTATATCTGCCGATTGGAAAGATTAAGCGCCAAAGCTCCGGCGCTTTTGAAATTGATCGAAAGTTTATTCCGCCAATTTTGCATGTGGATGCCTCTGAATCACTCATTTCAAACTTAAAAAGAACACTGAATGTGATTAAGGCAAAAATTAAGACGATTCAAACCAATAACCGAGAAAATGAACAGAAGTTAATTGAATTCCGTTCAGGTGATATCGTTTCATTCTGGTTAGTAAATGCCTTAAACACAGCTCATGCTGGCCTGAATCATTTTGTGCAATATCCACAAATCCATCCAGAACGTTTGTTCTTCGAATTGTTACGTTTAGCAGGTTCTTTATTAACCTTCTCGACGGCGTATGATGTTGATCAGTTGCCTGCCTATAAACACCATAATTTACAAGAAAGTTTTTCGCAGTTAGACACGATTCTACGTGATTTACTCGATACGATTATTTCGAGCCGTTACATCAGTATTGCACTTAAAGAAATCCGCCCTTCATATTGGGTGGGAAGTCTTGAGACCGATAAGATTACTCGAGATACTCGACTTTATATTGCAGTATCAAGTAGCGCAATGCAGACACATGAGTTGATCCAGATTGTACCTTTACGATTCAAGATTGGTAGCACTTTAGATGTTGAGCAACGTGTAGTTGCTGCATTACCTGCAATTCCATTGCATCACTTGATTCAGGTTCCAACAGCGATCCCAGTACGTTCTGGCGTGAGCTATTTTGAAGTTGAACCGCATCATGAATTATACCAGCGCATGTTAGATTCAGAGACGATTTGTATTTATGTTCCGGCTGGCTTCCAAGATATCAGTATTGAACTGATTGCGGTTATGAACGCTTAAGGGTAAAGGAGAGAAAAATGTCACAATCCACAGGTGCTCCTTCTTTATTTGACGATGGGCAAATTGGAACGGGTGGGAACAATAATAGCCAGTCTCAGGCAAAACTACAGGCAATCAATCTTATTGATTTATTGCATGATGGCTTTTATTTGGTTTTTTTGATTCGAAATCAGTATGTGCCGGCAGATGCTCAGCAGTTTCGTGAAAAAATCTTAAATTTACTCAATCAATTTGAGCAACAAGCCAAAAAATTGCAATTTTCAGCTGATGATATTCATGATGCTAAATATGCATTTTGTGCTTTGATTGATGAAACTATCGTAACGCAACAAGACCCAAGCTATTTTAATTTACAAAATGCTTGGTTAATTAGCCCATTGCAATTGAGCTTGTTTGGTTCTCAGTTAGCCGGGTATCGTTTCTTTGAAATATTGGAACAATTGCGAAGTCGTGGAAAAGAACGTCTAGCTGCTTTAGAAGTATTTCATTACTGCCTTTTGCTCGGTTTTCAGGGTAAGTACCGAATTGAATCTATTGAAAGTCTCAACCACTTAGTATCAAGAGTGGGTGATGAAATTGACTATTTAAAAGGGAAAAAAGTTGCTTTTTCGCCGTTCTCGGCAATTCCCGATCAAATACGAAATATTATTCATCGTGAAGTACCTTTCTTTTGGATTTTGATCTTTTTATTGATTTTTGCATTACTTACCTTTGCAGGCTTAAGATTTATGCTCAACAATCAAAATGATAAAGCATTATCTAATTATCAAAATGTGATTTCTGCTCCTCAAGAGCAAGCACATATTACAATTTATTTACCTTGATGATGGAACGAAATGGCTCAGGAAAAACCAACTTCTATTCGAGTTTTACAATCGAATAAAAAAAAGCCGAAATCACCAGTACTTTATATTGTAATTGGCGTGATTGCAGGGGTGTTTGTCAGCATCTCGCTATTCCTGTTCTTGTCTCAACCGAATTCGCCAGAATCAGCAGCAATTGAGAGTAAATCAACGGAAGAGCAAATTTTAAATCAAGATGCTGTACATTCTTCAGATGAACAAAATCAGGTTGCTGTAAGTCAAGATAACGAGACGGACTCAATGAGTCGTGATGGCTTTGAACAGCCAAAAGATAATGAGTTAAGCAATATTTTTAAACCTGTTCCGCATAAAACTGTTGCTACGAATGAACAACGAGTTTCACCATTTGATGAACAGCTAACAGGTGAAAAGAAAGTTCAGGTTGTGCCTCAGCTACAAACGGGTGCAGCTAAAGCGGCTCAACCCAAAATACAGCCAGCTCAGCAAAAACCTGTGAGTAAGCCGCAGCAGCAACAAGTGGCGCAGGCTAAACCCGTAGTTGAGAGTAAAGCTCCAGCCGAACCAGAACCTGAGGTTGAGCCGCCTAAGGCATCGGTAGATATTAAAATTACACGAAGTCCTTTTGCCGTGAATTAATGAACTGATGATGATCTTTCTCATTTTCTTTTGCTTTACATGTTTGGCAATTGGTTTAGCGTTTTTAATGTCTTATGAACTCAGGAGTAGAAGCAAAGATTTTGTTTTGTCATTACTGCCCCAAGGGCGTAAACAGCTTAATCAGGTTAAACAATTTGCTCAAACCATGAATCAGGCAGCTGCTCCTGAAAAATTACAATCTCATTGGCATTTACAGCAGTGGTGGATTGTTATTGCGGGCTTTTTCTTGTTTGCTAGTATTTTAGTGTTTGCTTTAACTCGGCCTATTAGCTCAACCCGAATTGAAGCTGAATATCTGAAAAAAACAGATCCTCAAATTTATGCACTTTTAAATGGTGAAATATTATCGCCACCGCCAGAAGTGGATGAGAGCCTAATTGAAGCTGCAATTGTTGAGGCCACGCAGTTAGAGCAGCAATATTCGTCTCAAAATAGTGGAGCTATTAATTCTTCACCGATTGATAATGCAAGTTTCGATGGTCGAGCTATTTTGGATACAAATTTAGTTGATCGTAAATGGGACAAAATGAACCCACGATATAAACAGCGTTTACTCATGGTCTTTAAAATCATGAAAGAACAATATGGTTATGAGTTGGTTCTATTAGAAGGCTATCGTAGCCCAGCACGTCAGAATATGTTGGCTGGCAATCCAAATACGACTAGAGCGAGGGGGTATCAAAGCTATCACCAATTTGGTTTAGCAGCTGATGTAGCATTTAAGCGAAATGGAAAAGTGGTTATTTCTGAGCGAGATCCGTGGGCAATGCAAGGCTATCGATTATATGGTCAAGTCGCCGAATCGGTTGGTTTGACTTGGGGTGGACGTTGGAAATCTATCCAAGATTATGGGCATACCGAGTTCCGTATGCCAGGCTTAAGAAAAACTCAAGAAATGGCAGAAAAACTGATTGCTGAAAGTTCGAATGATATAAGTTAAATATTTATTGAGGATTGAAAACGTTCTTGTAAAACAGTCGTCATTTTATGTACAAGCTGGGAAATTATCCCAGCTTTTTCCCATGTGTAAATTGAAACGGTCATAGGCGGCACAGCTCCTAATGCATCATATCGACGTACTCTCCGGCCATTGGTCTTAGCTACAGGCAATAAAGATAATCCTAATCCTGTTTCAACACTGACTAACACGCTTTCTAGACTACTACCCGTAAATGCAATATACCAACGTCGCCGTTCGCGCTCTAAGGTTGTGAACATTTCGTCCCGATAAAGTCCGCCTTGAGGAAAGGTCACTAAACTTATGGGATCAGACCATGCAGTTGTTGAATTCTCACTTTCAAACCATGCCATTTCTTCTGGGAATGTAGCGTGGTGATCAGCACTGGCCGCAGGTTCTTTGACAATAATAATATCGAACTCACCATTCCGATAACGTTCTGTTAAGTTGCGACTCAAGCCAGAGGTTACGTCTAAACGAATGGAACGATGCTCTTTGGCAAATATACCAAAAACTTCGGCCATTGCTTGGCTCATCATATCTTCTGGTAAACCAATACGAATGGGAATACTTCCTGCTGGATCTTTAAGTAGCGCTTCAGCTTCTTGTTGGAGAGTCAAAATCCTTTGCGCATAACCAATTAGATATTCTCCAGATGCCGTCAATTTGAAAGGTCTTGCTGTCCGATCTATAAGGGCATGACCGACAGATTCTTCAAGTCGTGCTAACTGCTGACTAACTGTTGATTGAGTCAGGTGTAATCGTTCGGCAGCTGCGGTAAAACCGCCAGTTTCAAAAATAGTGACGAAAGCACGTAAAAGGCGAGGATCAAACATATTAGGTACCGCCACACTAAAAAGCCAATAAGATAAGTATTTATAATCTTAATACTATCGATTAAATAATTTAATTTCCAAATACTTTTGGTGATCTTTATTCTATTTATAAAATGTTTAGCCAAAAATTTCTATTGGGAGGCCACCATGCGTAAGTCACTAATATGGATGAATCTGATTGTCGCATTAGGGGCGTCGGGTTTTACAAATATGACGAATGCAATGGGTGAGTATCCTTTACATCAGGCAGTGATAAATAATGACACACAATCTATCAAACGGATTTTATCTCAAAAAGCTTTAATTGATGAGCGAGATGAAACTGGTTCGACTGCTTTGATGGTCGCTACAAGAGCAAATAATGTACATGCTGCTCATATGCTGATAGAGGCTGGTGCCGATGTAAATGCAAAAGACAATATTCAAGACAGTCCATATTTATATGCTGGTGCACAGGGATATTTAAAAATTCTAAGAATGACACTCATGCATGGTGCCGATTTAAAAAGTATTAACCGTTACGGTGGAACTGCGCTAATTCCAGCAGCGGAACGAGGCAATGTTGAAACAGTCCGTACATTAATTGCGGCCGGTGTAGATGTTAATCATGTGAATAATTTGGGTTGGACAGCATTACTTGAGGCCATCATTTTGGGAAATGGAGAACCTAAATATCAACACATTGTAGAGCTTTTATTGAAAGCAGGTGCTGATCCGAACTTGGCAGATAAAGACGGGATAACTCCCTTAGAACATGCGCGGTCACGAGGATACCTCGAAATTGAAAAAAGACTTCTTGCAGCTGGTGCAAAATAGAAAGTGAGAGTATGTGATGGAAAAAGGTGAACAGTTTTTACGTAAGGCGATTGAGCTTGCCTATAACAATATCGAAAAAGGTGGCAGGCCATTTGGTGCTGTGGTTGTAAAAAATGGAGAAATTATTGCTTCAGGCGTAAATCAGATTCTGGTAACGAATGACCCAACCGCACATGCTGAATTACTGGCGATTCGTGCAGCCAGCCAAGTTTTAGGATCTGCCAATTTAGAAGGCTGCTCTGTGTATGCAAGTGGCCATCCATGCCCAATGTGTATGGCTGCGATGCGTTTAGCTGGTATAAAGTCGGTGAGCTATGCTTATTCTAATGAAGACGGAACACCATTTGGTTTGTCTACAGCTGAAATATATATTGAGCTTGCCAAGCCCTTTGCTGAGCAATCAATGAAAATTCAATATATACCGATCAGAGTTGAAAACCGCACTGATCTTTATGCGCATTGGAAGAATTATCAAGCCAATCATTCAGGCTCAAAATAATGAAGCAGTCTGGAGCTTTTTTGACCCAGCCGATGCTCATTGTAACTGTGGCTTTAGTTGGCCTTAATTTAAGACCATTTATAACGAGTATTGGACCATTGATTGCCAATATTCGAACAGCCACTGGTTTAAGCTTACAAGGGATAGCACTACTTACTTTGCTACCGATGATGCTTATGGGAGTCATTGCATTTGTTGGCCCAATATTGCAGAACTATGTCGGCGAACGAAAAGCTATTCTTGGTGCATTGCTGGCCATTTGTGGAGGATGTGCTGTCCGATTTTTATTTCCTACATCCGAAGGATTAATTCTTAGTGCAATATTAATTGGATTCGGAGTTGCGATGATACAAGCGGCTTTTCCCGGTATGATTAAACGAGAATTTAGTCAATATATTGGGCCGATGATGGGGCTTTATTCGGCTATGCTCATGGGAGGAGGAGCACTAGGTGCATGGTTAGCTCCTATAATTTCAAATATAACGGATGTCTGGTCGATTGGCCTAGCTTTTTTTACCATTCCAGCTTTATTTGCATTTATATTGGCGCTTGTCTTTTTACCTATAAAAGTTAGTTCATCCATTCATCATGCGCCTGTACGCAAGTTGTTAAATCAACCTCGAACATGGTTATTAATGATGTGCTTTGGACTTGTAAATGGTGGCTACTCGTCCGTAGTAGCGTGGTTGGCACCTTCTTTTCAAGATCAGGGTTGGAGTGCAGCACAAAGTGGAAAATTACTCGCTTTGCTGGCCTTGAGCCAAGCAGCTTCAGCGCTAATTTTGCCTGTTTTAGCTAGGAAATATAAAGACCGACGTCCATGGTTATGGTTTACGTTGGCAATGCAGCTAGTCGGTTTCTCTGGAATGGCTTTTATGCCTGATTTTGCCTCTATACTTTGGGCAATTTGTTTGGGCGTAGGTTTGGGGGGATGTTTTGCATTAATGCTTATCGTTGCATTAGACCATTTTGATGATCCGACTCATGCAGGTGCTTTATCTGCACTGATGCAGGGTGGTGGTTTTTTACTGGCAGCAATCCCGCCGTGGATTATTGCAATTTTGCATGATCTTACGGGGGGTTACAAAGCAGGATGGCTTTTCCATTTAGCCAGTGTGATATTGGTTGTTATTTTAGTGATTAGATTGGCTCCTAAAAGTTATTTTAAGATGAGTCTGTAAAATGTTGAGTTAGCCGAGATTTTTTTTATAAAGAATTACTGATGCTAAAGCACAAGCAAATTAGGAAATAGTGATAGGATAGAACTGAAATTTTTCTGCTTCTAAATGAATACAACAATATTTGATTTCTATGACTTCTTCTTTGAAACAGCTCACTTTATTTAATCAAGGTTTAGGAAAAACCAGTCGATTTACAAAAGGTGTGGATGGAACTTTACAGGCGATTGAGCATTTAGGATATGTACAGATTGATACCATATCGGTTGTAGAGCGAGCTCATCACCATATATTGTGGAGCCGAGTGCCTGACTATGAATTAAATCATTTAAATAGTTTGGTTCGTGAGCGCCAGATTTTTGAATATTGGTATCATGCCGCATCTTATCTTCCTATGAAAGATTATCGCTATGCATTGCCTGCCATGATGTCTGTCAGGAACGGAGAAAGCCGTTATTTCAATAGAGGTGATCAACACCTTATGAATGAAATTTTGGCACGTGTTCGTGCTGAAGGAAAAATTCGTCTCCGTGATATTGATAAGAATAATAAAAAGAGTTTGGGAAACTGGTGGAATACCGGACCAGGCCGCCGTGCTTTTGAGCAGTTATATATGCAGGGTGACCTGATGATCTGTGAGCGTAACGGAATGGAAAAGGTCTTTGATTTGACCGAGCGCTGCTTGCCTGAAAATATTGATTTAAGTATGCCTACACTTTATGAATATGCGCAGTATTTATTTAATAATACGCTTCGAGCACATGGTGCATTTACATGGAAACAATTAGTTCATCTAAAGAAAAATGATTTAAAAGAAACTATGCGTGTCGTTCTGAAAGAACATATTGATGCAGGTGTTGTATCAGCAATTAAACTTGAGAATGGTCAAACTTTATATGTTGATGTTGCTGCAATGGAACAAAAGGTTAGTACTGATTTTGGTTTAAAAATACTATCGCCTTTTGATAATTCTCTTATTCATCGTGACCGTCTAGCTTCCTTATTTGAATTTGATTACCGCATTGAATGCTATGTACCAGCGGCTAAACGAGTATATGGTTATTTTTGCTTGCCGATCATATATCAAGACGAGTTAGTAGGCCGAGTAGATTGTAAAGCGCATCGTTCTATCAAAGAATTAGAAGTGATTAGCCTACATCTGGAAAAAACAGTAAAAAATAAGGAGCTCTTCTTCTTCGAACTGGAACAAGAGCTCAAGCGTTTTGCTGCGTTTAATCAATGCTCAACTATTAATGACAAAGTGATTAAGCGTATTCGTACTAAAATTTAGACACCCAAAGCACTCCAGCTTTTGGTGTTTTCACTTTTTAGTTTAAAGGCATACGATATTCAATAATTCCTGGTTTTTGTGCAATCCAGTCATAAAGCTTTTGCGCTGTTAGATTGGTTTTTTGAGTATGCCAATATAAACGGTCACAGTTGTGTTTGATTGCTTGCTTCTGCACATATTCAATGAGTTGCTTACCAATGTGTTGCCCACGAACTTCAGGTGAAACATACAGGTCTTCTAGATAACAGTAATTATTTTCTGCCCATGTTGAACGATGAATAACATAGTGCACAATTCCTAAAACCTGCTCACCTTGTTTAGCAACGGCACAGTACACAGGTTCATTTTCATCGAAGAAACGTTCCCATGTTACTTTTGTGACATGAAGGGGTAAATTCACTTGATAAAAATTTTGGTAAGCAAGCCAATATTTTTCCCATTGTGAATAATCTTGCTGCTGAACAGGAACGATTTGAAGACCTTGATTTTGCATAATAATTACACTCTGTTTTAAAGTAATAAAAAATCGACAACTAGAGTGTAGTTTTGATAGTGGTATTTTTATAAGATACACTTTTGATATTTTTCACAGTACCAGTTTTAATATGGCAGCTCCGATTTCTGCATCTTTTCCACATTTAATTTTGCCAAAAGGCCAGATTAAAGATGGACTATATACGGCTTTGCGTGATGCCATTTTAGATGGAAGACTGACTGCCGGAATAAAATTACCCTCAAGTCGTGCTTTGGCAGAGATGATGTCAATTTCAAGAAATTCTGTATTGGCGGCTCTTGAACGATTACTGGATGAGGGATATTTATTTACCAAACCAAGTTCGGGTACCTATGTTGCTGAGGTTGTGCCAGATCAGTTAATACATGTTCAAAAAAATTCAAAAGAAACGTCTAAAAATACTCATCGTTCCTTAAATATTAATCCAAATCTTGAAACTTTATTGGATTCATGGCGCAAGCAGTCATGGTTAAGTAAAAAGAAAAAGATGTTTCATGTAGGGGTAGGTTGTATTGATTTATTTCCTCATCAACTGTGGGGCAAGCTATTAACACAAGCTTGGCGGCAGTCGTATTATCAGCTTGGTCAATTTTACGACCCACGTGGCTATCTACCTTTGCGTCAGGCAATTTGTGAATATGTTCGCTCCACCCGAGGGCTGAACTGCAACGAAGAGCAAATTATTATCGTAAACGGAACGCAGCAAGCTATTCATTTAACAGCCTATGCATTACTTCAAGCAAATGATGAAGTGTGTTTGGATGAGCCGGGATATGATGCAGCTTTTAAGATTTTTCGAAGTTTTGGTGCACAGGTAAATTTGATCGAGAGTGATGAGGAGGGAATGCAAATCTCTGACATTACAAATCATTACTTCAAAAGCAAACTGGTATATACAGCACCTTCACATCAATTTCCTTTAGGAGGAACTTTAAGTTTAGCTCGCCGTTTTGCTTTATTAGATTGGGCAAACAAAGAAGAAAAATGGATTTTTGAAGACGATTATAATAGTGAGTTTCGCTATGGCACTCACCCAATTCAAGCTCTACAAGGTTTAGATCAGCAGCAAAGAGTCATTTATTCTGGCACTTTTACCAAGATGATGTTTCCAGAGTTTCGTTTAGGGTTCATGGTTGTACCTGAAGCATTAATTGAAACCTTTAGTGCAGCTAAATATTATACTGACGTGCGAAGTTCATATTTAGAGCAGGTCGCTTTAGCTCTATTCATTCAACAAGGCCACTATGCTCGACATGTACGTAAAGTTCGAAAAGCATGCTATGAGCGTCAACAAGTATTGATTAACGCTATTAATGAATACCTTTCAGATGTACTCGATGTTCAGCCAACAGATTCAGGCATTCATCTTATATGTTGGTTAAAAGCATCATGGACTGAGCAGGAGTTTATTTCTCATTGCTCGGCATTGGATTTGGAGATTCAACCTCTATCAAGATATTGTCAACTTGAGTCGAAAAAAGCAGCAGTTCTGTTGGGC
This sequence comes from Acinetobacter sp. LT1, assembly GCF_059800965.1. Lineage (NCBI taxonomy): Bacteria > Pseudomonadati > Pseudomonadota > Gammaproteobacteria > Moraxellales > Moraxellaceae > Acinetobacter > Acinetobacter sp. LT1. The sequence continues at coordinate 152,225 of NZ_JBBAXE010000002.1, forward strand.
TATGCTGCACATCAACCTGAGGAAATGGTGGAAAATATCAAGAGACTAGCCATCAGTATCAAAAAGTAAAATAGCTAAACTTTTCAAAATTATATCAGGATTTTAGAGTGATTTTATTTTTAATGAGAAGGGCAAAATATTTATTCGATTTTAATATTTTGATGAAATTTTAAAAAATTTAAATTTAAAAGATTTATTAATCTTATTTTAAGCTAACTTCATTATTTTAATAATATCAAAGCTCAGTACAGTACACCTTTTGGCCACATTCTCCAGATGTGGCCTTTTTTTATTAGGAATAAATACAGCTTAGAATGAATTAATTTTTTAAGGAGAATAGGATTTAATCTTCTTCCATGGCATTACTATAAAACTTAACACCTAGTTTAATTCGGTCTCGACCATTACTCATACGCCAACGGTTGGTGTCACGTAAAGAATATACACAACCGCAATATTCCTGTTGGTAAAATTCCTCTCGCTTACTGATTTCAATCATTCGACTAGAGCCACCATTTTTTCGCCAGTTATAATCCCAATATTGAATATCTGGATAATTGGATGCTGCTCGAATTCCGCAATCATTAATTTGAGCCATATTTTTCCAACGAGAAATTCCTAACGAACTACTGATGAGACTAAAGCCGTGTTCATGTGCATAAAGGGCAGTTCGTTCAAAACGCATATCGAAACACATGGTACAACGAATACCGCGTTCTGGTTCATCTTCCATACCTTTAGCTCGAGCAAACCAATTATCCGTATCATAATCTGCATCGATAAATGGAATATTATGCTTTTCTGCAAAACGAATATTTTCTTCCTTACGGATGAGATATTCTTTTACCGGATGAATATTAGGATTATAAAAAAATATCGAAAATTTAATTCTAGAATCAATTAATGCCTCCATAACTTCTCCTGAACAAGGAGCACAGCAAGAATGAAGTAATAATTGATCATGTCCAGATGGGAGTTCTAATTTTAAACGTTGAGCTGACATAATAAAAAATTAAATTGCAATTCTAATAATTATATATTTTTATATTGCATAATGTGAACTGAATTATTTTCAATTAAACATGAAATTAATTTAATATCTTAAATTTTATTTATTACTTTATTTGTGGTTTAGTTGAATATAATGAAATAATTAGATTATTAAATATTAAAATTATTTATATCGGTACTTTTAAATTTATTAACCGAAATACTATATAGTAATATAAAATATAGATAAATTTAATATTTTTTAAAATAATAATATTAAAAGATAGTTAGGTAAGTGATTGATGTTTCTAAATATAATTTGAAATTTTTTATGTTTTTATTGTGATGCGTGTCACAAATAGACCTTATTTTTTCAATTAAAATATTTCTTTAGATTTGTAGCTTTAATAAATCTATACTATAAAACTTGATATGTTTTTAAATTTAAGTGTGTGATTATTTGAGATATGAAAGATTGGCAATGTAAGTATTGTAATGGTTACATTATGGTTAATCATTCAAAGATCAGCGTAGGAGAAAAAGTTTACTTTTTGGTATATAAATTTGATGCAAAGAATGAACGGAAAAAATTATATAAAAAGGGAATTGTAGTTGCTCGCTACGATAATATACTTCACATTGAGTCACGTAAAAAAACTTATAAGATCGAACAGGCTAAGGTCTATCCATTAGGAGCACCAATGCCTTTCGTTTACAACATGTTTTGGGTTTGCGGGTGCCCATGTACCCTACAAAATTAATTTCTTAAATTTAAATGTCAGCAGCTCATTTTATAAATTTAATTGAATTAATAATCGTATCAAATTTATTTTCTCAGCTTTTATAGAAAAGTTAAGACCAATAAACTCAGAAAAATGACTTTGAATGGTTGAGTGATTGATTTGACAAAAACAGTAGGCTCTCTTATAAACCTCGAGTAAAGTTGAGGTTAGTCATGATAAGTGAAAATAAAAAAGCTGACTCTAGTCGAGTTTTGACTGTGGGTGAAGTTGCAAAAAGGAGTGGAGTTCCTGTCTCGACCCTACATTTTTATGAGACGAAAGGGCTGATAAAAAGTATAAGAACCAATGGTAATCAGCGCCGCTTTCCATTAATTGTTTTAAGGTATATTGCGATTATTAAAGTTGCTCAAAGAGTAGGAATTCCTTTAAATGAAATTAAAGAGGCTCTTAGCGCATATCCTATGGGGAGCAAATTAACAGCTAAGCAATGGAAGGATTTATCGAGTCATTGGCGAGAAAATTTGGATGATCGAATTCAAAAATTAACTCGATTAAGAGATGAAATGGACTGGTGTATTGGTTGCGGTTGCTTATCACTAGAGCAATGTCCATTAAGAAATCCTGAAGATGTTTTAGGGCAAGACGGATCTGGAGCACGAATTTTAGAAAGACCTGAATAGAATAGTTCAAAAATGGCTTTTAATTGGAAACATCTTAATTTCCAATAAATTAAATTTATTTTGCTAGAATATTCAAGTGAGTTTTTTATTGTAAACAAGTCATATGGAACATGAATTTTTTTGATATCTTTAGTTTTTTTATTAAGAAGCAAAAATTTATGAAAAAAATTATCTTTCTTGGTTTAGCGCTTGTTTCGTTAACGGCTTGTTCATCTGTACAACATAAAGATCCAACTCCACCAAAAATTGGTTCACCAAACCCAGCTAGTCAATATTGTGTTGAACAAGGCGGGAAATTAGAAATTAGAAATGAAGCAAATGGTCAGGTTGGGTATTGTCATTTACCAAACGGCCAAGTCGTGGAAGAATGGAAATTATTCCGTGATAATCAAGCGAACTGTGTAGCAGAAGAAGCTCAAAAATTAGTGGGTCAAACTGGCCTTACTGATGATCAAATTAAACAAAAAACTAAATCAGAAATTGTGCGCAAAGTGGCTCCAGGTCAACCAATGACTATGGATTATCGTACAAACCGAGTTACAGTTACTATTGATCCTGCTTCTAAGAAAATTACTCAAGCAACCTGTGGTTAATGTGTGTAATTAAAGTTTGGTAAATCAAATTTTAAAGAAAAGAGCCTGCTGAAAATGCAGGCTTTTTTACTTTAATTTTGGGAATAATGGATAACGGGATACTCTTTTTGTTGTGGCAGTTGCTGTAAAGCCTGATTAATTTTGATGAGAAAAATATCAACTTTATCTTGGCTTGGATTGTTGGTGTTGTATGAGGCTCTTTCTTGATAGTTAATTCCACATCCAATAATTTTCATATTTGCGGGATTAAAGCTCCAGTCATTTTTATTTTTGATCGAGATATCTAAATCACTATCACATTCTTTCCAGAGTTTTAAAAATTGATTGGAATATACAGCGGGAGCTTCTTGTGCTCGGTAGGCTGTAAATCCTTGCATTTCAGAGTTAGCAAATTGAAGGAGATGATTGGTAGGCATTCCTCCCCAAAGTATAGCCGTATCTTTCGGTAGCTTTATCCACGTTATATTCTCTTCTTTAAGAGGTGCAGTTTGCTCATCTTTCTGTTTGGACTTTTGAGATTTATAAACCAGTTTTGTTCCAACAGGAACCGTTACACCTTTGACTTGAGTGCTCTGTGTTGTATAGAAATACGGCGAATCATCACGGTTACAGCCTGTTGGGTTATAACAACCAATACAACCACTTAACAATAAAAGCGGACAACTTAAAATACTTAATTTGAAAACTCGATCCATTTTTCTTGTCTTTAATTATCTCTAGAAATTTAATATATCAGTATTTAAATCAATAATAAAAAAAGCCCCTAGCGGACTAGAGGCAGAAAAACATCAGATGCAAGAACAGGTGAATTATGCATCTGAGTTAAGTAGGTTGTATCAAACCATGTAGAGCACTTTACCAGCAAAAATGAATAAAAATAGGGAGGTGCGACTAATGGCTAATATTTGTAGTTTTTTATTTGTACAACTTCCTGTACTTGTTTTAAGGAAGGGGGCGCTAATACATTTATATTTGTTAATAAAAACTACAAAAGTTATGGCTGTGAACAAAGTTATTTATCGTGATTGTTCAACCGTTGTCTTTTTGTGCTACTGCCGAAGAGTTATTCGTGATTTGTACTTGGCTTAATGATAATTTTAGAGTTATCCGAAAGGACACAATAATGACGAACATACGAATAATAATGAATCGAAGGTAGGACCACGTGTTTATTAGTGTATTTGATCTTTTTAAAATTGGCATCGGTCCATCTAGCTCCCATACAGTTGGACCCATGCGAGCGGCATACAGTTTTGTGGATGATTTATTGAAGCAAGACGATTTACAAGCAACGGTTAGAGTTCAGGTGAAGTTATACGGTTCGCTGTCGGCAACGGGTGTCGGTCATGCGACAGACAAGGCTGTTCTATTAGGTTTAATGGGCTTTGACCCTGAACATATCGATACTCAAGTCAGTACAAGCTTAATTGAAGATGTTCTTGAGAATAAAGCAATCAGGCTTAATCAACAAAAGACTATTTCTTTTGATTATAAGCATGATGTGCTTTTTTTAGATGAATCTTTGCCTTATCACCCCAATGCAATGGAATTGATTGCTTACAGTGATGCTAAAGAAATTTTATATGCAGAAACTTACTATTCGGTGGGTGGCGGTTTTATTGTTAGTCAAAGACAATTAACACATACCCAAACTGAAACCAACGATGTTAAGGTTCCATATCCATTTCACAGTGCGGCTGAACTTTTAAGCTTATGTAAGACTCATCATTTATCAGTGAGCGAGTTAATGCTTGAAAATGAAAAAAGCTGGCGTAGTGAAACTGAGATTCGCAGCAAGATTATGGAAATCTGGAAAGTGATGCAGCAGTGCATTCACAATGGGCTAATCAATGAAGGAATATTACCCGGTGGATTAAATGTAAAACGCCGAGCCAAAAAAATTCACGATAAGTTATTAAATAAGAAAAATTCAAACCTGATTGTGACGACTTTCCATGCCATGGAGTGGGTCAATTTATTTGCTTTAGCGGTAAATGAAGAAAATGCTGCTGGCGGCCGAGTAGTGACGGCACCTACAAATGGTGCAGCAGGGATTATTCCAGCAGTTTTATATTACTACGTGACTTTCTCTAAAGACTTTTCCGAAGATAAAGTGGTTCGTTTCTTTTTAAGTGCAGCAGCCGTTGGCATTTTATGTAAACTCAATGCTTCTATTTCTGGTGCAGAAGTAGGGTGTCAGGGCGAAGTCGGTTCGGCATGTGCGATGGCTTCGGCGGGTTTAGCCGAAATTTTAGGAGCATCACCTGAGCAAGTGGAACATGCGGCTGAAATTGGGCTTGAACATAATTTGGGTTTAACGTGTGACCCGATTGGTGGTTTGGTTCAGGTGCCTTGTATTGAACGAAATGCAATTGCAGCCGTAAAAGCCATTAATGCAGCCCAAATGGCACTTCATGATGACGATGAACACTTTGTCACGCTAGATAAAGTGATTCAGACCATGAAAGAAACAGGCAGAGATATGTCTGAGAAATATAAAGAGACTTCAAAAGGTGGTCTCGCTGTTAACGCAATTGAGTGCTAAAAAAAAGAGATGGGGACGAGGTACCCCATCTCAATTTAAACATTAAGCCTCGCGAGCAACTAAGGTTAAAATGTCGTAAGTTGCGACAAGTTCACCACGTTGGTTTTTGACTTTGATATCCCACACTACAACGCCATGAGCAGGTTGAGACGGGTCTTTTTGTGGTTTAGGTGTTTTTTGCTTACAGGTGAGTTCAACCTGGATTGAGTCACCAATTTTAACCGGTTCAACAAAACGTAAGTTGTCCATACCGTAGTTGGCAATCACAGGACCTTGTGCTGCATCTACAAATAGACCTGCTGCAGCAGACACAATGAAGTAACCATGTGCCACACGCTCTCCAAAGAAAGACTCGGCCGCGGCGATTTTGTCGGTATGCGCATAGAAGTAGTCACCACTTAAACAAGCAAAATTGACAATATCAGCTTCGGTGACTGTACGACGCGCTGTTAATAAACGTTCACCAATCACTAACTCATCAAAAGACTTTTTAAATGGATGTACACGGTCTTCATTAACTTTTGAGCCAGCAGTCCATGAGTGGGTAATTTGTGTCAGACTATTTGGAGAACCCTGAATTGCAGTGCGCTGCATGTAGTGTTTAACGGCGCGAATACCACCTAACTCTTCACCACCACCTGCACGACCAGGTCCGCCGTGTACTAAATGCGGAAGTGGCGAACCATGACCTGTACTTTCTTTTGCCGATTCTGCATCAAGTACATGCACACGGCCATGCCAAGGCGCAATTTTTTGAATAATCTGTTCAATATTCTCATCGTTATTTTTAACGACAGAAGCCACTAGGCTACCTTCACCACGTGAAACAAGATCAGCTAGTTCTTCAATGTTTTGATATGGCATGAGTGTACATACCGGACCGAAAGCTTCTGTGGTATGAACATTCGTTGCTTGTAAAGGTTGTTCGCACACCAATAAAGTTGGAGCGAAAAAAGCACCTTTTTCAGGATGGTCTGCATTAAATGTAAAACTATCGTTGCCACCAAAAACAATTTTTGCGTCTTTGCTGAGTTCGGCAACTTTTTCTGCAACGTCATGTTTTTGCTTAATGCTCGCTAAAGCACCCATGGTGGTTTCTTCTTTTTGAGGGTCGCCCACCACAACTTTAGCAAGTTTGGCAGTTAGCTTTTCTTGCACAGTCGCTAACAAGTTTTCAGGAACAAATGCACGACGAATTGCAGTACATTTTTGGCCTGCTTTTGTGGTCATTTCACGGAAGACTTCACGCACAAATAAATCGACAGTTTCTTCATTTGCCTCAGGGCTTAAAATTGCACTGTTGACTGAGTCGGCTTCCATGCTAAATGGAATCGAATATTTATTGAGGTGAGGGTGGTTACGTAGTTTTTGACCTGTATAAGCAGAACCTGTAAATGTAACGCAGTCTTGTGGACCTAAGTGGTCGAACAAGTCATAAGTCTGACCGCAAATGAGTTGGAGCGAGCCTTTTGGTAACACATGTGCTTCTTCAATAGCTTTTACAACCGCTTGAGTTAATTGAGAACCATCGGTTGCAGGCTTAACAATACATGGCACACCAGCAAGTAGCGTCGGTGCAATCTTTTCAAGCATTCCCCAAATTGGAAAGTTAAAAGCATTAATGTGAACTGCAACACCTGCTTTAGGACTTAAAATGTGTTTAGCGCCGAAAGTGCCATTTTTAGATAATTGAATCCAGCTATCTTCAGTAATAATTTTTTCGTCATTGAGTTCACGGCGAACCAGACTCGAATAAGCAAATAATGTCTGGATCCCGCCTTCAATATCAATCCATGCATCTTTACGAGTTGCACCTGTTGCATAAGCAAGTTTGTAGAACTCTTCTTTACGCTCAAGTAAATGTTGGGCAATTTGTTTTAACGCATTAGCACGTTGGTGAAATGTCCAGTTAGCCAGTTCTGAACCATTTTGTTTGGCATATTGAACAACACGTTTCATATCAATGCCATGACTACTTACGGCATAAATCGGTTCACCTGTAATAGCATGATAAACAGGACGTAGTTCTTCACTCGTCGAATGCCATGTTCCATAGACATAAGAAGCAAGATGAGACAGTTGATGCTCAGACTGCTGAAAATCTGTGTCAGTTGAGGTTCCTTCTAGGTGTGCTTGTTCAAGCATGACCAAACTCCTTTTTTATTTGATACATCAATTATAAAAATTGCAAAAATATGATTCATAATTTCAGATTAATTTGTATAAAAGTCAACTTTATTTTGATTTTTAAAAGTAAAAAAGTTTTTTACATTTAAATTAGTTATATAAATTTCAATATCTTGTATTGGTTTGTTGTTGTAGATTTAATTTGATACTAAAAAATTAGTTGACTTTGTTTTTTGTGTATCGAAAAATAGATTTAAGGGTGATACCTACAGGGAATGAAAGAATGGAAAACAATTACCAGAAATTTGAACAAAATATTGCCAATGAAATTACGATCGAGGCTAAGGATCAAATGCCTGATGCCTACCGCAAAACATTGATTCGTCAAATCGGGCAACATGGCCATTCTGAAATTGTAGGTATGTTGCCTGAAGGAAACTGGATTACTCGTGCGCCAACTTTAAAACGCAAAGCGGTTTTGCTTGCGAAAGTACAAGATGAAGCGGGTCATGGTCTGTATTTGTATAGCGCGGCAGAAACTTTAGGTGCTGACCGTGATGACATGATGGAAAAATTAATTGATGGGAAAATGAAATACTCATCAATTTTTAACTATCCAACTTTGACTTGGGCAGATGTTGCTGCAATTGGATGGCTTGTCGATGGGGCAGCCATTGTGAACCAAGTTGCGCTTTGCCGTACTTCATATGGGCCATATGCACGTGCAATGGTACGTATTTGTAAAGAAGAAAGTTTCCACCAACGTCAAGGTTTTGAAGCCATGATGGCTTTGGCAAACGGTACACCAGAACAAAAGCAGATGGCACAAGATGCAGTAAATCGCTACTGGTGGCCAGCACTGATGATGTTTGGCCCAAGTGATGAGCATTCTCCAAACAGCGCGCAAAGCATGGCGTGGAAAATCAAACGCTTTAGTAACGATGAATTACGTCAAAAGTTTGTCGATAACACTGTACCGCAAGTGTTGCAACTTGGCTTGGAAGTACCGGACCCAGATTTAAAGTTCAATGAAGAAACAGGTCACTATGAGTTTGGCGAGATTGACTGGCACGAATTTAATGAAGTGATTGCTGGACGTGGACCATGTAATCACGAGCGTATCGAAGCTCGCCGTAAAGCATGGGAAAACGGTAAATGGGTTCGTGATGCAGCAGTGGTCTACGCGAAAAAACAGCAGCTTGAAGCGAACAAAGTGGCTTAACAAGATTTATGGAAAAATTTGAGGAAATCAAAATGGAAGATAAAAACAACTGGTCGCTCTATGAAGTATTTGTACGTAGTAAACAAGGCTTAAGCCACCGTCACGTAGGCAGCTTAAGAGCACCTGATGATGAAATTGCACTGCAACATGCTCGTGATGTTTACACGCGTCGTAATGAAGGAATTAGCATTTGGGTGGTTCGTTCAGAACTGATTAAGTCATCACAGCCAGATGAAAAAGCTGAATTTTTCGATCCTTCTTTAGACAAGGTTTATCGTCATCCGACTTTTTACCATATCCCAGATGGCATTGAGCACATGTAAGGGGAATGGCAAATGAATCATTCAGTTTTATCTAAATTCTTATTACATATTGGCGATAGCCAACTGGTTTTATCTCAGCGTTTGGCTGAATGGTGCGGGCATGCACCTGAGCTTGAAATTGATATTGCCTTAGCAAATATCGGCTTGGACTTGTTAGGTCAAGCAAGAAACTTTCTGACTTTGGCTGGTCAATATGATGAAGCTAAGCGTGATGAAGACCAGCTTGCGTATTTCCGTACAGAACGTGAGTTTTTAAACCTCTTATTGTGTGAACAACCCAATGGTGACTTTGCACAAACGATAGTACGCCAATGGTTAATGGACCATTACCATCTTCATTTATTTACGGCTTTAGCGCAAAGCTCACTTTCCGAATTAAGTGCGCTTGCCGTGAAATCTTTAAAAGAAGTGAAGTATCACATCCGCTTTTCAACAAGCTGGATGGAACGTTTAAGTTTAAGCACAGATGAAGCACATCAACGTGTGCAAGAAGGTTTAAATAATTTATGGCGCTTTACCGCTGAATTATTTGAACTGAGTGCAGACGAACAAGCATTAGTTGCAGAAGGTGTGATTCCAGATTTTTCAAATGAAAAAGAACAATGGAACCAAACCATTGCAGATGAGCTTAAGCGTTTTGAATTAAATGTTGCTGTGAACGGTGCTTATCGCCGTGGTGCGAAACAAGGATTGCATACCGAGCATTTAGGTTATTTGTTGGCTGAAATGCAATGTATTCAAAGAACTTATCCGGGAATGACCTGGTAAGACAAGGAGGTGAGCCATGCAAATGATTCGTCATTGCATCGACCAATGTTGGGATGTTCTACAAACGGTAAGTGACCCTGAAATTCCAGTTTTATCGGTTGTCGATTTAGGTATGATCCGCGGTGTAGAGATTAACGATCAACAAGAAATTATTGTTCGTCTAACTCCGACATATAGCGGTTGCCCAGCAACAGATATGTTGAAAGCACAAATTGTTGAGGCATTTACCGCAGAAGCTTTGACACCGGTCAAAGTGATGGTCGATTTGTCAGAAGCATGGACCACGGACTGGATGTCTGAAGCAGGGAAAAAGAAACTGCAAGTTTATGGCATTGCACCACCTGAAGGGTTGGCGCATCAGTGCGGAACTCACGTTCATTTAAATGATGGTGTCGAGTGCCCACGTTGTAAAAGCCGACATACCCGACTGTTAACAGAGTTTAGTTCTACCGCCTGTAAAGCACTTTATAAATGTCAGGACTGTCTTGAGCCTTTTGATTACTTCAAATGTATTTAAGTCTTTAGATAAGGAAATCAGCCATGAGCCAATTTGTACCATTAAAAGTAAAAAGTATTACGCCGCAAACCGATCAGGCAATTTGTATTGCATTTGACGTTGTACCTGAACAACAAGAACAATTTCAATTTCAACCGGGTCAACACTTAACCATTCGCCACTTAACTGAAGCTGGTGAAATCCGCCGTTGTTATTCAATTTGTAGCTATGCGGGTAAAGAAGACATCAGCATTGCGGTTAAAAAAATTGATCAAGGGCAATTTTCAAACTGGGCAAATGACCATTTGAAAGTGGGCGATGTACTTGAAGTCATGCCACCACAAGGTGTGTTTTTTCAAAAAGCAGCCAAGATCGGCGGACAAAACTATTTAGGTGTTGCTGCGGGCAGTGGTATTACTCCGATTTTATCAATTGTTAAGCAAGTTTTGTTTGAACAACCTGAAGCTAAATTTACCTTGCTCTATGGCAATCGCTCATGGAAACAAACCATGTTTGCCGAGCAAATTATGGATTTGAAAGATCAGTTTAAAGAACGCTTTCAGCTCATCAATATCTTTTCTCGTGAGTTCAACGATAGTGAACTGATGAATGGTCGTATTGATGCAGAAAAGCTTAAGCAACTTTTTGATTTTGAAGTGCTTGAAACAGATTTTGATCATGCTTTTGCCTGCGGCCCAGACGAAATGATGAATGCCGTAGAAAACACGTTGCCGAACTTTGGTATTGCCAAAGAGCGCATTCACACCGAACGTTTCCATACAGGACAAGCGCGTAAACGTAGTGTTGAAGCGGATGCAAACCGTAAAGAAGAAAAGGTCAACATCATTTTAGATGGCCGTGAGCTGATTGTTTCTGTGGCTCAAGATGATGAAAGTATTCTTGATGCGGCTTTACGTGCAGGTGCTGACTTACCGTATGCCTGTAAAGGCGGGGTGTGTGCGACCTGTCGTTGTAAGGTGCTTTCTGGCGAAGTCGACATGTTCCTTAACTATAGTCTTGAAGAAGATGAAGTTGAAAAGGGTTATGTGCTGAGCTGTCAAACCTTACCAAAAGGCTCAAATGTTCGTTTGAGTTTTGATGAGTAGAGGCTGTCATGCAAGAGTTGATCAAAGCCAGCACAACAGCTGACGGTGTTTTGTTATTAACCCTAAACCGTCCAGAAAAAAGAAATGCTTTAAACAATGCAACATTGCAGTGTTTATGCGAGTTGCTCGAAGAAGCTGAACATAATGCTCAAGTCAAAGCGGTGGTTTTAACGGGTAACGCTCAGTGTTTTGCGGCTGGAGCAGATCTTAGCGAGTTGGCTGCAATGGACGCCGTGTCTTTGCAACTCGATATTCGCCCGAAGCTTTGGCAAAAAATTGATGCGTTTAGTAAGCCACTGATTAGCGCAGTGAATGGTTATGCCTTAGGTGCTGGGTTTGAGTTGGTTTTGCATTCGGATATGGTCGTTTGCGGTGAAAATGCCCGCTTTGCTTTACCTGAAATTACTTTGGGAATGTTGCCGGGTGCAGGCGGAACACAGCGTTTAGCGCGCTTGGTTGGGCAACAGCTCACAATGCGCTGGGCCATGACAGGTGAAATGATTTCGGCAAAACAGGCGGAGCAACATGGCATTTGCAGCCAAGTGGTGCCGACTGAATTAACCGTTGAATATGCGGTTCAACTTGCAACCAAAATTGCCAAACAAGCGCCTTTAGCGATTCGCGTGATTAAACAATCAATTAAAAGTATTCATGAAACAACGTTAAGTCAGGGACTCAAGTTTGAACGTCAAAACTTTGTCTGGCTGGCGGCTACAAAAGATCGAAACGAAGGGATTAATGCTTTCTTTGAGAAAAGAAAGCCAGTGTTTAGAGGTGAGTGATGGACTATCAAAATATTATTGCTGAAGAAAAAAATGGTGTTGGCTACCTGACATTTAACCGCCCAAAAGCACTGAATAGCTTTAACGTTGATATGCACCGTGAAGTGGCTGAGGTTTTAAACCAGTGGACCAAAAATCCGGATGTTCGTTGTGTTGTGATTAGTGGTGAAGGCCGTGGCTTCTGTGCAGGGCAAGACTTAGGCGACCGTGTAGTTGACCCAAACGCTGAAGCTCCAGATTTAGGATATTCCATTGAAACTTACTATAACCCGCTCATTAAAACGATTGTAAATATGCCAAAGCCTGTCATTTGCGCGGTAAATGGTGTGGCAGCAGGTGCAGGGGCAAATATTGCACTGGCATGTGACTTGGTGATTGCAGCTAAATCGGCAAACTTCGTACAAGCATTTTGCCGCTTAGGTTTGGTTCCAGACTCTGCGGGTACATGGTTTTTACCACGTGCTGTAGGCCATGCGCGTGCGATGGGTTTGGCTTTGTTAGGTGACAAGCTCCCAGCAGAAACCGCAAAAGAATGGGGCATGATTTGGGATGTTGTAGAAGATGCTGAACTCAAAACAAAAGTGACTGAACTCGCTGAACGTTTAGCAAAACAGCCTACATTTGGCTTATCTCTTATTAAAAAAGCTATTCATCAATCAAGCAACAACACTTTTGATGAGCAAATGTTGTTAGAGCGTGATTTACAACGTATTGCGGGTCGTTCTGAAGATTATCGTGAAGGTGTACAAGCCTTTATGAATAAACGTGAACCAAATTTTAAAGGGCGTTAAGCATGACAGATTTAGACTTATCTCGTGCCCGAATTGCCGTTATTGGTTCTGGCACCATGGGCATCGGCATTGCTCAGTTAGCCATCGTTAATGGGCATTCGACCGTTTTATATGATCTGGACGCTCAAAAAGCGCAACAAGCCGTTCACGGCTTAGGGCAGACATTTAAAAAGCTGGTTGAAAAGAGCAAGCTCACAGAGCAGCAAGCGGATGAAGCTTTAGCGCGTTTAACGGTGGTCAATCAAATTGAAGCTTTAAGTGAGGCTGACTTAGTCATTGAGGCAGTTGTTGAGAAAAAAGAAGTTAAACAGTCTTTATTTAAGCAACTTGCTGAAATTTGTAGTGCACAAACCATTTTTGCAAGTAACACATCTTCAATTTCAGTGACTGCAATTGCGGCGGGTATTGCTCATCCTGAGCGCGTAGTAGGTTTACACTTTTTTAACCCTGCGCCAGTCATGAAATTGGTCGAAATTGTACAAGGCTTAAAAACACCAAACAGCTTATGTTTGGCTCTAAAAAACTTAATGTTGAATTGGAAAAAAATTCCAGTACTCACCAAGTCGACTCCCGGTTTTATTGTTAACCGAATTGCACGGCCGTTTTATGCAGAAGGCTTTAGAGCACTGCAAGAACAAGTCACCAGCTATGACCAGCTAGATTATGCCTTAAAGCAATGTGGCGGTTTTGCGATGGGGCCGTGCGAACTTACCGACCTTATTGGTCAAGATGTTAACTTTTCGGTGACGCAAAGCGTTTACCAAGAGTTTTTTTACGAGCCACGCTACCGTCCAAGTCTCATTCAAAAAGAATTGGTCGATGCAGGTGCTTGGGGCCGTAAGTCAAAACAGGGATTTTATAGTTATAACGAAAAAAATCAGTACGAGACATTTCAGCCTCAAGCTGTGGTTGCCAAGCCAATTGATGCCCATATTCAGCTAAAAGGGACTTGGTCTCAGCTACCTGCGTTTTTAACCCGTTTAGGTTTAAAAAGCGGATCTGCGAGTGATGACAATATCCTTCAAATTGATGATATCGACTTGCGTTTAAGCCAAGGTGAGTCAGCCAATATTCATTACCTAAGCCGTAAAGTGGTTTTAATGGATTGGCATCATGATTTTGAGCAGGCGGAGGCTTTAGTACTGAGTCATAACGAGCTTTGTGAAGCAAGTGATCTGGCTAAAGTTGAGGCTTACTTTGCACAGTTTGGTATCAGCGTGATGTGGATTAAAGACCATCCGGCACTGTTAACCTTACGCACCATCGCTTTACTCATTAATGAAGCCTGTGAAGCAAGTTTACATGGTGTTGCGAGTCTGGAAGATATTGATAATGCCATGAAATATGGAGTGAATTATCCTAAAGGTCCTTACCAGTGGTTGACACAAATGGGCGGTGCTTATGTGCTCCAAACCTTAAATAACTTATATGCACTGTATGGAGAGGAAAAATATCGCGCGAGTATCTACCTCAAGCAATATGTAGCGAAAACTCAAAATATTGCTACTCAATATTCACGTGATATGACCGAATTTGCATAATCAGGAGTCAACATGGAAGACGTTTTAATTTGCGATTTTATTCGTACCCCAATTGGACGATATGCAGGTGCCCTAAGTGCTGTACGTGCAGATGATTTAGCTGCATTGCCCATCAAATATTTAAAAGATAAACACCCGAACCTACCGTGGAATAAGGTAGACGAAGTGTTTTTAGGATGTGCTAACCAAGCAGGTGAAGACAACCGTAACGTTGCCCGTATGGCAACACTGTTAGCAGGCTTACCTGACACAGTGCCAGCCATGACGGTCAATCGTTTATGTGCTTCTGGCTTAGATGCGGTAGGACTTGCGGCACGCTCAATCAAAGCAGGTGAAGCGCAGTTTGTATTGGCAGGTGGTGTTGAGTCGATGAGCCGTGCACCATTTGTACAAGCTAAACCAACAGAAGCATTTAGCCGTACACCTGAAATTTATGACACCACCATTGGCTGGCGCTTTGTAAATAAGCAACTTAAAGCGCAATACGGCACCGACAGCATGCCGGAAACTGCCGAAAATGTAGCTGAAAAATATCAGATTAGTCGTGAAGACCAAGATGCGTTTGCATTGCGTAGTCAACAAAAAACGGCTGCGGCACAACAAAACGGTTTCTTTAACGATGAGATTTTGCCTGTCGAGATTGTAGACCGTAAGAAAAACGTAGTTGTGGTGAACCGTGATGAACATCCGCGTGAAACAACACTTGAAGCACTCGCTAAACTAAAAGCACCATTTAAAAAAGAAGGCGGTTCGGTGACTGCCGGAAATGCCTCTGGTGTAAATGACGGTGCCGCGTGTGTGTTAATTACTAATCGCACATTTGCAGATACACATGGTTTAAAACCTCTAGCGCGAGTGATAGGCATTGCAAGTGCAGGGGTTGAACCCAAATATATGGGTATAGGTCCTGTTCCGGCTGTGCAGAAAATTTTAAAGCAAACAGGTTTAACGCTAGATCAGATGGATGTGATTGAGCTGAATGAAGCATTCGCAGCCCAATCTTTAGCATGTATGCGTGAACTCGGTCTAAAAGATGACGATGAACGCGTTAACCCAAATGGTGGTGCGATTGCACTCGGACATCCGCTCGGTATGAGTGGTACACGTTTGGTGATTACGGCAACACGTGAGCTAAAAAAACGCGGTGGACGCTATGCACTTTGCACGATGTGTGTAGGTGTTGGACAAGGTGTCGCACTGATTTTGGAAAACTTAAATTAATTCAGACGGTTTTTAAAATTACATAATGAGGAGAGAGGCGATGGACAGCCTTACAATGGATAATGTTGAGCAATTAACACTTGCAGAGCTTAGAGAGCTGCAAACTAAACGGTTAAAACAAACCCTGACTTTTGTATATGAAAATAGTCCGGTCTATAAGAAAAAGTTCGATGAAGCGGGTGTACATCCTGATGACTTCGTGACTTTAGACGATCTGGCAAAGTTTCCATTTACCACCAAACAGGATTTAAGAGACAACTATCCTTTTGGAATGTTTGCCGTACCTCAAGAGCAAATTGTGCGTTTACATGCATCATCAGGTACAACGGGTAAACCGACAGTAGTGGGTTACACCCAAAAAGATATTAATACTTGGTCGGACATTGTTGCGCGTTGCTTACGCATGGCAGGTTTAACCGCGAAAGATATGGTTCAGGTGGCTTATGGCTATGGGCTATTTACAGGTGGTCTAGGAGCACATTATGGTGCCGAGCGCTTAGGTGCAACGGTTATTCCAATGTCTGGCGGGCAAACTGAAAAGCAAGTTCAGCTTATTCAAGACTTTAAACCGACTGCAATTATGGTTACGCCATCGTATTGCGTGAGCATTATTGAAAAGCTCGAGCAACAATTTGGTACCGCACGTAATACGTCTTTAAAAGTCGGTATTTTTGGTGCCGAGCCGTGGACCAACGAACTGCGCCGTGAAATTGAAGAACGTCTCAATATTAAAGCACTCGATATTTATGGTTTGTCTGAGGTGATGGGACCGGGTGTTGCGATGCAGTGCTTAGGTGAGGGCGAGGGATTAACCATTTGGGAAGATCATTTCTACCCAGAAATTATTAACCCTGAAACAGGTGAAGTCTGTAAAGATGGCGAACTTGGCGAGTTAGTCTTTACGACTATTACCAAAGAAGGCTTACCGATTATTCGTTACCGTACTCGTGATTTGACCCGCTTACTACCGGGTGAAAATCTGGCAATGCGTAAGATGGATAAAATTGTGGGCCGTAGCGACGACATGCTGATTATTCGCGGTGTGAACGTTTTCCCGACCCAAATTGAAGAGCAAATTTTGCAAGTTCCACATTTAGTTCCAAATTATGAAATTTTGGTGACTAAGAAAGGCCATATGGATACTTTGCATATTCGTACAGAGATGTGTCATAACTGTACTATACAGGCCAATCAACTTGCTCAGGAGTTGATGAAACGCATTAAAACCATGATTGGGATTAGTGTTACTGTAGAAGTTGTGACAGAAGCGACCTTACCTCGTTCGGAAGGAAAGGCAAAGCGGGTAATCGATATGCGTCAGATTGCTTAACATCAAGATCATTCAGGGTATAGAATCTATACCCTGAAACTAAACGCCAAGACATGAGTATGAGTGCAAAAATACAGCAAATAATTGATTCTGTTGTAAAGAATGAAACCTTAAGTGGAACTTCGCTTATTTCGACAATTTTTGGAGATTCAGTACTTCATCGGGGTGGAAACATTAGTCTTGCAAGCCTGATTCAGTTATTAGAGCTGTTTGGTTTTAATGACCGCGCTGTAAGAACCTCTGTTTTTCGTTTAGTTAAAAATGATTGGTTATGCTCAGACAAAATCGGCAGAACCAGCTTTTATCGAATTACCGATTCAAGCCGTTCGACTTATTTGCAGGCCGAGCAACGCATTTATAACGACCAGATGAAAGAGTGGGACCATTATTGGGATCTTATTCTGATGTCTAGCCTCGATACTGAAAATAAAGCGTTGTTAAAGAAAGAACTCGAATGGTTAGGATTTGCCAATATTTCGACAAACTTAATGGCTTATCCGGGTTGTAACCGTATTGAACTGCAACGCTTATTGGTTGACTTAAATATGAGTGAGCAAGTGGTGGTGTTTAAAGCCGAAACCTTGCAGCTCTTTAATAACTCGGTCGATACCATTGGCCGTATGCTCAGAACCAACTGGCCCATCGATGAATTACGCCAAAGATATCTACAGTTTCTCGATATTTTTAGAGAAATTGGCGTGTTGCTGATGCAAGAAAACGAACAACTCGAACCTGTTCAGGCTTTTCAAATTCGAACTTTGCTGATTCATTATTATCGACGGATTTTATTAAAAGACCCTGCATTACCGCTTGAATTGTTGCCAACTGACTGGCCCGCGATTAGTGCACGAACGTTATCAATGAATATTTATAAAAAAGTATTTGAACCTGCGGATGAATACTTCTTGTCTGTTGCCGCAACAGCAGAAGGGCCAATGCCAAATGCCACAGCACATTATTGGCGCCGTTTCGGAGGTTTGGTGGCGACAAATGAGAGGTTAAATCATGCCTTGTTATAGTATTGACGGTGTTATTCCAGTGGTTAGCCCAGAGGCTTTTGTACATCCAACCGCTGTTTTAATTGGTGATGTGATTATTGAAGCGGGTGTATATGTAGGGCCATTTGCTTCACTGCGTGCCGATTTTGGTCGTATTCATATTAAGCAAAATGCCAATATACAAGATAGCTGCACCGTACATGGTTTTCCGCAAAGCGTGACTTTAGTTGAAGAAATGGGGCACATTGGGCATGGGGCAATTTTGCATGGTTGCCGCATTGGCAAAAATGTTTTGGTCGGCATGAACAGCGTAATTTTGGACTATGCCGAAATTGGTGAAAACACCATTATTGGCGCAAATAGTTTGGTCAAAACCAAAGATGTTATTCCGGCAAATGTATTGGCAATGGGCAGTCCTGCCAAGGTTGCACGTGATTTATCAGAACAAGAAAAAAAGTGGAAAACCAGAGGCACGCAAGAATACATTGAGCTTGCACAGCGCTGCTTAAACACAATGCAAGAAGTTCAGCCTTTAACTTCAGAGTCAGATGACCGCCTGACTTATAAGGACTTTAGTTCTTCAAACTATCAGATTAAACAAGATAGCGTTTAACGGTTCTTAACAAGTCGATTTCAATACACATAGATTCATAACACTTAAGGAATACTCGCACGAGTAGGGAGACGTTTGTGCAAAAAATGGAAACCACTGCGGTTGATCAATTCGCAGAGCTATTGGGTGTTCAAGTGCTGCATCGCAGTTTTGATGAAGCGCATTGCAAGCTTAATGTAAAAGACGAACACATGAATGCCTTAGGCGGCGTGCATGGTGGCGTCATATTTTCTTTAGCCGATATTGCTTTTGCGATGGCTTGTAATGCAGGGGATGCACCATATACTGGCTTACAGGCTGATATTCGTTATATGAGCGGTGCGAAAGATAGGGTGTTAATTGCATCGGCAACCAAGGTCGGCAGTAGTAAAAAATTTGCTCATTATGAAATAGTGATAACAGATGGTTTAAATAACAGAGTCGCGTTATTTACATCTACGTGTTACAGACTTGCGCCATAAGAGGCGGTTATGAGGTTGTTATATCTAAAGTAGAACTTAACTAAATTGATAAATGTATTATAAGATATAAAAAAAGACGTTGCTTAAATTTTATAAATACAGATAATGGCTGACATTATCTGTATTTTTCTATGAAAAATTTCCATTCATATTAATGGGTTTACTAAATGAAGAATGATATAAAAACTTTTACTGATAAAACAAATGCTGATAATAAAGAGATCGGCTTTCAGTATCAGTATTACTATTTTTTATATAAGTTACTTAATCTGAAGAAAGGACAATCTGTGGGCCTTGAAGTCAGGGATGATGTTCATACAACACTTAAAAATAATCAACAAATACTTATTCAACTTAAACATACAGTCAGAAAAAATGCTTCTGATAACGCTGTTTCCTTAGCGGAATTGGATGTTGATTTATGGAAGACTTTATATAATTGGGCAAATATAATTGTAGATAAAACAGCTGGTCGAGCAGAAAAGAGTCAACAGATAGATTTTATATCTAGAACTGAATTTCATTTAGTAACTAATAAAACTGAAAGTAAAAAAAATTATTTTTTGGAAATTATAGAAAAATATAAGAAGAAAGAAAGTACTTTTCATGAGCTTAGAGCTCACATTGTTGTTTTATATGAAAAAACAGATAATGATAACATTAAAAAGTATATAAATTTTTTACTTGAATTAGATGAAGAAGTACAAGCTAATTTTTTGGAAAAAATTTATTTAGAGCTTGATCAAGATGATTTAGATATATTAATAAAAGAATCAATAAGAGATAAGATGATTGATGAAAGTCGGATTCAGGAAGTCTATGAGCGATTAGACTCAAATATAAGATTTGATAATTTTATAAATATTAAAAATGGGGGTAAAGTAGAAATTAATTTTGATGATTTTTATAAACGTTATAGAAATATTTTTAGCACAGCTCGAACACCTTTACAGTTAAGTAAGTCTTTTCAACCAGTGTTACCTGATGATCTTTTTTCACAGAACTTTATTAAGCAATTAATAAATATACAAGCTATGAAAGTAAATGATATGGAAAAAGCTATAAAATATACTAGTCAAAGATTAAAAATAATCAGGTTTTTAGATGAATGGTTGCAAAATGGAGAAATTATTTATGATGAAATTAATGATTTTCATAGTGATGTGACGAATAAATGGGAAAATGAGTTTGAACATTGGTGTGAAAGTTGTCATGACATGGATATTGTAAAAAATGCAAGAGAATTATTGCGAAATCTTCGTATTATAGAGTTTACGATAGCAAACAATAAACTTAATACAGAGCTAAGTAACGGTGAGCTTTATCATTTATCCAATGAAAACTTAATAGGTTGGCATAGAGATTGGAACAAATAGTGAAAACATCCGAAGATAATAATTATCGAATTTTTGGGGACGGTTATAATAATATTGGTATAGGGGCGGTAGCTTTAGCTACGGTTATGAACGAAGTAAAAAGTTTGTCTATTTCCAAATCATTATTAATTTTACCATTAGTAATACATCAACCGACCTTGCAATTACTATCTCATAAACGAACAACTTTTAAAGGATCAGCTTCCTTTGTCTCAACATATCCACGATTATTAACAAATTTTAATAGGCGTTATTTTAGCACTCTACCACTTACGTTGAACTCTATTCAAATTTTAATAAATTTAAATTACTTAGAATTCAATGAAAATATTGAGCTAAGAAATATTCTGGATATCGATAAAGAATTCGGTGAGAGGGCAATTAAGATCTCAAAAGCAGCTAATAAAATTTCAGAGCTGCTACAAGAATCTGAAGAAGAACTTTATTTAAACTTTAGAGTAAAATTATGAATTTTGGATTAGATGCGATTGTTCTATGGTCAAGAAAAAATGAACTTCGAAAATTAGATTTTAAGAGAAATAAAATTAATGTGATAACTGGGGGAAGTCAAACTGGCAAATCAACTTTATTAAAGATTTTTGATTATTGTTTTTTAGCTAGTGAACATAATATTCCTCATGATATTATTAATGATAACGTGAGCTGGTATGGTATTAAGTTTTATATTAATAATAAAAATTATTTTCTAGCTCGTAAAAGTCCATCTGAAAGAGGTGTTTCAGATGAATATTATTTTTCATCTTTAGGTGTTATTCCGGAAATTATTAAAACAAATATAAAAGAAGATGTGTTAAAAGGAATAATTGCTTCTGAGTTTGGATTAGATGAGAGGGTAAAATTACCTTTTGGAGGAAGTTCTTTAAGAGCTGGTAGTAAAGTATCTTTTAGATATTTTTTCCTTTTTAATATGATTTCAGATGATATTATTATAAATAGTAAAAATTTTTTTGATAAACAAGAAATCCCAAGATACCGTGAAGCATTACCAAGAGTTTTTGATTTAGCTTTAGGTATTGATGATTTAAATAATATTTTGGCCCAAGAGAAAAAAGATTCTTTACTTAAAGATATTCTTAAATGGGAAAAAAGAGAAAAACTTTTAAATGAGGGTAGAAATTCTTTCGATTTTGAAGTTAGAAATATAGCTTCAAAAGCTGTTGCTTATGGCCTTATTTCCCAAGTTGATACTAATATATTACCGATCGATTTATATAGTTTATTAGAGAATACTAAAACTATTCCTGATTATGATTTTTCAACAAAAAGACGTGAAGAAATCAATTCAAGATTATTTATTATCAATAAGCAGTTAAAAGAATGTTCTCAATTTAATGATGATTATTCAAATTATAAGAAAATTTTAAAAAACTCTAGAGATAGTTTAAAGCCGATTGAAGCTTTAGTAAAAAGATCAAATGAAGTGGTTAAATCTGAAGTTTTTGATGAATTAATTAGTGCTCTAAAATTAGATCTTTCGAATATTAAAAAAGAAATTCAAGCTAAACAGCCGGTAGAAAGTCAGATAAATTCTGAGATAATTCGACTTAAAGTTGAGAAAGAAAAGTTAATGTATGAGCTCCAAGTACTACCTGAGGCTCCTCAATCATTTTTGGAGTTGCAAAATAAATGGGAATTTATTGGTGAGGCAAAAGGCAAACTTAGTATTTATACGCAGCTAGAAAGTAATAAGTTATCTAATAATTTGCCTGAAATCAATGATATTGAAAATGAATATAATTCAATTAATGTTAAAAATGTTGAAGATGAAAGAGTAGCTACCATTGGTTTGATTGATGAGGTTGCTACTGAATTAATGCAACAGGTAAATGGTGCACTAGATAATTATGCAAATTGGTATGCAAGCTTTAATTATAAAGATAAGAAGATTCAACTAAGAAAGCCGAAGTCTACCCTAATTGAAAATATTGGTAGTAGTTCAAATCATATGTTTTTACATTTAATTCATTTTTTATCTTTGCATGAAGTAGCAATTAATAAAGGATCTAAATTTGTACCTTCTTTTTTAATAATAGATCAACCAAGTAGACCTTATTGGGGTGATGATGGTGCATCAAAAGATGTAAAGTATAGTGATCAAGAGAAAATAAAAATTGCTTTTCAGCTGTTAAATAATTTTATTGATACTGTGAATATTAATTATAAGCATGAATTTCAAATATTAATGTTTGAACATGTACCATCTATTATGTTTAAAGGTTTGAATAATATTCATTTGTTGGATCCTTTTAGAGGCGGTAATGCTTTAATTCCAGAAAATTGGTATAAGGAATAAAATATAGTTGCTGATATAACCATATACATATAATGATTTTTTATAAGTATATGGTTGTTTTTTTGATAGAATTTATTAATAATAAATTTGTATTATTGAAAAAAGATTAGAGAAGCACCAAAATTTAAAACGAATAAAGTGTTAACGAATCTCTAATTTCCCACTTACATTTAAAATTAGCACCGCAATAAGCCTAAAAATTCTCTCTCTACAACCTCCACTTAACAATAACTCCCTCATTATTTAGCCTTACTTTTCTAATGATTTAATTTAAAACAAATGGCATTTTGCGTGCTTGACTGCAAAAGGGTTGGGCACTATTCTTTGCCTGCTGGCCTACATTGCCAGACGGTCGTCGCGGACCGATTACAACAGCATCAGAATTATTCCTTTCTGAGGGATAATTTTGTGTGAGCATCTCCTCGTCTCCTCCCGTAGCGGTAGGACGGGAGAGGGACACCTTCGGGTGTGCTGGTTGTTGTACCAGTCCGCGAACCCTTTCTCGTTCTGCCACCATAATTTTAATGTCGGCAGAACTCCCAATAAAAAGGAGTTGGCTTTGCACATCCATTATTTCTTGGTTCTCAATGCCAAAAGCTATAACGACACAGCTTAAAAATTAAAGCAGCTTGAACACTCTAAGGTTTTCAGGCTTTAAGTCATTTTTACTTAAAACTTAGCAACAACAAAACTTGAGATGTGCCAAGCACAGTCTTACGGGCTTTGCTGTGCCTTTTTTTCTCCCAAAAAAAGTATCTCATTTAGAAACAACAAGAATTTATAACGGTAAAACTATGCCAAAGTTAGTGCTTTCTTCCCGTGCCATTCAAGTCATCAACAAGTCGATTGATTTATTTCACCATCGTGGCTTTCATACCGTTGGGGTAGATCGAATTGTGAAAGAATGCGAAATTACCAAAGCAACTTTTTATAACTTTTTTCATTCAAAAGAGCGGTTTATTGAAATCTGTTTGATCGTACAAAAAGAACGTTTAAAAGAAAAAGTGGTCTCAATTGTTGAGTACGACCAAGGCATAAACGTGCGGGAAAAACTCAAACAGCTTTATTTCTTACATACCGATGTAGAGGGAATGTACTACCTATTATTTAAAGCCATGTTCGAAACGAAACTGACCTATCCAAAAGCCTATATCACCGCAGTGAGATATCGCACATGGCTGCTAAATGAAATCTATAGCCAGCTGATAAAACTAAAAACCGATGCGACTTTTCAAGACGCCAAACTATTTTTATATATGGTGGAGGGCACAATTATTCAGCTTTTAAGTTCAGATGAGGCAATCGATCGGGAAAAGATGTTGGATTGTTTCCTTAATGCGAATAAGACGGTCAATGCATTTGAATATAAGCAATAAACGTTGGCTTTGGGTATTAAAAAACCCTTGTTCCAGTGGACAAGGCTTTATCTATTTTAAGCTTGTTTGTTCAGCTCAGGGGGTAAATGCTGCGCCAAATAATCAATTGCAAGGCGGGTTTTTAGTGGCATAAAAGGCAGCGTAGGCCATACCAAATGAATCGGAAAAGCAATGCTCGACATGGTTTCTAACACTTGTACGAGCTTACCGTCCTGTAATTCATTTTGAATGAGCCAGTCGGGTAGCCAAGCGATACCAGCTCCAGCAAGCGCTGCATTTTTAATAGCTTGTAAGTCATTTAAAAGAAGTTTTGCTTTGGGTTTTATAAATAAAGGCTCTGTATTTTCCTTTTGAAGTCGCCATTTTTGCATTT
Organism: Acinetobacter sp. LT1; assembly: GCF_059800965.1. NCBI lineage: Bacteria > Pseudomonadati > Pseudomonadota > Gammaproteobacteria > Moraxellales > Moraxellaceae > Acinetobacter > Acinetobacter sp. LT1. The sequence goes on from NZ_JBBAXE010000002.1 coordinate 176,994, forward strand.
GACCAAAATGCGGATCGGCAATCGTGGCGTGATGGTCTAAGTCTTCAATATTTTCTAATGGACCTGCTTTATTCAAATAGTCAGGTGAGGCACAAAGTAGCATTCGATGTTCACCAATAGGTTTGGCAACGAGCTGAGTGGTGTCAGGTAACGCTCCGATGCGGATGCATAAATCAAAACCTTCTTCGACCAAGTCTACATTGCGGTCATTAAATGAAACTTCTAGCTGTAAGTCCGCATGTTGCTGAGCAAATTTAACCATGAGCGGGGTAGCAAAGAGTTGCCCGAACAGCACTGGCACAGACATTCTTAATCGGCCTGTTGCATTAATTTTGCCTTGGTCTAATAACGCCGCCGCATTTTGTATTTCACTTAACGCTCGGCGGCTATGCTCATAAAACAAAGCACCTTCGTCAGTCATGCTGAGTGAACGTGTTGTTCTTTTAAATAAAGCAACGCCAAGCTGTTCTTCAAGCCGAGCAATATTTTTACTTATGGCTGAGCGAGTTAAATGCAATTGCTCGGCAGCTTTTACAAAACTTCCAGCTTCAACCACAGTCACAAATATAGATATTGCACTTAGCTCATGTTGCATGATTGTTGCCTAAAAGGAACCAATGATAAGAAATAATATCACCACTGTTGAATTTATTGTGGAGTTAATATGGCTTTATCAAAAAAGTGGAGACGGTCATGGCTAAAATATTGGTATTAAAATCCAGCATTATGGGTGAGGGTTCACAAACCAATCGCCTAATTGATGTCATGCTTGAACACCGTAAAGACCAAGGTTTGCAAGATGACATCACCATACGCAATTTAGCTGAAATGAACCTGCCTGTATTAGATTTAGAAATCTTTCAGGCGCTTCGTGGGGCTGAAAATGTAAATCAAGACATTCAGCAGATTGTTGCTTTGTCTGATGAATTAATTGCTGAATTAAAAAGTGCTAATTTACTAATTATTGGCGCACCCATGTACAACTTAAATGTTCCGACTCAACTCAAAAATTGGTTTGACTTGGTGGCACGAGCAAGACAAACATTCCGCTACACCGAAACTTATCCCCAAGGTTTGGTTGAAGGGGTAAAAGCTGTGGTAGTAAGTAGTCGGGGCGGTATTCATGTTGGTCAAGAAACTGAGGCAGTCACGCCTTATCTCAAAGCAGTGTTAGGTCTAATGGGCATTCATGATGTCGATTTTATCTATGCCGAAGGTCTAGATATGCAGGCCTATCGCAGCAATGCATTAGATCTGGCAAACCAGCAAGTTAAAAAATTCGCCATTTAAGATCATGAGCTGAAACTCTTGTACCTCTAATTGATGACAAGAGTTTCTAAGTCTATTTAAATCACATTTCTAAGTTCATTTGCCGTGTTACGCAGTAATGGCAAAATTTGCTGGACCAAATAATCTTCTTGTACTCGGTTGGTTTGAGACATGCAGTTAAGCGCTGCTATGGCTTGACCTTGTGCGTTAAATACGGGCACTGCAATCGCAATCACACCAAGCTCATGTTCTTCTTTGGAAAGACAATAATCCGATAACGAAATACCCTTAAGCACTTCAAAAAACTTTGACTCATCTACTATGGTAAAAGGCGTTAAGCGTTTTAAACCGTAATTTTTTACCCACGTATGTTGGGCTTCTTTGGGCAGTGCTGCCAGCAATACTTTACCTGTAGACGTGGCATGGGCAGGCAGTCGGTTTCCTAAGTGCATCCCATAAGGACTAACGCGCAAATTATCTTGCTGTGGTAAATAGCTACGGGCAATTGGCACGACTTCGTTATCGTCTAACACCACAATCGAAAAAGTCAGAGATGTCTGCGCGCACAAAAGATTTAAAAATGATTGAGCAACTTTAGGCAGGTGGGCAGAGCTTAAATAAGAACTTGAAAAGCGCAGCACGCGATGCGTGAGCCAAAAATAATGTTCATCGGTTTCTAAATAACCTAAGTATTTTAAGGTTTTAAGATAACGCCTTGCCGCTGTACGACTAATACCGGTTCGCTCGGCTACTTGAGTGACATTAAGCCGCTGGCGATCTGTTCCAAAAGCTTCGAGTAAAGCTAAGCCTTTTGCTAAGCCTGCAATGTAGTCTTCTTGACGAATTTTCTCATGCGAGTTTGGGTGCTCTAAAAAAGCATCGAGAGAAGGCATCCTTTCATTCCTGTTATTTTGGTTGTTTCTGTCCGCTATTCGGACAAACTAAATGATAAACGGTTATTTTCGTCTTGGATACATAGTGCACAAAACTTAAAGCCAGTAATTTAAAAGTCAGGATGAAACAAGGAAGAAGTTATGGATATTTTAAAGACACAGGTTGCAATTATTGGATCTGGACCAGCAGGGTTATTGCTTGGGCAACTTCTATATAAAGCTGGAATTGATCATATTATTGTTGAGCAACGTAGTGCTGAATATGTGGCTTCACGGATTCGTGCAGGAATTTTAGAGCAAGTTTCGGTCGACTTATTGAAACAAGCAGGCGTTGACCAAAACTTAAAAGACAAAGGATTACCGCATTCGGGCATCGAAATCTTAACCAACGGTGAATTGCATCGAGTTGATTTGGCAGCACTCACGGGTGGTAAACAAGTGACCGTATATGGTCAGACCGAAGTGACTAAAGATTTAATGACTGCGCGTGAAGCAGAGCAGCTCACTTCATTTTATGAAGCTCAAAATGTACAAGTAAAAGATTTTTACACTGCACCAAAAGTTGAGTTTGAATACCAAGGTAAAGCCTTTCAAATTCAGTGTGACTTTATTGCTGGTTGTGATGGCTACCATGGTGTCTGCCGTGCCAGCGTGCCAGAAGATAAAATTAAAACCTTTGAAAAAGTTTATCCGTTTGGATGGTTAGGAGTGTTGGCAGACGTTCCACCTGTAGCCGATGAACTCATTTATGTACAGTCAGAGCGTGGATTTGCTTTATGTAGTATGCGCTCAGAAACACGTAGCCGTTATTATTTACAAGTCCCTTTAACAGATCACGTCGAAGATTGGTCGGATGAAAAGTTCTGGGATGAGTTAAAAAACCGCCTAGACTCTGAAAGCCGCGAAAAGCTAGTGACGGGGCCTTCTATCGAAAAAAGTATCGCGCCGTTGCGCAGCTTTGTGACCGAACCAATGCGTTTTGGAAAACTATTTTTAGCAGGTGATGCTGCGCATATTGTTCCACCGACAGGAGCAAAAGGCCTAAACCTAGCAGCATCAGATATTGCTTATTTATCAAGTGCGCTTGTTGAATATTATGTCGAAGGTTCCGAGCAAGGTATAAATGAATACTCTGAAAAATGCCTACAACGTGTATGGAAGGCGGAGCGTTTTTCTTGGTGGATGACTCATTTATTGCATCGTTTTGAAACTGAAAGTGAGTTTGATCACAAGATTAAACAAGCCGAGTTAAGTTATGTGCTTGGCTCGATTGCAGGTAAAACCACATTGGCCGAAAACTATGTAGGTTTGCCTTATGAGATTAAGCAAATTGATAGTTTTAAGCACGCAAGTTAAAGGTTAGTTAAAAATAAAAAGGGCATGCAAATGCTCTTTTTTATGTAAAAAACTGGATGGAATAAAATCGCTTAAAAGATGTGATTCAGCTAAAAGTAGCCCCAATACTATTCAAAATACAGGGCTACCTATCAATTCACCTAAATTTTAGTTTGCCTTTGCCGTAACTTTATTATTGGTTAATATCACTTGTTGCTGAGATTGAAGGGGTTTAATCACTTGTGGATTAGAGTTACTCCACGGGATATAGGCTTCTGTCAAAATATGGCCTGTAAGGCTGGTTAAATCACTCGTTTTAACTTCTGCATTGCCTTGATGACCAAATAATACAACTTCATCACCTGCTTTGGCCTCTGGAATATCTGTTACATCAACCATCACAGTATTCATTGATACTCGACCCACCACTGGCGCCTTTTGTCCATTTATTAATACAAAAGCTTTATTACTAAAACTACGACGGTAGCCATCCGAATAACCTACAGGGAGGTTTGCAAGTCTAGAGTCACGTTTCAACGTATAGGTTTGGTCATAACCTACAGTTGAATCTTTAAGGTAATTATTCACTGCAGCAATTTGTGTTTTAAATGCCATCATACCTTTAAATTCAGGGTGATTAGGAAAATCCCCATATATAATTGCACCCGCACGAACCATATCTAAATGTGATTCAGGAACGTTTACGGTAGCAAATGAATTAGCGGTATGTAATGTTAATTCTTTACGATTCAGTTTGGCTTTTTTAATCAACCATGCGGTTTGTTCATTAAATTGCGCCAGACGCTCACGAACAAATTTTTCATCTTCTACAGCATAGTGGGTCATAATGCCGTCAATTTTAAGATGGGGAAGTTTGGTGATCGCCACAGCTTGTTCTTTGCCTAGAGCCGTAGCCATTTCAAGACCATTACGATCCATACCACCTGAATTCAAAGCCAAGCTGTAATGAACAGTTGTATTGTTCGCTTCTGCCCATTTAGACATACGAGCAGCTTGGTCATAATTACCTAAAAGCTCTTCAATATTTAAAGCCTGTGCGTTGATAATTTCACTATCTGTGGCGGTACGTAAACGTGTAATTTTGCCTTTATAGCCATGCTTGCGCACCATAGCCGCTTCAGCATTACTGGTAATGCCAATACAAGATACGTTTAACTTCATAACACTTGGCATAAGTAGGTCAATACTATGGCCGTATGCGTTAGCTTTCATGACTATACAAAGTTGTGTTTTGCCATTAAGTAACTGATTTGTCCTTTTAATATTATCTTCAAAAGCTTGAGTATCAATTTCTATCCATGCATTTGCTGTAGGTGCAGGGCTTACTTCATTTGTAACATGGGGAGTAAGTAAAGGCGCTGCATGAGCAAATTGCACCGAACCGAATAATATTAATGCACAGCTATAAGCGAGATGAGAAAATTTTGTTTTAAGTTTCATGAGTTTTTAATCTTTCCTGGCTAAATATAATTTAATGCTGGGTGGATTTTTATGGTTAAGTACTGAAATATAATTGATTTAAAATGTCACACGATTTGGTCTTAATAATACTTTCTCCTTAAAATATTATAGTCGCTATTAAGTAAAGTTTAATTTTGCTTAAACTGAATTGAAAAAATGCAAATCTAATTTCAATTAATCTTAATTAAATCTAAATATACATTCATAAAAAAACAAGAAGAAAAATTATTATAATTTTTTGAATGTTATTTTTTTAATCTATTTATTGGTGCTGTTTTTAATAAAATTTTTTAAAATATAACATTTGGTAAATAATTAACTTTATTATTACATAAGATTTTTTTATTTTTTAAATACATTTGATTGTATTTTTTATCAGTTGGTAAAATATAAAAAATGGTGAAATAAATAGCCGTAATTTTATTCAATAGAATATAAAAAATTAAAATTACTATATTTTTCATAAGCTTATTTATTATTTGTTAAAGTTGTTTTAACATTTTGGATTATGTCATGTCAATTTTTAAGCATCTAATGTCATGTTTAATAGTTTTTAATAAGTTAATTTAAATTTTATAAATAAAATATTAATTAGATTGAATGAATAATTGGATGGTATTTAGCCGTAGGTGTTTGGTTTTGGTTTTGTGTAATAAATGAGCTGGTGTGTCTTATATTCTTTTTTTAATTCAATTTATTGTTTAATATTTTGGTTAAATTAAAATTTTATGTTTTTTTTGAAGTTAAGGAATTTTCTTAATATTTTAGTTTTTATTAAATGAATAATTTTATATTAAGACTTTATAAATATAAGATGATGAGTGTATTTTTTATTGCTTAGGATGGTTTGGCTTTTTCTTGATCATATTATTCTAATTCTACAAGGATGTAATATAGGAGGGCTGATATTGATTTTTAGTGCAAACCTTCAATTCCTGTGTAAGAGTCCGTATAGAAATATGAATTTTTATCTTAAAAAGTGTCTAACTAAATATGATGTAATGGCTATGCGATGCCGATTTTTCTTGATGAACAAATGAGCTAAGGAAAATTTTCAGAAGCTATTGTAGGCGTGAACACTCGATTTTTTTTATGAAAAAATGAATTGGAAAAAGCGTGGAATAGGACGCGTTTTGCTTAAAAGATCAGCATTAATAAAAGCTTTTGTCATATTTTTTCAGTATATTGCTATTAATTTCTTTATTTATAAATTCTAAGTTTGTATGGAACAGGACCAAGCTCGCATACCTAAATATATTCCTATCCGCGATGCAATTGCCCACGATATTGAATCTGGCGTATTAAAAGCCCACGCAAAACTCCCTTCGGAAAGGGTGCTTTCTGAACAATTCCAAACCACTCGTGTTGCTGCACGTGAAGCTTTGTTGGCTTTGGAAACTGATGGTTTGATTTATCGCTTAGATCGCCGTGGTTGGTATGTCCGTTCTCCTCGTATTATTTATCACCCGCAATCTACCAAAAACTTTAATCAGTTTGTGATTGAACAAGGCTATGAACCTTCGACAGAAGTGATTTCGAGTGAGCTGACTCAGGCTACTTCTTGGGATGCCAAGCATTTAAAAGTTGAAAAAGGGCATCCGATTTATTCAGTTTGGCGACGTCGTTGTATTAATGGACGACCTGTTTTGGTTGAGCATTTACGGGTGAATGCCGAGTTTTTCCCTGAGTTTTTAACTCATGATCTTAAGCAATCGATTACTTTACTGATGGCAAATCAATATGACTGCCATATCACTAGAGCCGACATTAATCTGTATCCAACCGCTTTATCGGAACAGCAGGCCAAAGCACTGCATGTCAATGTGGGCGCACTGGGTTTATATATTCGTCGTAGTAATAGAAATGAACAAGGCGTGATTACTGATGTCGACCAAGAATATTGGCTACATGATGTTTTAGATTTGCATTTTGAAGCGCGAGCATAAAAATACAATCTGGTTTAAACCAGATTAATTAAACTGTCATATAAAGCTGTTGAAATACGATCATCAAATAATTGCATTCGATGGTTTGCAGATGAAACAGTATGTTCAACAAACAATTAAACTCGGCACTGCATCAGTTTTAGGTGTAGTGGTCGCTATTCAAATGGGATGTTCATCAGCAACATCAAAACAATCAGAAGAAATTACAGTCTATACGGCAGTGGAAGCCGATCAGCTTAAGCAATACCAAGAAGAATTACATAAAGCCTATCCAGAGCTAAAAGTAAAATGGGTACGTGATTCAACAGGTGTGATTACCGCTAAACTTTTGGCAGAGCAGAAAAACCCACAAGCGGATGTAGTTTTTGGTGTGGCTTTAACCAGTTTGTTGGTCATGGAAAAAAAAGACATGCTTGAGGCTTTTAAACCTGAAGGCGTCCAAAATTTAAAACCAGAATTTGTAAGTCAAAAACCTGTACCAACGTGGACAGGTATGGATGCATGGGAATCTGCAATCTGTGTAAATAAAGTCGAAATAGAAAAGCGTAAGTTACCAATTCCAAAAACTTGGAAAGATTTAACCAACCCCATTTATAAAAACCTGATTGTGATGCCAAATCCGGCTTCGAGTGGCACAGGCTATTTAGATGTCACGGCTTGGATGCAAATTTGGGGCGAAAAGCAGGCATGGGACTATATACAGGCTTTAGATAAAAACATTTCACAATATCCTCATTCGGGTTCAAAACCTTGCAAGATGGCAGCACAGGGCGAAATCCCAATTGGTGTTTCTTTCGGCTATCCAGCCTTTAAATTAAAAGCAGAGGGCGCGCCTTTAGAAGTGGTTTATCCAAAAGAAGGTTTAGGCTGGGAAATGGAAGCTTCAGCAATTGTGAAAGGAACCAAAAAATTAAGCAGTGCACAGAAATTTATAAATTGGTCGGTAAGCAAAGCAGCAAATGAAGCCTATGCCCATAACTTTTCAATGGTGGCCTATAAAGGCATTGAAAATACCACTATGGACTTCCCGAAAAATCTTTCTCAAATGCTTGTGAAAAATGATTTTTATTGGGCGGCCGAGCAGCGTGAACGTATTTTGGCTGAATGGTCAAAACGTTTTGAAAAGTGATCTTTTGGATAAGGGCCTCATTATGCAAATTCCTTCGTCATTGCAATCATCGCTGCTAGGTCAAAACCAGAAGGGTGAGTTAGCAGGGCATTTACTGTCGTCATTAACGACCTATAAATATCCTGAACATGGTCCGTCGGTTTTAGAAGTGGTGGATATACAAAAAAAGTTCCAACACTTTCAGGCCCTAACGCATATTAATTTAGACCTGAAAGCTGGCGAGTTCGTGAGCTTTTTGGGACCTTCTGGATGCGGTAAAACCACATTGCTACGCATAATTGCGGGTCTAGAAAAACCTGATTATGGAAAGGTTATAAAAAAGGGCGCAGACATTACGTTGTTGAGTGCTGAAAAGCGTCACTGTGGAATTGTGTTTCAGAACTATGCGTTATTTCCAAACTTAAACGTTGAAGAAAATATTGCTTTCGGCTTAGATAAAAGAAAGTGGGATAAGGTACAGCGTAGCCAACGGGTTCAACAGTTATTGGAACTAATTGAACTACCCGATATTGCTAAAAAATATCCAAACCAATTGTCGGGCGGTCAGCAGCAACGTGTTGCGCTTGCTCGTGCAATTGCACCGAATCCAGATATTTTACTGCTGGATGAACCCTTGTCTGCACTCGATGCTCAGGTACGTCTAAACCTAAGACAAAAGATCCGTTCGATTCAATCGCAGCTTAATTTGCCAACCATTATGGTCACACATGATCAAGAAGAAGCATTAAGCATTTCTGACCGTGTGGTTGTCATGAATCATGGCGTCATTGAGCAAATTGATACGCCGCACAATATTTATTACAAGCCACAAACCCAATTCATTGCCAAGTTTATTGGCACCATGAACTTTTTGGCAGCCACTTGTTCGGTAGTTAATCAGCTCGAGGTTTTAGGTTTTATTGCTCTAAATTTGGAACAGCAAAAACTTAAAGCTGGGCAAAACTACAGCATTGGTTTTAGACCCGAAGCAGTCGAGTTAGTTGATGATTTTGGTAGTGATAATGAGTCGTTGTATTTGCCAGTTAAAGTATTAAGCACTGAATTTTTAGGTGCCAAGTGTCGTTTATTTTGCACTATTCATATTGATGGAATTGAGCAGGCAAAGCACCTTTTGCAAATTGAAGTTGAAAATACCAAGTTCAAATCTTTGCAAGAACTCATGTTTATAAAAGTGCCTAATCAGCTCATTCATGTCTTTGACGAACAAGGGTACGCACTATGTTAAATGAAGCTGCTTCAGCGGTTTTAAAAACACAGCCGCGTCGAAAAACTGAATATTCATTAAGATCAAATATTGCTTTAGCTGCCGTCGCAATCGCTTTGACTTTAGCGATTATTGCTCCTTTAATGATGTTGTTTGAAACCGCATTTTTTGATGAAAATCAAAATTTTGTTGGCCTTGAAAATTTTTATCATTATTTTGGCAGTCCAGCTTTACTCAGCTCTATATTTAACTCGGTGTGGGTTGCTTGTGCTGCTACTGTCATTACAGTATTTCTTGCCAGTATTTATGCTTTTGCACTCACCAATGTAAATATAAAAGGCAAAGGCTTCTTTAAACTGGTCGCTTTTTTACCCATTTTAGCGCCATCACTTTTGCCTTCTTTGGCATTGGTTTATTTGTTTGGTAAGCAAGGTGTGTTTAAACCTTTACTGGGCGATATACAAATTTATGGTCCAATCGGTATTTTAATCAGTTATTGCTTTTGGCTATTTCCAGCAATTTTGATGTTGATGATGGCGTCTTTTCGCAGTGTCGATCAGCGTTTAATAGAGGCATCTTTGTCGCTCGGCAAAAATATCTGGAAGACGCATTACCACGTCACGCTACCTGCAATTCGCTATGGACTCATCAGCGCAAGTCTAGTGGCTTTTATTTATGTGCTGACCGATTTTGGGATTCCGAAAGTCATTGGCGGTTCATTTAACATGATGGCGCTTGATGTCTATAAACAGATTATTGGTCAGCAAAATATGAGCATGGGTGCGGTAATTTCCATCTTGTTATTGCTACCAGCAGTGTTTGTATTCATTTTCGATCGTATTCAAAGCAAACGCCATGCACGGTTTCAAGCTTTTCAGGCTAAACCTTATGTTTCAACATCGAATAAAAAACTTGAAGTCGTTCTGGGCTTATTTTGTGGTTTAGTTTCAGGTGCGATTTTACTGATTATCTTTACGGCAGTGCTGGCTTCATTCATTCAGTCTTGGCCTTATGATTTGTCTTTGACCTTAGCACATTACAGTTTTGAATATGTCGATGGTGGCGGTTGGGCAGCATACTTCAACTCGGTTCGTATGGCACTCTTTAGTACGGTTTTTGGAACAGCACTGATTTTTATGGTGGCGTTATTAACCGAACGTTTTAAGGCACATCCACTCATTAAAAATTATGTACAGGCTTTAGTTTTATTACCCCTTGCTGTGCCGGGGTTGGTGCTAGGTATTGCTTATATTTTGTTTTTTAACCAGCAAAGTAATCCGTTAAATGTGCTGTATGGAACTATGACCATTTTGGTGATTTCAACCATCGTGCATTATTACACCGTGCCACACCTGACTTTAACCAATGCCATTAAACAGATTCCGTTACAGCTCGATCAGGCAGCAGAAACTTTAGGAACATCAAAGTGGAAAACCTTTTGGAAAGTATATTTGCCCATGTGTTTTCCAGCGCTATGTGATGTGTCGGTCTATGTTTTTGTGAATGCCATGACCACTGTGTCGGCTGCCATTTTCCTCTATTCACCAGACACTAGTTTAGCGGCGGTAGCCGTTTTAAATATGGATGATGCGGGAGACACGGTTGCTGCTGTTGCCATGAGCATTCTAATTTTAACCACCTCATGTGTTGTAAAACTCATTCACTGGTTATTTACCAGGAAAATTATGGCAAGAAGTCAGCAATGGCGTGAAAGCGCTCACTAAGTTCTAGGTAAACAATTTTTATTTAACCGACTGAAATGAAAATGCTTTGTTCAACAAGGCAAGGGTTTATTCATCCTAAATTTCGCAAATTGGAAGTCTTATGAATAACGCACAGTTTGATTTAATTGTTGTCGGAGCTGGTATTTTAGGTCTATCCGCTGCCATACAAGCGCAAGAAAAAGGTTTAAAAGTTTGTATCTTCGAGAAAAATGCCAAGCCTGTGGGGGCAACTCGTTGTAATTTCGGCATGGTCGGAACTTCGACATTAACCCATCCAGAGCAACAGTGGCGAAAGTACGCGCTTGAAACACGTTCTTTTTATCAGCGAATTCAAGCTGAAACCGATATTTCGTTTGCTCAATGCCAAGGTGTTTATCTCGCAAACACTGCACTTGAATGGCAGGTTTTAAATGAGTTTGCCGAGCGTGCAAGTAACTATCAAATACCTGTGCATTTACGAAGTCATGATGAACTGGTCACCCAATTTTCTTATTTAAATCCCGAACAGCAGTTTCAAGGCGGCTTGGTTTTTGAGGAAGATTATTCGGTCGAACCACATGTGATTGGGCAGCTACTGTTAGCATATGCCGAAAGAAAAGGCGTAAAGATTTATACCAATGCTTGTGTCGTTCAAACCCAATATCAACATGAAATTTGTCAGGTGCGCTTGGCAAGTGGCGAGGCATATCGGTCAAATAAAGTTTTGATCTGCCACGGTGAAATCATCGATGTTTTATATCCAGATCTCTTACAAAGTTTAAATCTGAAACGTTGTGGCTTACAAATGGCCCTGACTCAACAGTTTCACCAAAAATTAAATGCTTCTCTTTATTCAGGCTTATCTATTTCACGTTATCCAGCTTTTGAAATTTGCCCAAGTCATGCAGAGCTAGTTAAAGCGTCACAACAAGGCTTCATTAAAGAATTCGGTATTCATATTCTGATTAAACAAAACGAATTTGGTGAACTGATCGTGGGCGATAGTCACGAATACCATCCGATTAATGAAGCGCCTCAGTTCGAGCAGCGTGAAGAGATTAATGAGTTTATTCAAGCTTACTGCTACGAAAAACTAGGGCTGACTTTACCTCCAATTCAAAAACGTTGGAATGGTTATTACCTGACTCATGAACATGAGTTGGCCTGTGTCACTGAAGCTGAAAAAAATATCTTTCTGGTGAGTGCGATTGCTGGCAAAGGCATGACTACAGGGGCTGGCTTTATGAAAGAAATATTAGAACAAAATATTTACTAGTTTGTAATCTGGTTTAAACCAGATTGGTGTATATTGAAATGAACGCGAAAGAAATGAGTAACATTATGAACATGCAACCCCAACTCGATATGGATTTAGAGAACAAGTATTTGCTTCTTACTCCAGGACCATTATCAACATCGGCAACAGTACGCCGTGCCATGCAAAAAGACTGGTGTACTTGGGACCAACAATACAACTCGCTTGTACAAGATATTCGCTCTCGTCTAGTCAACTTAGCAACCAGCCAACCTGAAAAATATACGGCTGTGTTAATGCAAGGGAGTGGAAGTTTTGCTGTGGAGTCTGTGCTTGGGTCAGCTATTCCGCGTGATGGCAAAATCTTGATTATCAATAACGGCGCATACGGTGCACGTATGGTGCAAATGGCGCGTTGCCTAAATATTGAAGTTGTAGAACTGAACTATTTAGAAACCCAGTCACCAGATTTACAAGAGATTGAGCGCGTTTTAGAAGATAAAACCATTAGCCATGTTGCTTGTGTGCACTGTGAAACCACCACAGGTATTTTAAATCCGATTCAAGAGATAGGCCGTTTGGTTAAAGCAGCAGGAAAAATCTGGATTGTGGATGCCATGAGTTCATTTGGTGGTGTGCCTATGGATATTGCTGAGCTTGAAATTGATTTTCTAATTTCAAGTGCAAATAAATGTATTCAAGGTGTTCCGGGCTTTGGCTTTATTTTGGCAAAGCGTGATTGCCTAGAAGCATGTAAAGGCTTGGCACGTTCGGTCAGTCTCGATTTGTATGATCAGTGGAACACGATGGAGCAGTATAACGGTAAATGGCGTTTTACCTCGCCAACCCATGTGGTACGTGCTTTTTATCAAGCCTTACTTGAGCTTGAGGCAGAAGGCGGAGTTGCTGCACGTTATCAACGTTATTTACAAAATCAACAAACCTTATCGCAAGGTATGCAGCAACTGGGCTTTGAGTTGGTACTCGGTAAAGAGTGCCCACAATCGCCCATCATTACCACTTTTCTTTACCCAACAGCCAAGTCATTTAGCTTCCAGTCATTTTATGAAACGCTGAAAAAATCAGGCTACGTAATTTATCCAGGCAAAGTCACTGACCTTAACTGCTTCCGTATTGGCAATATTGGCGAAGTTTATATTCATGACATTGAAGGGCTTCTTGCTGCGATTGCCAGCTACTGCGAAAACCACCTAAACCAAGCTGTAACAGCATAATTTTTATTAAATAAAGGGGAATACATCATGACAACCAACAATACACAAATTCAGGCTGTGGTTTTTGACTGGGCTGGTACAACAGTAGATTTTGGCTCACGCGCACCAATTTTGGCTTTTATGGCTTTATTTAAAGACAATAAAGTTGAAATTACGGTTGAAGAAGCGCGTGCCCCAATGGGCTTAGAAAAACGTGACCATATTGCAGCTGTTTTAAAAATGCCGCGTGTAGCGGCTGCATGGCAGGAAGTATATGGGCAGGCGGCAACTGAAGCAGATATTGACCGTTTATATAAAGACTTTATTCCGTATCAGTTAAATTCTATTCCGAAATGTTCTGCTTTAATTCCGGGTGCATTAGCTACTTTTGAAAATATTAAAAAGCGTGGTGCAAAAATTGGGAGTAACACGGGTTATGCATCTATGATGATTGGGCGATTGGTTAAAGATGCTGCCGATCAGGGTTACCGACCGGACTGTATCGTTACTGCCAGCGACGTGAAATATGGCCGTCCATATCCTGAAATGTTATGGAAGAACTTAATTCAACTCGACGTATCTGATATCAAAACCGTTGTAAAAGTAGATGATACTGTGGTGGGAATTGACGAAGGTTTAAACGCAGGTTGCTGGACAGTCGGGCTTGCGATTAGTGGTAATGAAGTCGGTTTAAGCTATGAAGAGTGGAGCGCATTATCGGCTGATGAACAGATTGTGCTAAAAGATAAGGCATACCAAAAAATGAGTGCGTCGGGCGCTCACTATGTGATTGATAGTGTCGCTGACTTACCAAATGTACTCGATGATATTGAACGCCGTTTGGGGCAGGGTGAACGACCTTAAACAAATGTTTAGGTCTATATTTTTTTTAAGCTTAGCTCCCTTGGGAGCTAAGCTTACCTAAAAAATTAAAATGAAGAGTAATAAACTCTACATATGGGGAAATAAAGAGTAACTTTGAAGAGTAAATTCCTTATTTCCTGCTAACCATCTAAAACACATGTTTAGATCGTTAGACCATCAATCCTATAGTCATAAGACCTATAGGATTTTTTGTGATGGATCTTTTACGACTTTTGAGGGTCGTATAATTTTTCTTTAATGAATAGGGCTGGTATCACACCACAAATCAGGTAGGCAGCGCCCATCACGACAAAACCTAAACCAATTGAGCCGCCAGAGGCTAAGAAACCAATCGTTGCAGGGGCTAATGCAGCGCCTAAACGTCCAACATTATAGGCTCCACCAATGGCTGTACCGCGAATTGCTGTCGCAAAACTTTCGGTCATATAGGTGGCATTTACGCCATAAGGGATGCCGTAGAGGAAACCAAAGGTCACCAGTAAATATAGAATGTTGCTTGGCGAGTTATAAAACACAATTAAAGGTAGGAAAATAGCAGTGCCGATTGCACCAAAGGCATAAGTAAAACGACGTCCTAATTTATCGGCCATCATACCCGCAAGAACTTTACCTAAAATCATGGCGGTATATGTACCTACCATATAGGCGGTCATTTCCTTAAATTTCATACCGAGTTCACTTTCAAGGTATGACGGCATCCAGTTATTTACACCATAATAGCCAAACTGTAAAAAACCTGCCGTTAAAGCCCACAAGATAAACATATTGCGGTTTCGTTTATCTTGGAAAATAAGCTTAAATGCTGAAGTTTTTTGAGCATTCTGAGCCACGACTGGTTGTTGTAGTCGTGACTGTTGCCATGCTTCTGGTTCGGGTACAAGCACATGCATGAGAACAGCAATAATGACCGGAATAATCGCAACATAAAACAGCATGCGCCAGCCATAATCAGGAATAATCCAACCTGCAAGCAAAGTCGCAACAATATAGCCAACCGTCCAACCTGCTTGTAAAGTGCCCAGTACTGTGGTGCGATAACGGGTTGGGACATATTCGGCCATGAGGGTATTACAGGCGATATAAAGTGAACCTAAACCCAGTGATGCAAAAAATCTTAAAATACCAAACTGAAGAAAGCTTTGGGTGAAACCTAAGCCACAGGTGAGGAGCGAGAAAGTTAAAATAGAAATAACAACAATGCGAACACGACCAAATTTATCGCACGCCCATCCCCCAAAAATTCCACCAACAGCCATGCCTGCCAGTGTGAAACTGCCAAGCATACCTGCTTGTACTGAACTTAATCCAAAATCTGCCTTAATACTATTTAAGCTATAAGACAGCATCATCAAATCTGCACCATCTACCAACAGTGCTAGAAAAGCAAAAGTAAAAGCTATTTTCCACGTATGAGGCTGTATACGAGAAAGACCTTCTTTGTAATTTGTAGCCATAATCCATTACCTACATTTGATAAAAAGCACTTCAAGTCGTTTTGAAGCGCTTAAAATTTGATTAAGACGCAGCGCGAATCATGTTTCGGGCAATAATCACTTGTTGAATTTGAGTGGTCCCTTCATAGAGACGGAACAAACGAACATCTCGATAAAAACGTTCAATGGCGTATTCACTGATGTAACCCGCACCGCCGTGAATTTGTACGCAGCGATCAGCAACACGGCCACACATTTCGGTTGCAAACATTTTTGCGCATGAGGCTTCAGTACTAACGTTTTGTCCTGCATCGCGTAGGCGTGCAGCGTCTAAGACCATACATTTAGCTGCATAAATTTCAGCTTTTGAGTCAGCAAGCATGGCTTGAATGAGTTGAAATTCGGCAATCGGTTGTCCAAATTGCTTGCGTTCGATGGCGTAATTTAAAGAATCTTCTAGCATTCTGGTTGCTGCGCCGACACTCAAAGCCGCAATATGCAAACGGCCTTTATCGAGTACTTTCATAGCAGTTTTAAAACCAACACCTTCAACACCACCAATGAGTGCCGAAGCAGGAATACGACAGTTTTCAAAAATCACATCACAGGTATGTGCGCCTTTTTGCCCCATTTTTTTATCGCGTTTGCCAAGAAAAATGCCCGGAGTTTGGCTATCGACAATAAAAGCAGAAATACCACTAGTGCCTTTAATATCAGGGTTTGTACGTGCCATGACTGTAAATATACCAGCGTGAGGAGCATTGGTGATAAAGCGTTTAGTACCATTTAAAATGTAAAAGTCACCGTCTTTTACAGCGGTGGTTTTTAAAGAGGCAGCATCAGAACCTGCATCCGGTTCGGTTAAGCAAAAAGAACTGATCACTTCACCACGTGCTAAACGTGGCAAGAAAAATGATTTTTGTGCTTCGGTCCCATCAATAATCAGGCCACTTGAGCCAATGCCATTATTGGTCCCAATGAGAGAGCGAAAAGCAGGAGAGGTACGACCTAATTCAAAAGCCACATAGACTTCTTCTTCCATCGTCAGGCCAAGACCTTCGTACTCTTCAGGAATGGTTAAACCAAATAAACCGAGAGCTTTCATTTGCTCAACGATATCTTGAGGAATTTCATCCGTTTCAGCGACTTCATTCTCATGAGGAATTAATACACCTTCAACAAATTGTCGAATCATATCAACAAGTTGATTTAAGGTTTCCTGATCTCGAATCATAGTCTCGTCCTTTTACTACATGCAGAAAACATCAATGTGATGTTCGTAAAATCACCAATATTTGAAGCGATAGTAATCAAAGGATGAACGCAAAACAATATATTTTGAAAATTAATTTCGCAATGCGGTACTTTGTTGTTGATTTATGTTTGGCTAATTTATTGATTTATTTAAGCTATATTTTCTTATAAAAAATCATTATTTTTAGTAGAAAATTAAAGTTTGATTTTTAAAAAGAGCTGTGTATATTAAAAATATATATCGCTATGCGAAATTTTAAATGGATAAGTTTTCCTATAGGAAATGAGTCACAAAATATAGTGGGATGAAGATGGGTGCTTTAAATGGAATTCGGGTGCTTGACTTAAGTCGGGTGTTGGCTGGGCCTTGGTGTGGACAGATTCTTGCCGATTTAGGTGCAGAAGTAATCAAGATTGAACGACCAAAAGTCGGTGACGATACCCGTTCTTGGGGGCCGCCTTGGATGAAAGATGACTCAGGCCAAGACACTCAAGAAGCTGCATATTATCAGTCTACTAACCGAAATAAACTATCTGTTGCTATCGACATTGCTAGCTCTGATGGTCAAGAATTGATTAAAGCTCTTATTCAACACACCGATGTTGTGATTGAAAACTACAAAGCAGGTTCTTTGAAAAAATACGGTTTAGACTACGAGTCTTTATCTGCGATTAACCCTAAACTGGTGTATTGCTCGATTACAGGTTTTGGTCAAACTGGCCCAAGAGCAGAGGAACCCGGTTATGACTTTATTATTCAGGGCATGGGCGGGCTCATGTCGGTCACAGGTGAGCGTGATGATTTGCCTGGTGGTGGACCACAAAAAGTAGGGGTCGCATTTTCCGATTTAGCCACGGGTCTTTATTCTACGATTGCCATACAGGCTGCTTTACTCAACCGCCATGTGACGGGTTTAGGCCAATACATTGATATGGCTTTGCTTGATGTTCAAATTGCCACAATGGCAAATCAGGGAATGAACTATCTTTCATCGGGTAATATTCCTAAGCGTTATGGCAATGCACACGCCAATATTGTGCCTTATCAAGTGTTCAAAGCTTCTGACCGTGATTTTATTATCGCGTGTGGAAATGACACTCAGTTTATTCAACTCTGTCGTAGTATTGGTTTACCCGATTTACCAAATGATGCACGTTTTGCCCGAAATGCGGACCGAATCAAACACCGTGATGAAATTATCGAAATTTTACAAACACACTTTTTAACTAAAACGGCAGATGAATGGGTAGATGCAATCTATGCCGCTAAAGTTCCTGTCGGTGTGATTAATAACTTGGAGCAAGCTTTTCAAGAGCCGCAAGTCATTGCCCGAGAAATGTTAGTCGAGATGAACCATCCTCAACGTGAAAAATTGAAGGTAATTGGGTCACCAATCAAACTTTCTAGAACGCCAGTTGAATACAAAACAGCTCCTCCATTGTTGGGTGAACATACGCAGGCGGTTTTAGGTCGAGTGGTTTCTTCGGAAAAACTAGCTGAGCTTAAAGAAAAAGGTGTAATTGGGTAGGTGGCTTAAAAGCGGAAGGTTAAAATTATATTTAAAATCAGAAAATAAAATATTTAATCTTTCGCTTTAATGAGTTAAATGAAGTTATCTTTTAGATGCAGACTCGGATGTTTGTTCTTTTGCTATTTATAGAAAAAATAGATTATAATTTTCGCAGTGCGAAACAAAATATGGATTGGTATGACAATGAACGATGCAGTTGATGCAGAACAGACAGAAAAATTATTAGCGCCGTTAAGGCATGAATTATTACATCCGATTGAAGACATGCAGGATGAAAATGATCGCCAATTTATTACTGCATTAGCACGTGGTTTAGAGCTATTACGTTGTTTTACTCCTAAGCATCAGCATTTGGGTAACCAAGAACTTGCTCAAATGACCGGTTTGCCAAAACCAACCATTACTCGCCTTACACATACCTTGTCGCGTTTGGGTTATATCAAACAAGTACCTAACTCAAGCAAATTCCAGCTTTCAGTAGGGGTTCTTGCGTTTGGTTATTCGATGCTGTCTAACGTATCGATTCGCTCTATTGCTCATCCATATATGAAAAATTTGGCAGACTATGCGGGCGCTGCTGTTGCAATGGCAACACGTGATCGACTGAATATGATTTATCTTGATGTGGTACAAGGCAAAGGCAATATGACCATGCGCCGTCAAGTCGGAACCTATTTACCGATTCATTTAAGTTCAATGGGACGGGCCTGTTTAGCTGCAATGCCTGAAGATGAAAGAGAGTTTTTACTTGATGCCATTCGTAGTAAGCACAAAGAAGACTGGATTAAAATTAACCGTGATCTAGACAAAGCGTTTAAAGACTACCAAGATTTTGGATATTGTTTTTCAATCGGCGAATGGCATAAAGATGTAAATTCGGTTGCAGTTCCACTGATTCATGAACAACATGGTTTGCTGGTATTTAACTGTGGCGGTCCAAGCTTTATTATGAACCGTGAAAAACTCGAGGAGGATATTGCACCGCGTCTTTTACACATGGTGAATAATATTCGTACCGAGATTAGCTAAACGTATTTGATTCATTTATAAAAGCCAGCTTTGTTTTTTAAGGCTGGCTTTTTAGTGGGTGCATTTAGGCTGTTTGCTTGTGAAAGTTCGGTTTTCTTTTTTCTTTGAAAGCATTTAATGCTTCTTTAAACTCGGAACCTTGTAAACAACGCGAGAAAATAGTCGACTCATGATCAATACGATTGAGTAGATCATTAATTGGCATATCTCTTAGTAACTTTTTACTCAGTTGTAAGGCTTGGCTTGGTTTCTGGGCTAATTTGATTGCCACATCTTCAACTACCTGATCCAACTCAGCGGCTTCAAATATTTCATTTACCAGACCATAATTTTTTGCTTGGTCTGCCGAAAATTTTTCACCCAATAAAATAATCTCAGAAGCTCGAGCAAAGCCCAATAATCTTGGCAGGATGTAACTTGAACCCGCTTCGGGTACAAGTCCCAAATTCACAAAGGGAAATTGAAAAATAGAGTTTTGGCTTGCATACACAAGGTCGCAATGTAGAAGCATAGTGCTGCCAATGCCAATTGCCACACCATTTACTTTAGCAATAATCGGTTTTGGAAACGTTGCTAAGCTTTTTAAGAAAACAATCGAAGCGGGTGGTTCTGAAGTGGTGATATCGCGTTTTTCAAATGCGTTTACATCATTGCCGCTGGTAAATGCGGAGTCTTCACCAGTCAGCACAACCACATGAATGTCTTGATTAGTTGAAGCCTCATCTAATGCCTGACTTAGGGCCGCATACATTTCGTAATTAATTGCATTCTTTTTAGTGGGATTACTGATGGTGAGCGTTAGTATATTTTTATCAAAATACTCATGAATTGTGCCTGTTTTAAGCTGGTTTTGAGTTTTGTTGTCCTGCTGCATCATTCATTCCTTTAACTAACTTTCTGTCTAAAAATTAAACTCATTAAAATAATGCTATCGAAAAATAATTCCGTTATCAATTATTTTGTTTTATATTGTGGTATATAATTTTGTATTGTGAAATTTTTACCTTAAGTCACTTTAAATGATGATAAGATTTATGTGTAAATAAGCATCTAGCTCTGCTAAGGAAATGAGAAGCTAGCTATAGAACAGTGAGTGGGAATAATATGAAGACCAAAATTACAGAACTATTTGAAATCGAGCATCCAATTATTCAAGGCGGTATGCATTATGTTGGTTTTGCAGAGCTGGCTGCTGCGGTTTCTAACGCGGGCGGATTAGGTATTATCACTGGCCTGACTCAGCGTACGCCTGAAAATCTAGCAAAAGAAATTGCACGTTGCCGAGAAATGACCGACAAGCCTTTTGGGGTAAATTTAACCTTTTTGCCTACGGTAAATACTCCTGATTATCCGGGTTTTGTAGAAGCAATCATTAAAGGCGGAGTAAAGGTTGTAGAAACAGCGGGGCGTAATCCTGAACAAGTCATGCCATATTTAAAGGCTGCTGGTATTAAAGTAATTCATAAATGTACTTCGGTTCGACATAGCTTAAAAGCTCAGCAAATTGGGTGCGATGCGGTTTCTGTAGATGGATTTGAGTGTGGTGGTCACCCCGGTGAGGATGATGTGCCCAATATGATTTTATTGCCTTTAGCTGCTGATGCATTAGAAATTCCGTTTGTTGCCTCAGGTGGGATGGCAGATGGACGCTCACTGGCTGCTGCATTAGCGATGGGAGCCGATGGAATTAACATGGGAACGCGTTTTATTGCGACTCAGGAAGCTCCCGTACATGCAAATGTGAAGCAGGCGATTCTGAATGCAACCGAAAGAGATACACGTTTAATTATGCGTGCTTTGCGAAATACAGAACGTGTCATGAATAATGCTGCTGTAGAAAAAATCGTGGCAAAAGAAAAAGCACTCGGCGATAACATTAAGTTTGAAGATATTATTGAAGAAGTTGCAGGGGTTTATCCAAAAGTCATGATTGATGGCGATGTAAATGCAGGTGCATGGTCATGTGGGTTAGTGGCAAGCTTAATCCATGATATTCCGACATGCGATGAACTGGTTAGCCGGATTGTCAAAGAGGCAGAAGATATTATTCGTGGTCGGTTATTAGGGGTTCTATAACGAACTATTGCCTACTTTATATAAGATCAGCACAAGTTTTAATTGTGCTGATTTTTTGCATCACTCACACAATAATAAAGACATAAAACGGCAAAAATTAAGCCTAAAATACAGACGCCCGTCCATCCGAAGTGTTTCCAAGCATAACTTCCTGCCGTTGTGCCTAAAGCGCCTCCAGCAAAGTAACCTGTCATATAAATCGCGTTAAACCGCGAACGTAATTCTTGATTAAGTTTAAATACAATACTTTGATTGGTGACATGTACAGCAGAAAGAGAAGCGTAGAGAATGAGTAAGGCAATAATATAAAAGGCGAAATGGTAGGGTAAAAGTAAAAACAGAACCCAACTTAAAATAAGGCCAACGCCGCAATAAATTGAAATTTTATGAATATAGCCTTGGTCAATAAATTTGCCTGAAAAATTGGCAACAAATGTTCCTAACACGCCAACAAAACCGAAAAGACCAATGGTAAAGTCGCTAAAAAAATAAGGTGCTGGAGCCAGAAGCAATGACATGGTGGTAAAAGTTAAACTCACACAAGCAAATGTAAAACCACCAATATAAGTTCTGGTTCTTAACCGTCGATTTTGAATAAAAATCTGTGGAAGAGAGCGAATAGTTTTTACATAATTTTCAGATTTAGTCGGTGGAAATAACCCGATATTACGATGCAAAATAATGGCAATGATAAGTAACAAAAAGCCACTGACCAGATAAATAATATTCCAAGCGAAAAGCGTAGACATCAGCCCTGAAAGGGATCGAGCGAGTAAAACCCCCATCATCAGTCCACTCAGTAAAAAACCAACGACACGGCCGCTTTGTTGAATTGGAACCAGACTTGCAGCAAGTGGTAACAACAGTTGGGCTGCACTAGAAAATAGACCAGTAATGATAGTGCCAAGCAGTAAAAGATAAATATTGTGCGAAAAACCGCTAATAATTAATCCACTTGAAGCCAATAACATAAAGATAAATAGTAACTTGCGCTTTTCTAATATGTCGCCCAATGGCATTAAAAAGAGTAAACCACATGCGTAGGTGATTTGGGCTAGAGTTGGCACCCACGCTGTAGTTGTTTCAGTTAAATCTAGGCTTACACTAATTGAATGAATAAGTGGCTGACTAAAATAATTTCCACCTGTACAAATGCCTGCGGCAATCGCCATTAAAATAATGGTTGGGGTATAGAGTGCGTTTTTCATCATGCCTTAGTCATAATGAAAGTAGACCTTTAATCAACACAACCATGACTATTTTAAGCACGACTGTTAATGCGTTTCATTCAAAGCATCTTGAATGTTGTGCACCATGTGGATTAAACGTGGTCCAATTTCACCTTCAAGTTTTTCCGGATTTAAATGAAAACTTGGCGCACCACAGTTAAAAACATAAAGACCGTGTTTCGAGCTGCCCAAAGGTACAGCTACCGAGTTCACTTCTTTATGCCACTCACCTAAAGACAAACAATATCCATAATCTTGGTAATCACGGAAAGCTCGTTCTAAAGAACGTTTTATGGCTGGCCAGTTTTCTGGATTTTTTTGTTTCAACGCATCAAGTAGAAAATTGCGCTCACGTTCAGGGGTCGCAGCCAAGCATGCTCGTCCCATTGAACTACTATGGATTGGCAAAGTAGAACCAATTGGACGGCGCATATTCAAGGCTGTTTCAATTTGCACAACATCGATATACACCATATTTAAGCGGTCACGCGTTGCCATCGCCACAGGCGCTTGAACATACTGACTCATCTCTTCCATATATTGATGAGCAATATTACGAATCGAGATGTTAGATAATGCTGCGTATCCTAAAGATAAGACACCAATATCTAGTGTGTATTTGGTCGAGTTAGGCAATTGTTTTAAATAACCTAATGACACAAGGGTATTGGTAATACGTGCAATGGTCGGTTTAGGTAAACCTGTCATTTTTGCTAATTCTTGGTTGCCAAGCACCTGATTATTTGCAGAAAAGCATCTTAAAAGTTCTAAACCGCGTGCTAAAGAAGCAATAAATTGCGGGTTGTTTTCCCGATGTATATGCGAAATAGGATCTAAACGTATCTCATCAAAATTTATTGGTTTTTCAGTTTCCGTGTTTTGAGACATTCGATCCTCAAATATAATTAAAGCAATAGTTTTGCCATTATATTTCGCTCTGCAAAATAAATCCATTCATCACTGCGCTGTTGTGATGAATGGATATCTGGTTCAATGGTTATGAAACGTTTTCAATCACCATTGCAAGACCTTGACCTACACCAATACATAGGCTCACCACGGCATATTTCTTCTTACGGCGAATTAACTCGCGCGCTACTGTTAACGCAAGACGAGCGCCTGAAGCACCAAGTGGATGACCAACAGCAATCGCACCACCGTTCGGGTTCACACGTGGATCATTAAAATCAACATTTAAACCTTTTAAACAAGATAAAACTTGTGAAGCAAAGGCTTCATTAATTTCGATAATGTCCATGTCATCTAAAGTAAGGCCAGCACGTGCAACCGCTTTTTTAATGGCTTCGATCGGACCTGCACCCATAATGCGTGGCTCAATACCTGCAGCCGCCGCTGATAAGATTTTTGCCATTGGTTTTAGGCCATATTTTTGACCTGCAGCTTCTGAACCAATCAAAAGTGCTGCTGCACCATCATTAATACCTGAGGCATTACCAGCTGTAACCACGCCACCTTCAAATAGAGGTTTTAACTTTGTGAGTGCTTCAACAGTTGAGCTTGGGCGAGGGTGTTCATCTTCTGAAACGAGTTTAGGCGGTAATTTTTTGCCTTGGAAAACCTCAATTGGTGTAATTTCATCGGCAAAGAAACCTTCTTCTTTGGCTTTTTGATATTTGGCTTGTGATTGAGCTGCAAAAAAATCAGCTTGTTCGCGGCTAATACCAAAGTCGGCTGCAACGTTATCACCCGTTTCAGGCATTGAATGACCGCCGTACTGAGCAATAATTTTTTTATTTGGAAAACGAGATCCAATGGTGGTGTCATAAATTTTTGCATCACGGCTATAAGCACTTTCGGCTTTACCCATCACAAAAGGTGCGCGAGACATACTTTCTACACCACCTGCAATATACAGCTCGCCTTCACCACAAGTAATGGCACGTGCTGAGTCAATCACAGCACCTAAACCACTCGCACATAGGCGGTTTACCGTCTGGCCCGGTACAGTAACAGGTAAACCTGCAAGTAATAGCGCATTTCGTGCCACATTACGACTATCTTCTCCAGCTTGGTTGGTGTCGCCTAAAATCACATCTTCAATATCCGCACCCGGCACACCAGTTTTTTCTAATAGTTTTTGAATGACAGTTGCGGCTAAATCATCAGGGCGAATTGAGGCAAGTTCACCTGCATGACGACCAAATGGACTACGTAAACCATCATAGATATATGCATTTAACATTGAGAAATTCCTTTTCAAGACTCGTGAGTAAAAGTAAGTGGTAAATGAAGTGCGACACGACGCTGTAACCATGGGCTAGGGCGGTAACGCGGGTCATGCGTAAGTGCTGTTATACGGTTAAGAATGAGTAAGATTTTTTCGCTACCGACTTGATCGCCCCATTCAATTGGTCCAAATGGATAGCCTAAGCCAAGACGTACTGCAGCATTAATATCATCTACCGTTGCAATATTTTGCTGGGCAATATCGCAGCCTAAATTAATGACCATTGCTAAAACGCGCTGCGTAACAAAGCCAATACTTTCATTAATCATACTCACCAGATTTCCATCTAGATTGAAAATAGAGTGAGCGGCTTGTCGGTATTCAGGTTTGGTAACAAGTGAAGGCATTAAGGTACGGTGCTTTGCAATGCCATAAAGCATGTCTATAGCAACAGCATGTTCTGGATTAACCCCAAGGCGAGTAGCCGCTTGAGTGGTATCTTCACCGTAACAAGCAAGTAAACATAAGCTATCTGTTTGTGGTTCAGAATTGGTGTCTAGGGTAATATTTTGCTGAGTTAAATAATCTTCGAGCTGTTTCTTATCATCTAAAAAATCGGCAGCGATCCAAACTTTTGGATATTGCGCTAAACGCTCTACAAACTTGGCAGGTTGTTCACCTGTTTTTGAACCAGTTTCATAGTTATAAAAACCTTGATTAACCTTACGTCCAAGTTGTTTGGCATCAAGCATTTGTTTGGTGAGCGGGTTTGGTTTGTAGCGGGCTTCTTCATAGTATTGGTGATAAATTGACTCCATCACAGGATGCGAGACATCAAGGCCAGTTAAATCGAGTAATTCAAAAGGACCCATTCTAAAACCAACGCCGTCACGTAAAATTCGGTCAATTTCACTAATATCACAGACATTTTCATTTAAAATTTTGAGCGCTTCGGTACCATAAGCTCGACCTGCATGGTTAATAATAAATCCAGGGGTGTCCTTCGCTACAACAGGGCGGTGACCAAATGCACGAGATAAATCGTTTAAAGCCTCAATAATAAGTGGATCTGTTTTTAAACCACGAATGACTTCGACCACTTTCATGAGTGGAACTGGGTTAAAGAAGTGATAGCCTACAACACGCTCAGGCTTTTTACAGTTTGAAGCAATGGCTGTAATAGAAAGAGAAGAGGTGTTTGAGGCTAAAATAGTATTATCCGAAACAATATCTTCAAGCTGCTGCATCAAGCTTTGTTTGACATCAAGACGTTCAACAATTGCTTCTACAATGAGGTCGCAATTTTTTAAATCTTCAATTTGATGAGCAACAATTAAATGGTTATTTGCTGCTGCCGCTTGCTCAGATGTAATTTTATTTTTATCGACTAACTTTTGAAATGTAGCAGCCAGTTTTTCTTTTGCCTGTTCTGCTGCACCGGCTTTGGCATCATATAAATAAGTGGTATGACCTGACTGTGCAGCAATTTGAGCAATACCACTGCCCATGACACCTACACCAATCACAGCCATGCTTTTAATATCATAAGTCATGTCGATCATCCTGATGATTAATCTATATTTGAAATTAAACGGAAAAATAGGGTTGGGTGATTTAGCTTAAGCATTGTTTATCACCATCAATTGGTAAGATTTGCCCTGAAATTGAGCGGCCACTGTCTGACGCTAAAAATAGGCATAAATCTGCAATATGCTTTGGATTGACAAAATATTTGAGCGACTGATTTTTCAGTGCATTTTGAGTCACTTCTTCAAGTGAGGTATGCGCTACATCGGCACGGGCCTGTAATACTCGCTGAACCCGATCACCATCGACTGCACCCGGAAGAATAGCGTTAACTCGAATATTATCTGCACCGAGTTCCATAGAAAGCGTTTTGGTAAAACCGATCAGCCCCCATTTTGAAGTGGAATAGGCTAATCGATATGGATAGCCTAAGCGGCCGGCAATAGACGACATATTAATAATCACGCCTGCTTGTGCTTTCTTTAAATAGGGAATGGCTAACCGGGTAATTAAAAAAGTGCTATTCAGGTTTAAATTAATGACCGTATTCCAATCTTCAAAACTTAACTCATCTGCTGCAACGGTCGGACCTGAAATGCCTGTGTTATTGACTAAAATATCAATACCGCCAAGTTTCTGAACTGCATGACTAAACATGAGTTTAATTTGCTCATGATCAGCCAAATCACACGTATATATATGTAGCTTTGGATAATCTTGTTGAAATTGTTCTAGGCTTTTAGCATTAATATCGCAAACAAAAACTTCATCCTGATTGTTTAAAAAGACTTCAGCAATGCATCGTCCAATCCCTGAACCACCTGCACTAATCAATACTTTTCTGGCCATTTTCATTCCTTTGTTATTATGGTTTTAAATTATTTACCTTGATACGACGGCTTACGCTTTTCGATAAAAGCTTGAACACCTTCATTTTTATCTTCGGTCGAAAACAGTAACTGGAATGCTTTTCGTTCTAGCGTTAAGCCTGCATTTAATGGAACGTCTTCGCTCATTAGTGCAACTTCTTTAATTTGTTGCAGGGCAATAGGAGGCATTTTTGCGAGGCTTTGTGCCATTTGAATCGCAGTTGGAATGGTTTGGTCATCTTCTGTGACTTGTGAAACAAGACCGATGATATAAGCTTCTTCGGCTTTTACCATGGCACCCGTCATAATCATGCGCATGGCATGGAATTTACCCACAACACGGAATAAACGTTGTGTACCACCAGCACCCGGCATTAAACCAACTTTAATTTCCGGCTGGCCAAAGGTTGCGCCTTTACCTGCAATAATAATGTCAGCATGCATTGCAAGTTCACAGCCACCACCTAACGCATAGCCATTTACAGCAGCAATGACTGGTTTAGGACACTGAGCAATCGCATTCCAATAACGTTCTGTATGATGCAATAACATTTCTGTGGAAGTTGCGGTTGCCATTTCTTTTAGATCCGCACCTGCAGCAAAGACTTCTTCACCGCCTGTGAGCACAACCGCATTGATCTCATCGTTAAAACTTAACTCGGTAAAAGCTTGTGCTAGTTGTTTGCGAACTTCACCATTTAAAGCATTCTTTGCTTCTGGGCGGTTAATTTTAACAACCGCTATTTTTTGAATAGAAAAGTCGACTTCTACGAAATTATTCCCTGTTGACACACTCATTTTTGAATTCCTTGTTTCGCATATCAAAACTATATTCCTTTTATGATGCTTATTTTGGAATTTATTTCAAGTCTTATTTCTTTTAAGAGCGTAGTTGATATCTTTTAAAAGATCTAAGTTATTGATATTACGTATTGCTCTAATTTTAAATTTCGTTTAACGAAATTAATTTTCAAAAAAGCTTGAAATTTGTATTTTCGTTCTCGTACTATGAAACACATCCGCAGTAAACAAGATTTAAAACATGGTATCCAGACAAGCTGGAGATGGCTGATGGGTGCGATGGAAATACATAAAAAGGGAGATCACAGATGATCCGTGATGAAGGGATGTTGGAGCAGTTACTTTCAACAATTCGAGATTTTGTAAAAAATGAATTGATCCCTCGTGAAAACGAAGTGGTAGAGAAAGACAAAATTCCAGATGACATTGTGCAGCAAATGCGTGAGCTAGGTTTGTTCGGGCTCACAATTCCCGAAGAATATGGTGGTCTAGGCATCACCATGGAAGAAGAGGTTAGAGTTGCATTTGAACTTGGACAAACTTCACCGGCTTTTCGTTCTTTAATTGGTACCAATAACGGGATTGGCTCAAGTGCAATTTTGATTGATGGTACAGAAGAGCAAAAGCAGAAATATTTACCGCGTTATGCAAGTGGCGAAATTATTGGTTCATTTTGTTTAACCGAGCCTGAATCTGGTTCTGATGCTGCCTCTTTAAAAACCAGTGCAGTAAAAGATGGTGATTTTTATGTGTTAAACGGTTCCAAACGTTTTATTACCAATGCACCTCACGCTGCAACTTTTACTGTAATGGCGCGAACCAATCCTGAAATTAAAGGGTCAGGTGGTATTTCAGCTTTTTTAGTTGAGGCCAATACACCGGGTATTACGTTAGGCAAAATTGATCAAAAAATGGGTCAAAAGGGTTCACACACTTGTGATGTGATTTTTGAAAATTGCCGTGTGCCTGCTTCTGCATTGATTGGTGGGGTAGAAGGTGTCGGTTTTAAAACGGCCATGAAAGTGCTTGATAAAGGGCGTTTGCACATTGGTGCTTATAGCGTGGGTGTTGCCGAACGCATGTTAAACGACGCATTGCACTATGCGATTGAGCGTAAACAGTTTGGTCAACCTATTGCAAACTTCCAGCTTATTCAAGCCATGCTTGCCGACTCTAAAGCCGAGATTTATGCAGCTAAATGTATGGTTTTAGATGCAGCTCGCCGCCGTGACAATGGCGAAAACATTAGCACAGAAGCATCATGCGCAAAAATGTTTGCGACTGAAATGTGCGGACGCGTTGCTGACCGCTGTGTACAGATTCACGGTGGTGCTGGCTATATCAGTGAATATGCCATCGAGCGTTTTTATCGTGATGTTCGTTTGTTCCGTTTATATGAAGGAACCACGCAAGTTCAACAAATTATTATTGCCAAAAACATGATTAGGGAAGCTACAGCCTAATAAAAAATCAAATGCCATGAGGCATTGGATGCCTCATGTTCCTTCTGAGGATATGGACATGACAACAGAAACAGTTACCCAAAATACGGCTAGCAGTGAAGCTATCCAGACACCAAAAAAGATTTGGATTACCGCATTTATATTCGCTTTTTTAACATTGTTGTGTGATGGGGCAGACTTAGGTTTTTTGGCATTGAGCCTGACCAGTCTTAAAACAGAATTTCATTTAACCGGTGTACAAGCTGGAACGTTAGGCAGTTTAACGCTTTTTGGATCGGCAGTGGGTGGTCTGATTGGTGGCTGGGCGTGTGACCGTTTTGGGCGAGTTCGCATTATTGTGTTCTTTATTGCTTATTCTTCAGTTTTAACTAGTGCGTTGGGTTTTACTGATTCTTATATGCAATTTGCAGTTTTAAGAACATTTGGAGCGATGGGCTTAGGCGCACTTTATATTGCCTGTAATATCTTAATGTCTGAAATGGTGCCAACCAAACATCGCTCGACTGTTTTAGCTACTCTCATGACGGGTTACACCTTAGGTTCTTTACTCGCGACATTATTAGCAGGACATATTATTCCTGAACATGGCTGGCGTTTCCTTTACTGGATTGCAATTGCGCCCGTGGTGTTGTCAGTTTTGATGCACTTTTGTGTACCTGAACCTGAGTCATGGAAAAAAGCCCGTCAACTAAAAGCACTAGAAGTCGCTCAAAGTAACCAACCTAAAAAACGCCAAAATCCATATCTTGAGATTTTAAGAGATAAAAAACATGGCACCATGTTTGTGCTTTGGATTATTAGTACTGGTGCATTGCAGTTTGGTTATTACGGCGTAAGTAACTGGTTACCAGCTTATTTAGAGTCTGATCTAGGCATCAAATTTAAAGAAATGGCCATGTATATGGTCGGTACTTTCCTGATTATGATGTTTGCCAAAGTGATCGCAGGGATCGTTGCCGACAAATTAGGACGCCGCGCTGTATTCGCTTTTGGAACCATTGGTACAGCCTTATTTATTCCAGTGATTGTCTACCTAAATACACCAACCAACATTTTATGGATGATGCTGTTCTTCGGTTTCCTTTACGGTATTCCATACGCAATTAATGCCACCTATATGACAGAAAGTTTCCCGACTTCTATTCGAGGCTCGGCAGTGGGTGGTGCTTATAATATTGGCAAAGTACTTTCTATTTTCTCTCCATTAACAATTGGTTTTCTATCGCAAAACGGTTCTATTGGCTTAGGACTCTTGGTGATGGCTGCGGCTTATTTTATCTGCGGTGTAATCCCATTGTTATTTATTAAAGACCGACTATTTAACCCGCAAAAGGCAGAGTGACAGATCAATCTGTCGCCTTAAATTAAGGATGAAAAGGGACAAGTGAGATGATAAATAAAATCACCAGTGACATTGAACCGATTTTAAAAGCTATTCCTGATGGTGCAACCATCATGACAGGCGGGTTCGGTGTGACGGGGCAACCTGCTGAATTAATTGAAGCCTTAATCGATTTAGGAAAAAAAGAACTCACCGTTGTAAATAACAATGCGGCTTCTGGTGATCGTGGCCTAACCAAGCTCATTATTGCTGGCTGTGTTAAAAAAATGATTTGTTCATTTCCGAAATCTGCTGGATCAACCGTTTTTCAAGACTTATATAGAGCGGGAAAAATTGAGTTAGAACTAGTTCCACAAGGTAATTTGGCTTGTCGGATTCAGGCCGCAGGGGCTGGTTTAGGGGCTATTTTTACGCCGACTGGTTATGGTACCAAAGTTGCCGAGGGTAAAGAGACCCGAACCATCAACGGTAAAAATTATGTGCTTGAATATCCACTTGAAGCTGATTTTGCACTGATTTATGCCGATAAAGCCGACCGCTGGGGCAATTTAACTTACCGCAAAGCAGCCCGCAATTTTGGGCCGATCATGGCAAAAGCCGCCAAGACCACGATTGTTCAAGTGAATGACACTGTAGAGCTAGGAACGCTTGACCCAGAGTGCATTATTACACCGGGAATTTTTGTTCAGCACGTTGTAAAAGTAGGAGATATCTAATGTCAGTTCAAAAGCGTTCTCGTGAAGATATTGCCAAACTCATTGCCAATGACATTCCGGAAGGTTCTTATGTCAATTTAGGAATTGGCTTACCGACCAACGTTGCTAAATTTTTGCCAAAAGACAAAGAAATCTTTTTACATTCGGAAAATGGGGTTTTGGCTTTTGGCCCACCACCACAACCGGGTGAGGAAGATGAAGACTTAGTAAATGCCGGAAAAGAACTTGTCACTTTGTTAGACGGTGGATGCTTTATGCATCATGGCGACTCGTTTGATATTATGCGAGGCGGTCATTTGGACATTTGTGTGATTGGTGCATTCCAAGTTGCGGTAAATGGGGACTTGGCAAACTGGCATACCGGTAAAGCGGATGATGTACCCGCAGTTGGCGGTGCTATGGACTTGGCGGTCGGCGCGAAAACGATTTATGTCTATATGGAACACGTCACTAAAAAAGGTGAGTCCAAAATTGTAAAAGAACTGAGCTATCCAATGACGGGTGAGCAGTGTGTAAATCGTATTTATACCGATTTATGCATTATTGAACTCAAAGACCAAAAAGCTTATGTCACAGAAATGGTGGAAGGCTTAACTTTTGATGAGCTACAGGCAGTCACAGACTGTGAATTAATCGATGCACGTGTAGCCTAAATACACACGGAAAAACGCTTCTTTAAGGATTAAAAGATGAAAAAATTAATATTAGCTGCAGCTTGCGCTGCGGCTTCAGGGACTATTTTTGCAAATTCTTCAGATACCACAGAACAAAGAATTAATTTGCTAGAAACCGAGCTGCAAAAATTAAAAGCAGAACTTGCTGCTCAGAAACAAACTCAAAATAATTTACAGGTCAAACAGGTAAAGATCGAAGAAAATATTGAAAAAACTAAAGCCACTGTAACAGAGAAGCCTGTTGCTCCTTCGTGGGTGACTTGGACAGATAATGTGAAGGTTTACGGTATTGCCCGTGTTGATGCAGCGGTTGATTTTAAATCATCACCAGACTCAGGTGGTAGAACAACCAGCAGTCTGTACCGAACACCTTTTGAAAGTGAAAAACGTTCAAATCATGCACGTTCCGATGCCATGATTAATGCAAGCCGATTAGGTGTTTATTTTAATAGTCCTAATAAAGCAGTTACAGGAAATATTGAAGCCGATTTCTTTGATAGCTCTAACATGGGAACGGGGGATGGTAAATTCCGTATCCGTCATGCATTTTTTACCTATAAAGACTGGACCTTTGGTCAAACATGGTCACTTATGTCTAACATGGAAACCCGTACAGAAGCTGTCGATTACACCCAATTTGTGGGAACCTCTTATACGCGGACTCCTCAAATTCGCTATGACTGGAAAATTGATGCCAATAATGATTTAAAAGTAGCCCTGGAATATACAGGTTCGAGAGTCTCGGCATTTCCAACTTTAACTGGTCGTTATACCTTTAAACAAGGTCCTTTAACGGCCCTTGCTCAAGGCTTTATTAATGAAAAGTCTACAGATGTGGCAACTGCCACGGTGAAAAAAGTAAGTTGGGGTGCAGGAGGCGGCTTAAAATATCAACTCACGCCAAAACAATCGGTACAAGCAAATTATCAATATATTGTCGGTGATCAAAAATTTATGCCGTATACCACCCAAAGTGGGTTGGCAAATTCAACAAGTTTAAATGCCGCGGGTGATTTCTCTTTAAACGAAGACAAAACAGATTTGGTTATGAATAAGTTGAATAGCATCAATATTGGTTATTCATATAAATTTAATGAGCAATGGCGTGCAAACTTATCGGCTTCAATGTTTGATTATGATGATGACACGGCTTATGCCAAACTTAACCCAGATGCCAACAAACGCCTAACTGACTATGCAGCTAACGTTTTCTATTCACCAATTGAGCAAATGGATATTGGTATGGAATATCATCAAGGCAAACGAGAAGTGTTTGATGGCAGAACAGCTGATGTATCACGTGTAAATTTTGTATCGATGTATAAATTTTAAAATAGGGCGTAATTAAAAATGGAAAAACTAGTTGAGCCCAATGCAGAAAATATACTGTCAAAAAGCTTTATTTTTATCATGGCAATGACATGTGGAATTTGTGCGGGTTCAAACTATTATAACCAGCCTTTAATCTATTCGATTGCTGAAGCATTAAAAGTTAATGCTGATCAAGTTGCTTTAACTATTGTGATTAGCCAACTGTCATATGCAGTTGGCCTTTTTATATTAGTTCCTTTAGGCGACTTCTTTGAAAAGCGAAGTTATATTTGCTTGCTCATGTGTTGTACAGGCCTTGCCCAAGTAGGGTTATCTTTAAGTCAAACCTTGCCAGCTTTATATGGCTTTACCTTTTTAGCCACATTCTTTTCAATTGCGACACAAGTTTTAGTTCCTTTCGCCGCAGGTTTAGCTAGTCCTAAAAAAAGCCCTCAAGTTGTAGGCACTCTCATGAGTGGTTTGTTTTTGGGAATATTGTTGGCGCGTTCTATTGCAGGCTTACTTTCTACAGTTTGGTCTTGGCATGCGGTTTATTTAATTAGTGGAATTGTCATTTTGGTGTTTGCTTGGGTGATGTGGGTGAAGTTGCCAGTTGCACGTAAGTCTCATCAACTCAATATTCTACAGATTTATGGTTCATTATTTTCATTAGCAGCTCATCAGCCTCATTTACTGCGCCGTGGTTTGGCAGGGGGAATTGGCTTTGGAATTTTGGCTCTGATTTTTACTACTATGACTTTTATTTTGGCGAATGAGCCTTATCACTTTAACGATTTCCAGATTGGTTTATTTGGGATTGTTGGACTGGCAGGTGTGTTTGCGACCCC
This sequence comes from Acinetobacter sp. LT1, assembly GCF_059800965.1. Lineage (NCBI taxonomy): Bacteria > Pseudomonadati > Pseudomonadota > Gammaproteobacteria > Moraxellales > Moraxellaceae > Acinetobacter > Acinetobacter sp. LT1. The sequence goes on from NZ_JBBAXE010000002.1 coordinate 211,601, forward strand.
TTGGGCAGGTAAGAAAATTGCAGCAGGACTTGAAAATAAAATTGCAGTAATTTGCATGGGCCTATTAATAAGTGCATGGATACCACTATTTTTTGCTCAGCAGTCTCTGGTTGCCTACGCTGTTGGTGTGATTATGGCGTACTTCGGTTTGTCAGCATTTCATGTGCTTAACCAAAATTTGGTCTATCGAATTTCGGCCGAGGCACGTTCCCGTATTAATTCAATTTATATGACCTTATATTTTGGCGGAGCCGCCTTAGGTTCTTTTATTGCGGTGTATGCATGGAAACATTGGGGATGGGAAGCATGTGCAGCCTTAGGTTTAGCGATGGCAATAACAAGTTTCTTGATTGATCGTTTAGATTTTTATGAAATGGGCAAGATTGCCAAGCAAGAAAAGCTCCATAAATAGGAGCTTTAAAATTTTATTATTTGCGAATAATCATTAAGGTTGCTGAAGCAAAAGCATACACTTTGCCGTTCTCATCTACGATTTTACCTTCGGTACTAATAATATTCCGGCCCGCATTAATCAACTCGGCTGTCGCATAGTAAGACGTATCAACCTGCATGGGGCGGATCATTTTTACATTTAAATCAATGGTTCCATAACCAACGCCATGTTCAAGTAATGTATGAGCTGCGCTGCCTGTTGCTGTATCTAAAGCTGTGGCGCAAAAGCCGCCGTGTACACCGCCTTGTATATTTCTATGTTCTTTGCGAGGAGTAACTTTATAAGTTGCTTTACCTTCGGAAACTTCAACGAGTTCCATTGGTATGGTGTGAGCCATAGGTGATGGAGAAACTTCACCATTTTTTAAAGCGGTTAAAAATTCAAGACCTGTGTATTTCGGGCTTTCCATAAATCGTCCTTGCATGATTAAGCAGTCTAATCACCATACTATAAATTGATTTTTTACGGAATAAAATTTTGCAATACAAAATAAAAAATTATTCTAGTTAAACGAGACTAAATACTTTTTATCTTATATTTATTTTAAAAACATATAGTTATATTTTTTATCTATGGCTAAGCTAGGATGATTTTATTAAATTAGTGAAAATGTATTTTGCTATAAGAAATTTTTTGATATTTTGGTGAGATTGAAACAATAAAAGTCCATTTTAAGGAAAAAACGATATCTGCCCCTATAACAAAGGCAGTAACGTGGAAGGGAAAAACTATGCCTTTATACAAAGCTCCATTACGCGATATGCAATTTGTGCTGCATGAAATGCTTCAAACAGAACAGAACTACCAAGGTTTAAGCAAATATCAGGAAAGTGTAAATCGAGAATTAATTGATCAATATTTAGAAGCAGCAGCAGATTTTTGTGAAAATGAGTTGGCACCGATTAACCAAAATGGTGATCAGGAAGGCTGTCATTTAAATCAAGGCGTAGTCACAACACCAAAAGGTTTTAAAGAAGCCTACCAAAAATATGCCGAGCTTGGGTTTACTTCATTAACCGCCGATCCGGAATATGGTGGGCAGGGCTTGCCGACATTGCTGCGGATTGCGATTTCTGAAATGTTATGTGGTTCTAATTGGGCTTGGGCGATGTATCCCGGCTTATCTCATGGCGCGATGAGAACAATTGAGCACCATGGTGCCGAGCAACAAAAACAGAAGTTTTTGACTAAACTCATTAGTGGTGTCTGGACTGGAACCATGTGTTTAACCGAGTCACATGCGGGTTCGGACCTTGGATTAATTAGAACAAAAGCAGAACCAAATCCGGACGGTAGCTACTCCATTACGGGTGAAAAGATTTTTATCTCGGCGGGTGAGCATGATCTTTCAGAAAATATTATTCATATTGTTTTAGCTCGTTTGCCTCAAGCACCCGCAGGGACCAAAGGCATTTCTTTATTTATTGTGCCTAAATTTAATGTGAGTGATGATGGTCAGGTGCTGGACCGTAATAAAGTCGTTTGTAGTGCGATTGAACATAAAATGGGGATTCATGGAAATGCCACCTGTGTACTGAATTTTGATGGTGCCAAAGGTTATTTGATTGGTCCGGAAAATCGCGGGCTCAATTGTATGTTTACCTTTATGAATACCGCACGTATTGGAACGGCAGTACAAGGGCTTGCTGCTTCTGAAATTTCATTTCAAGGCGCATTAAGTTATGCCAAAGAGCGCCTTGCCATGCGTTCGCTATCTGGTTCTCAATATCCTGAGAAAAATGCCGACCCAATTATTGTGCATCCCGCTGTACGTTCGATGTTAATGACGCAAAAAGCGTTTTCTGAAGGCGGCCGTGCACTGGCTTACTTTTTAGCTCAGCATGTCGATATTGTCGAAAGTTCAAACGATCAGGAACAGCAAAAACACTCTGATGAATTACTGGCTTTTTTAACGCCAATTGCCAAAGCTTTTTTAACAGAATCAGGTAATGAGTCTGCCAAGCATGGCGTTCAAGTATTTGGTGGCCACGGCTTCATTGTTGAGCATGGTATGGAGCAAATTGTACGTGATGCGCGTATCTCAACATTGTATGAGGGAACGACCGAAATCCAGTCTTTAGATCTACTTGCACGTAAAGTCCTCAAGTCAGAAGGCAAACTTCTAAAAAATATGACCGACTTAATTGATCAATTTATTGGTCAACAGCAATCCAATGAAGTCTTGAAACCTTATTTAGAAAAATTAGCTGAGCTTAAGCAGCAATGGCTGTCACTGACCAAAACGATTGCAGAGAAAGCCAAGCACAACCCTGAAGAAATAGGGGCTGCTTCAGTAGATTATCTTTATTTTTCCAGTTACGTCGTGTTCGCTTACTTATGGGCTCGAATGGCACAAGTTGCCCATGAAAAATTAGAATTGGGTACACAAGAGGAAGCTTTTTATAAAGCAAAATTAACTACTGCTAAGTTTTTCTATCAAAAGCTTTTGCATCGTACACAGAGTCATGCTGCTTCTATCGAGTCTGGTGCTGACGCTGTGATGGAGCTCGATCAAGATGCTTTTGCTTTTTAGTGAATAGTCATTTTTAGAATCACTAGGTAAAAATTTATGTACGGAATTTTACCTAGTGATTAAATTTGTAATTTTAGACTCATCAGTTTTTGGTAGGAAAAACCAGTTGAGCCAAAGAAATAGAGGGTTAACATAAGCATTAAAACGTGAATTTTCATCAAATATTGATGTTGGATAAGGACTACGGAAAGAAAATCATGAATGCTTATTATCAATTACTGAATAGAACAATTGGTCCTCAAGGTGAAGTCATTGCTCATTATTGCTCAACTGTCCATGCACAAGGGGCTTGGAACCCTCATGAACAGCATATGGCACCTGCAAGTGGTGTAATCGCAGCAGAGTTAGAACAGTTTTCACCGCGACAAGATATGCGAATTGGTCGAATTAGTTTTGATATTTTTGGATTGATTGCATTTGGTGAGTTTACGATTAAAACACATGTGATTCGTGCCGGTAAAACCATTGAATTGATTGAAGCCGAAATGCAAGCACAAGGTAAAACCTGTATTGTGGCTAGAGCATGGCGCATGTGTACTCAAGACAGTTCCGATATTGCTGGGCTTGAAGATCAGCCAGTTCATCATCCAGATACCTTTACAGAATGGACAGGTATGAAAAGATGGCCGGGTGGTTTTATCCAGACACTCGTCACTAAAACTGATGATCAGCATCGCGCAGGCAAAGGGATTGTTTGGCTGAATAATGATAAAGAAATCGTGGAAGGGCAGCCGACCACAGATTTTGCGCATTTAATTGGCATGGTAGATGCGGCAAACGGCATTGTCCCAAGACAAGAAGGCGAATTTACTTGGGGCTTTCCAAATCTTGATTTGCAAATCCACATGCACCGTTATCCGCAAGGGAAATGGCTAGGTCTGGAAACCGTTCAGCAATATGGTTCGGATGGTATTGGTTTAACCAGTGCAGTTTTACATGACGTACATGGTCCATTTGGACGAAGCGAGCAGATTTTGACTTTACGTAAAATGGCTAAATAAATTTTTGAGCCAATAAAAAAGTCATCCCTAAGGATGACTTTTTTATTTTGAGATTTAATTTTTAGTTACGGACTTTGAGCAATGTTGGTGTAAGTTCATCCCAACGTTGTTTTGCAGCGTCCATTGCTTTCATTTTGATATGCCCATAACCACGAACTTCTGCCGGTAATTTTGCAATTTGTTCAGCAACTGCCAAGTTATGATTGTCTGGTGCTTCAACAAGTGCTTCAACAAATGCGATGTAACGATCACGCCATGCTTGTTCGTGTTGACGCTCTTCTTGACGTGCAAATGGGTCAAGGAAAGTTTCACGAAGCCATTGTAAGCGAGCAAGCATCATCATTGGGAAGCGCATCCAGTAACCAAACGCACGTTTACGGACATTTTTTAGACCACCGAGTAATGCTGGTGGGGCAAGGTGATACGTTAAACGTAAGCCTTTACCAAACTGGGTTTCAATTGATTCTTTGAAGCTTTTACCTGTTAAAAGACGTGCAACTTCATATTCATCTTTATACGCCATGACTCTATAAAGCTGAGTTGCAATCGTACCTGTTAATTCTTCTGGTAACTTTTTAGCAGCTAATTCTACAAGCGTACGGTATTTACTTGCGTAAGCTTCGTTCCAGTAGTCTGTTAGACGAGCACAACGATCTTCAACAAGTTCAGCCAAAGTTTGCGGAGTTTTGGTTTTTGGCATTGCTGCAAGTAAACGAGCAGCTAAAGTCGGGTCACTTGCAAGATGACAACCTACACGGAAAGCTTCGAGGTTCTTTTCAACAGCCGTACCATTTAGGCGAATTGCTTTTTCAATGCTTTCACGCAGTAATGGAATACGACCAGATTGCCAAGCCATACCGAGTAATAACTGGTTGGTATAAATTGAATCACCTAAGAGTTGTGTTGCAATTCGAGCTGCTGGCAGAGAAACCAGTTGACCTTGACGAACACGACCACGAAGACGATCAATTAAATCGCTAATAGGCGCATACCAGTCACGAGATTTAATAAACTCAGAAGTAGGAGTACTGTCTTCATTCACAATAACCAAAGCATCATCTTTTAAGCGAGAGAGAGCAGCACTACCACCAGCAACTACAGCATCTGCACCGATGAGTAATTCACATTGGCCCGCTGGAATTTTGGTAGAAGAAATTTGCTCATCAGTTGCTGCAAGTTGTACGTATGAATAAACCGTACCACCTTTTTGCGCAAGACCTGCCATGTCCATCACACGGGTTGCTTTACCTTCGAGGTGAGCTGCCATACCAAGCAGTGCACCAATAGTCACAACACCTGTACCGCCAATACCACCAACCATAATACGACTTGGAACGTCATATAACTGAGGAATAACTGGTGATGTTGGCCAGCCTGCACCAATACCTTCAAATTTAGCAGGACGTTTCATATCACGTGTATGAACAGTCACAAAACTAGGGCAGAACCCTTCGGCACAAGTGAAGTCTTTATTACAGCTACTTTGGTTAATTTGACGTTTAGTGCCTAAAGCTGTTTCTACTGGCTCAATCGATAAGCAGTTTGATTTTTTTGAACAGTCGCCACAGCCTTCGCAAATATCACTGTTAATGTATAAACGCTCAGCTGGGTCAGGATAGGCATCACGTTTACGACGACGGCGTTTTTCACTGGCACAGGTTTGTACATAAATTAAAGCGGTCACACCTGTAATTTCTCGAAGCTCGCGTTGAACTGTATCGAGTTCATTACGGTGGCGAATTTCGACACCCGGTGCAATGCCATCTTCTTCGTTTAATAGTTTAACTTCATCAGTAACAATAACTTGTTTTTTAATGCCTTCGGCAGCGAGCTGGCGAGTTAACTGCGCAACACTCAAATGTCCATCTACATGCTGACCACCTGTCATAGCGACTGCATCGTTGTAGAGGATTTTGTAGGTAATATTGGTTTTTGCAGCGATAGACTGACGGATTGCTAAGTAACCAGAGTGGAAATAGGTTCCATCACCAAGGTTAGCAAAAATGTGTTTTTCATTGGTAAATGGTGATGCACCCACCCAACTTACACCTTCACCGCCCATTTGAGAGAATGTTTCGGTACCGCGGTCAAGTGAAACTGCAATATAGTGACAACCAATACCGCCTAATGCACGGCTACCTTCAGGAACTACGGTTGAAGAGTTATGAGGGCAACCACTACAGAAATAAGGTTTACGTTCTGCAAGATCAATAACACGTTTTGATTCTTGCTCTGCTTTTAATAGTAAGTCGATTCTGCTTTGGATTTGTGTTTTTAAGCTTTCTGGAATATTGAGTCTTAAGAAGCGAGCAGCCAGCATTTTTGCAATAGGTTCAGGCTGGTACTCATAGTGACCAATGAGCGGTGCTTCTTCAATAGAAGTACTCCATTCGCCTTTGCCGTCAGTTGCTTTACCAATCACATGTGGACGTTTGCCATCAGGCAGTGAGTACAGCTCATCTTTAATTTGTGTTTCAATAATTGGACGTTTTTCTTCAATAACGATCAGTTCTTGCAAGCCTTCGGCAAACTCACGAACACCTTGAGGTTCTAAAGGCCAAATCATCCCAACCTGATAAACACGTAGCCCAAGTTGTTGGGCAGTTTCATCTTCAATGCCTAAAATACGTAAGGCTTCAATGGTATCTAAATAACCTTTACCACTTGCAGCAATACCAATACGGGCATTTTCACAAGGCCATGTAACGGTATTGATTTTGTTGGCGCGGGCATAAGCCAAAACAGCAGGTAAACGGTATTTATAAAGACGTTCTTCTTGCTGAATGCCGTGATCTGGCCAACGAATGTTAACGCCACCCTCTGGGAAATTGACATCTTCTGGTATAACTGGAGTCACTCGGTCTAGATCGACATGAACAGAAGCAGAAGTTTCTACAATTTCACTCACCAGCTTCATTGAAGACCAAAGGCCAGAAAAACGTGAAACCGCAATGGCGTGAACACCAAAGTCTAAAATTTGTTGAACGGATGTTGGGTAGAAAATTGGAATACCGCAACCAATCATGACATGTTCAGACTGATGCGGGATTGTAGAAGATTTACATGAGTGGTCATCACCAAATAAAGCAACGACACCACCACGTTCAGAGGTACCAGCTAAGTTAGCATGGCGGAGTACATCGCCTGAACGGTCAACACCCGGGCCTTTACCATACCACCATGAAGACACTCCATCATATTTGCCTTGGCCTGAAAGGTTAACTTGTTGGGTACCCCAAATTGCGGTAGCAGCCAAGTCTTCGTTTACACCAGGTTGAAATACAACATTATGGGATTTAAGTAATCCTTGAACTTGCCAAAGGAAACTATCATAGTTACCAACAGGAGAACCGCGATAACCAGAAATAAAACCAGCAGTATGATAACCATTCATCGCGTCACGGCGAGTTTGGGCAAGAGGCAACCGAACAAGTGCCTGAATGCCGGTCATATATGCTGTACCGTTATCACTTACATATTTATCTTCAAGTGACACATCCTTTGTTGCAATAATATTTGGAGTGACTTTTGTAGCTATATTCATTTATATCTCCTTAGAATTTTTAGTAGCTCGGACTACTTTCTTTTTTCAACATCCAGTTGAATATTTGGAGCAAGTGACATACGAAATAAAAAAAGATCGGTTCCTCTTCTTAAAAAGAATTAGTGCCAATGTATGTACATTTAGTCATTGTGGTTGATCTAAACTGGTGCAACAATCCGTAATTTAGGAAAACATATTTACGTTATGCGCAAAAATCTCGATGGTGGACTATTGCATGCAATGCATGCATTCCTGAAAGTGATTGATAGCGGGAGTTTCACAGCAGCAGCTGAGCAGATGGATCTGACCACAGCACAGGTTTCACGTCTTATCAGCGAGCTAGAAACACGCTTAGGTACAAAATTAATACAACGCTCAACGCGCCAGCAGGCACTGACCGATATTGGTGCGACTTACGCAGAGCGGTGTCGTCAAGTCATTTCAATGGTGGATGAAGCGGAGTCGGAAGTAACAGGAACAGCATCTAAACCCAAAGGCCGTTTACGTGTATTAAGCATGGGAAGCTTTGGGCATCATTATGTTTTTCCAGTGATGGCCGAGTTTTGTAAGCATTATCCCGAATTAACCGTGGAATATACGACTTCACAGTACGTTCCAGACTTGTTGGCAAAAGGGGTGGATGTCAGTCTTTATCTGACTGAATCATTAACAGATTCTCGTTTTGTCGCACGCAGAATTGGCACTATCTTTTCTGTTTTATGTGCTTCACCTGCTTATTTAGAAAAGCATGGTATGCCGAAGTCCCTAGAAGACTTAAAAAATCATGCTTGTTTACGCCTGGTAAACCCATCTATTACACCAGATTGGCACTTATTAAATACAAGTGGTGAGTCTTACCAAATCGACATTGGCGGACAACTCATTGCAGATAATCCTGAGTTATTGTTAGATGTGGTGCAACAGGATATGGGAATCGCATTATTGCCGATGTTTTCGGCTTTAGATGCAGTTCAAAATGGAAGATTATGTCATATCTTACCAGAGTGGCGTTCGCCTGATATCGGGGTTTATACCTTATTGCCTTCACGCCATTTTATTGATGCCAAAACACGTGCATGGTTAGATTGGGTGGAAGAATATATTTCTCCAAGAATTGAAATGGATGCATCTTATTTTTATAAATAATGAGATAAATTTTTAAGGATTAAGATAAAAAAGGATGAAGAATAATACGGTTTAGAATAAAAATAGGGTAGAGAATGCTTCTTTTGAAAGAGGCATTTAATACAGAGATAAATAATAGATTTTAAAAAATTGCATGAGGGAATTAGTCCCAATTCCTGAATGAAATGAGATAAAGATGAGATAGGATGATCTGGTACTTCGCCTAATATTAAGCCTTATACCAGATGCTGAACTACTTTAATTTATGATTAGGCACACTTGGTTTGCCAATACGCATTTGCATAATTCGACAAGCTTTTTCGGTTTAATACATTGCTAATATTTTTGCTGGCTTGCATCAGTTTTTCTAAGTCAATGCCAGTTTCAAAGCCCATGTGTGACAGCAAATAAAATAGATCTTCGGTTGATACATTGCCAGAAGCACCTTTGGCATAAGGGCAACCGCCAAGTCCTGCAAGGGACGAATCAAAAACACGAATGCCTTGCTGTAAAGACTGATAAATATTGGCAATCGCCATGCCATAGGTGTTGTGGAAATGTCCTGCCAAAACCTTGCTGTCGAGTTCCGCAAGACAGGCCTGCCAAACCTTTTGAACGCGATCTGGTGTTGCTGTACCAATGGTTTCACCTAAAGATACTTCATAGCACCCCATGTCATAGAGTCGTTTAACTACTTTCACCACTTGCTCAGGTGCAATTGTGCCTTCATAGGGACAATCGACAATACAAGAGACATAACCGCGTACACGGATGTTATGTGCTTTTGCCGCGCTCATGACATCGCTAAATTTCTCAAAGCTCTCGTCGATTGAGCAGTTAATATTTTTACGAGTAAAACTCTCAGAAGCTGCGGTAAAAACCGCAACCTCTTTGCATCCTACTGCTTGAGCTGTCTCAAAACCTTTGATATTGGGCGTGAGCAGGCTAAATTGTACATCGGTTGTTTGAGGTAACAACTTAAATAGCTCGTCACTTTGAGCCATTTGCGGCACCCATTTTGCTGAAACGCATGAACCCACTTCAATCGATTTTAGGCCTGCATTAATCAGGTCATTAATAAAATTTAAACGCTGTTCGACGGTTAAAGCCTGCTTTTCGTTTTGGAGGCCATCTCTGGGACCGACCTCCACGATTTTGACAAACTCACTCATGCAACTTCCTCCTGAGCAGGCTGAAATTCCACAAGCTCATCGCCAGCTTTGACCTGATCGCCGACTTGGAAATAGGAGTCTACAATCACGCCATCTTTAGGGGCACGGATGGTATATTCCATTTTCATTGCTTCAAGCGTCATTAAAATATCGTCTTTTTTAACGCTATGATTTGCGCTCACCAGTACTTGCGTGACCACACCTGGCATTGGTGCTTTTAGGTGACCTTCATCGGCTTGGCTATCTGCTTGATTAAAATCTTGGCGAATATAAGCAAACTTATAGCTTTGCCCATTTTGGAACAATGTAATGCCTTGCTGACTTTGGTTAAAAGACAGCTTTTGCTTAGATCCACCAATTTGAATAGATGCCATATGCGCATCAATCAATTGCCCAGAAATAGGGTAGCTTTGCCCGTTATATTCTGCGGTGAAGCCATGTTCATGTGAGGCAAACTTGATTTGGATATTTTGGTTTAAATAATTCAGTTTAATACTGTGCTGATAAGCAATATTTAAACGCCAAAGTGGTTGAGCTTGCCAAAGCTGTTTTTGGCTTGAGCTGTTGTTATTAAGTTTACTTAGAAACTCAATAAATGCCGCTGCTACCACCAGTTCAGGTTTGATCTCTTCAGGACTAAACAAGAAGTTTTGTTCACGTTGAATCAGGTTGGTATCAAGCTTGGCTTGTTTAAAAGACTCACTGCGTACAATTTTTTCAAGAAAAGCAATGTTGTTGCCTAAGCCATCCACATGGAATTGGCTTAAAGCATTTTGAATTTGAATGAGCGCAGCTTCACGGTTTTTACCCCATACAATGAGTTTGGCAATCATTGGGTCGTAATAGGTCGTGATTTCATCGCCTTCAACAATACCGCTGTCTACACGCACATATTGGTTTTGGGTTGGGTAACGCAAATAGTCAATTTTACCAATGGCAGGTAAAAAGCCTTTTTCTGGTTCTTCGGCGTAAATACGTGCTTCGAGCGCATGTCCGTTAATTTGGAGTTGGTTTTGTAATTTAGGTAAAGGTTCACCATACGCCACACGAAGTTGCCACTCGACCAAGTCTTCACCTGTAATCATTTCAGTCACTGGGTGCTCGACTTGTAGACGGGTATTCATTTCCATGAAATACGCCGTACCGTCTTGTTCCACAATAAACTCAACCGTACCTGCACCAACATAATTTACCGCTCGTGCAGCATCAATTGCAGCTTGGCGCATTGCATCTAACTTTTCGCTTGGCATCTGTGGAGCTGGGGCTTCTTCTAACACTTTTTGGTGACGGCGTTGTACCGAACAATCGCGTTCAAACAAATGTACGTAGTTGCCATGTGTATCGCCAAAAACTTGCACTTCAATATGGCGAGGTTGAATCACATAACGCTCAATCAAGACGTCATCATTGCCAAAGCTTGATTTTGCTTCACGTTTACAAGAGGCTAAGGCATGCAGAAAATCTTCACTGCGTTCAACCAGACTCATGCCTTTACCACCGCCGCCCGCACTGGCTTTAATTAAAACAGGATAGCCAATTCGGTCTGCCTGTTGTTTTAAAAAGTCGGCATCTTGGTTGGTTCCGTGATAACCCGGTGTTAAAGGAACGCCTGCTTTTTCCATTAAAGCTTTAGAGGTTGCTTTTAAGCCCATCGCTAAAATGGCATCCACTGGCGGTCCAATAAAGCAAATATTGTGTTGTTGGCAAGCGAGTGCAAACTGGTCATTTTCAGAAAGAAAACCGTAGCCCGGGTGAACCGCTTGGCTGCCTGTATCAATCGCCGCTTGTATAATACGGTCAACCTGTAAATAACTTTGTGTTGCAGGGGATTGACCAATATAAACCGCTTCATCTGCAAGTTTGACGTGTTGTGCATTTGCGTCTGCATCTGAGTAAACGGCAACCGTTCTAATACCTAATTTTTTAGCTGTACGAATTACGCGGCAGGCAATCTCGCCACGGTTCGCAATTAAAATCTTTTCAAACATGATGATCGTCCTTAATTGTTGTTATTCGAGTTAGAAACCCAAGCAGGCTGCTGTTTATTTAAAAAGGCACTCAGACCTTCTTTTGCCTCACTGCCTTGACGAACTTGAGCAATATGATGTGCTGTCTGTTGTAGCAAATCATTGCTCATGGTCTGGTTGCTCACCATTTGAATGAGTTGTTTTGAGGCCGCTTGAGCGTGCGGGCCACCAAGTAATAGAGCATCAATAATTTCTTGAACTTTTTTATCTAAGTCTTCCGCATCAGCCACTTCGTGTGCCAAACCAATATGTTTGGCTTCACGTGCAGAAATTCTCTCAGCAGTTAAGAAGTAACGAGAAGCTTGTCTTGCACCAATTGCATGAATTACATAGGGGCTAATGGTAGATGGAGCAAGCCCTAAACGAACCTCAGAAGTTGCAAATTTAGCATCCGTGCTGGCAATGCAAATATCACATGCCGATGCCAAACCCATGCCGCCACCAAAAGCAATACCATGCACACGAGCAATAGTCGGTTGCTTAAGCGTTGCAAGCGCATCAAGCATTTGCGCAAGTTTTAATGCATCTGCTTCATTTTCAGCCGAAGATGCCTGACCTGCCTGTTTCATCCAGTTGAGGTCGGCGCCTGCCGAAAAGCTTTTACCGCGACCAGCTAAGACCACAACACGAATGTCATCACGAGTATTAATTTGCTTAAAGCAAGTATGCAATTCTTCAATGACTGTCGTATTAAAAGCATTGTGCAATTCAGGGCGGTTTAGCCATACATAGGCAACCTGACCTTGTTGTTCGAGTTGTAAAAATTGATAGCTCATATACACCTCTTACATGCGGAACACGCCAAATTTGGTTGGCTGGATTGGAGCGTTCATGGCCGCAGCAAGGCTTAAACCAAGTACCTGACGAGTTTGCGCTGGGTCAATGACACCGTCATCCCAAAGGCGGGCAGAAGCATAGTATGGATGGCCTTGGCGCTCGTATTGTTCACGAATTGGTTGTTTAAATTCGTCTTCTTCTTGCGCTGACCACTCGGCACCTTTTTGCTCAATTTGATCTCGTTTTAAAGTCGAAAGTACGCTCGCTGCTTGTTCGCCGCCCATCACTGAAATACGAGAGTTTGGCCATGTCCATAAAAAGCGTGGTGAATAAGCGCGGCCACACATACCGTAGTTACCCGCACCAAACGAACCACCAATAATCAGGGTGAGTTTTGGTACATTTGCGGTGGCAACTGCCATAACCAATTTGGCGCCGTTTTTAGCAATTCCTTCATTTTCATACTGGCGACCAACCATAAAGCCCGTAATGTTTTGTAGGAATAACAATGGAATATTGCGCTGTGTGCATAGCTCAATAAAGTGCGCACCTTTTTGTGCAGACTCTGAAAATAAAATCCCGTTATTGGCAATAATGCCGACTGGCATACCGTAAAGTGAAGCGAAACCAGTAATAAGTGTTGAACCAAAGCGTGCTTTAAACTCATCAAAACGAGAGCCATCTACAATACGGGCAATCACTTCACGCACATCGAAAGGTTTACGTGCATCACTTGGCACCACACCATAGAGTTCTGATGCATCAAACAATGGTTCATCAACTTGTTTATTTAAGTCGTTTGGCTTCTTGTTTAGGTTAGCGACAATGTTTCGTGCAATCGCAATTGCATGTTCATCATTTTCAGCTAAATGGTCAGCTACACCCGAAAGGCGTGTGTGGACATCACCACCGCCTAAGTCTTCACTACTCACCACTTCGCCAGTTGCAGCTTTTACTAGAGGAGGGCCGCCTAAGAAAATCGTACCTTGATTACGGACAATAATCGTTTCATCAGACATGGCAGGCACATACGCACCACCTGCGGTACAGCTTCCCATTACCACAGCAATTTGGGCAATACCTAGACTCGACATGCGTGCCTGATTATAGAAAATACGCCCGAAGTGATCGCGGTCTGGGAAAACCTCATCTTGCATTGGTAAATAGGCACCGCCTGAGTCCACCAAATAAATACAAGGCAAGTGATTTTGTTCAGCAATTTCTTGGGCGCGTAAATGCTTTTTAACCGTAAGTGGGTAATACGTTCCACCTTTAACCGTTGCATCGTTAGCAACGATCATGCAAGTGATGCCGTTGACCTGACCAATACCAGCAATCACACCCGCAGCAGGAACATCATCTTCATAAACGTTGTACGCTGCCAACTGACCAATTTCTAAAAATGCCGTGCCGACATCAATCAGTTGATCAATACGTTCGCGGGGTAAAAGTTTACCTCGAGCCAAATGTTTTTGACGGGCATTTTCACCACCGCCTAAAGCAATACGCTGGGCAACTTGTTTTAGATCTGTGACCAATGTTTGCATGGCTTGTTGGTTTGTTTTGAAGTCTTCACTTCGAACATTAATCTTGCTTTGTAATTGGTTCATAAGATGTGTCCTTATTTATAATTATTATTTGGTTTCATTGAAGAGTTCGCGACCAATCAGCATGCGGCGAATTTCAGAAGTTCCGGCACCAATTTCATAAAGTTTTGCATCGCGCCATAAACGGCCAGCTGGGAATTCATTGATATAACCGTTGCCGCCTAGACTCTGGATTGCTTCACCCGCCATCCATGTTGCTTTTTCAGCAGCATATAAAATGGCACTTGCGGCATCTTTACGTAGGCTGCGGTCATGGTCGGCTTTGTCACACGCAGCACCAACCGCATAAACGAGAGCTTTACATGCCAACCATGTTGAATACATATCGGCAAGTTTGCCTTGCATAAGCTGGAATTCACCTAAAGCCTGGCCAAACTGTTCACGTTGATGCAAGTAGGGAATAACAACATCTAAACAGGCATCCATAATGCCTAAAGGTCCGGCACTTAAAACTGCACGTTCATAGTCCAAACCACTCATCAGTACTTTTGTGCCGTTACCCACACCACCGAGTACGTTTTCAGCAGGTACTTCTACATTGTCAAAGAACAGCGGATAAGTGTTAGAGCCACGCATACCGAGTTTGTCTAAATGGTTACCGTGACTAAAGCCTTTCATGCCTTTTTCAATTAAGAAAGCGGTCATGCCTTTCGCGCCAGCTTGCGGGTCAGTTTTAGCGTAAACCACGAGTACATCTGCATCACCGCCATTAGTGATCCACATTTTTGAACCGTTTAAAACGAAGTGATCACCTTTTTGTTCAGCACGTAATTTCATGCTGACGACATCAGAACCTGCATTTGGTTCAGACATCGCAAGGGCACCCACATATTCACCGGAAATCAGTTTTGGTAAATACTTTTGTTTTTGTTGCTCGTTACCGTTACGGTTAATTTGGTTTACGCATAAATTAGAATGAGCACCATAAGAAAGACCAATGGCTGCCGAAGCACGCGAAATTTCTTGCATGGCAATAATATGAGCTAAATAACCCATATTGGCACCGCCATATTCTTCAGAAACCGTCATGCCTAAAAGGCCCATATCTCCGAATTTTTTCCAGAGATGTGCAGGGAATTTGTTGTCTTGATCAACTTGTTGGGCAATTGGTGCAATTTCCTTTGCACAAAATGCTGCCACTGAATCTTGAAGCGCAATTAAAGTTTCATCTAGACCGAAATTCAAGCTGCGTAGGTTCATGATATCTTCATCCTATTGGTTATATTTGTTGTCCATAAAATATTTTGTGGGTATTTGATAATTACCATACAATGATTTTTTGAAAAAGTGAATACAGATTCATAAAATGATTTACAATTCATTTTATTTGTTAGAGAATAAATTATGAGCTATAAACGATCATCTTTAATGCAAGAGCGGATGGAGCAAAATCGTAAATCGATTTTGAATTCAGCCAGAAAAATAATTTCAGAGGGAGGATTTAAAGACGCGCAAATACAAACAATTGCAGAGCAAGCGGGTGTATCTAGTGGACTGGTTTATCGCTACTTTGATAATAAGAGCCAAGTGCTGATTGAGGTTTTGTCCGAGGCTATTAATACAGAACTATTGGTGATTGATTCGATTACCGAAAGTGAGTTATCGGCAAAGCAGAAATTACACAAGGCGGTGGCAACCTTTGTAAAACGGGCACTGAATAGTCCTCAGCTTGCATATTCACTCATGTTTGAACCCGTCGATTCAACGGTTGAACATGAGCGTTTTCGTGTGAAGCAATTGATTAAACAAAGTATTAAAAAAATACTTGCGGATGGAAATGCAAGTGGTGAGTTTGTCTTGGACGATTTAAATACAGCAGCACTGTGTGTTGTCGGTGCCATGACCTATGTGGTGGTTGAACCCCTAGACCCAGCTCAAAATACAAAGTTTGATCATGCGCACAAAGACTATTTTTCAAAACAGATTGCTGACTTTTGTGTAGATGCTGTGCAGAGGAAATAGGGCATATAAAGGATAAAACAACACAAAGAAGGCGGTTTAGAAAAATAGTTGCAGTAACAACAATTAGATCAGGTAAGAAGAGAATTAGAAGAATCAAGGAGAATGATTCAATGCAACAAGAACGGTTAAGCTACGCCTCGGGACCAAGCACACAGCCCTTATTGGGTATGACCATTGGTGAACAATTTGATCAGGCTTGTCGGCAATATGCTGAAAAGGAAGCAATCGTTAGTTTTCATCAAAACAGACGATTAACCTATAAAGCTTTACAAGATGAAGTAAATGCTTTTGCTTGTAGCCTTTTAAAATTGGGATTAAAAAAAGGTGATCGATTAGCCATTTGGTCGCCTAATTGTGTGGAATGGACGGTAACCCAATTTGCAGCTTTTAAAGCAGGGATTATTTTAGTCAATCTCAATACAGCTTATAAAAGCCATGAACTTGAATATGTGTTGAATAAAGTCTCATGCAAAGGATTGATTATTGCTTCTCAATTCAAAACGACTGATTACCAAGAATTACTCACAAAAATTGCCCCTGAGTTAACCACCTGTACTGACAAAGTACTCAGTTCAGAACGTTTACCACATTTAAAGTTTGTCATTAAAATTGATGATCAGCAACATACGGGTATTTATCGCTTTAGTGATTTAGTCACTATGCCAACTTCTGAACAGCTAGAACAATTAAAACTATTAACCAAGCAACTTCAGTTTGATGAAACTATTAATATCCAATTTACCTCAGGTACAACAGGTAATCCGAAAGGGACCATGTTAACCCATCATAATATTTTAAATAATGGTTATTTTGTCGGTGAAGGCATCTGCTTAAGCCCTCAAGATAAAGTCTGTATTTCTGTGCCATTGTTCCATTGTTTTGGCATGGTCATGGGGAATCTGGCGTGTGTGACGCATGGGTCAACCATGGTCTATCCATCGGCTGTATTTAATCCTTTGGAAACTTTAAAAGCGATTCATCAAGAACGTTGTACGGCAGCTTATGGCGTGCCTACTATGTTTATTGCCATCTTAGAGCATGAACAGTTTAATGAGTTTGATCTGTCGAGTTTAAGAACAGGCATTATGGCTGGTAGTCCTTGCCCACGTGAAATTATGCAACGTGTGATTGACCGAATGCATATGTCTGAAATTACCATTTGTTATGGCATGACCGAAACCTCGCCAGTGAGTGTACAAAGTTCGGTAAATGATTCGATTGATAAGCGAGTAAGCACAGTTGGACATGTTCATCCGCATGTTGAAATTAAAATTGTCGATTTAGAAGGGCAGATTGTTCCGCAAGGGACTTTGGGTGAGCTATGTGTTCGCGGTTATTCCGTGATGGCTGGTTATTGGGGTGAAGAAGAAAAGACCAAAGAGGTCATTGATGCTGCTGGCTGGATGCATACAGGTGATATTGCCGAAATGGATCAAGACGGTTTTATTAAAATTAAAGGCCGTATTAAAGATGTGGTGATTCGCGGTGGGGAAAATCTCTTTCCAAAAGAAATTGAAGACTTTTTATATACCCATCCCGATGTAAGCGATGTGCAAGTCATTGGCTTACCAGACGCCAGATATGGTGAAGAACTCTGTGCTTGTATTATTTTGCATGAGCATCATCAAATTGACGAAGACAGCATTCGTCAATTCTGCAAAGAGCATATTTCTCATAATAAAGTGCCGCGCTATGTCCGATTCTTTAATGAGTTTCCAATGACAGCTTCAGGCAAAGCGCAAAAGTTTAAATTGCAGGAAATTATGCGAGCTGAACTAAACTTAACTGGAAATGTCTTTGATTAAAGAAGTCGAAAGTTTGGTCAAAGTGCAGCAAACTATAAGTTGAAAGGCAGCTTAAATAGAGGATAAACAAAATGGCAAAAGACTTTAATAGCCCAAAGGTAGTCGAAGGATATGACGAACATATTCGTAAATTAATTCCGGGTTATGAAGTGATCCATCAACAGGTGGATGCCATTTTGCAATCGGTGTTGCCGCCAAATGCTCATATTTTAATTGTGGGTTGTGGCACGGGGTATGAACTCGAATATTTACTTAAACGTCATCCAAACTGGAAATTTACAGCAGTTGATCCATCTTTGACTATGCTGCAAAAAGCTCAGGAACAGGTTGAACTTTTAGATAAATCTTCTCAAGTCATCTTTGTTCACGGTGAAACGTCAGCTTTACCTCTTGAGAATTGCTTTGATGCTGCACTTTCTATTCTCGTGGCTCATTTTATTGTAGATGACATAAAACCTGTTTTTTTTAAGGATATTTATGATCGCTTAAAAGAAAAAGCGATTTTGCTGACCTACGATTTAATGACGTGTGTAAATCCACAGCATCTTCAAGCTTTACGTTATTTATGTTTGGCACAAGGCTTAACAGAAGAACAATGTCAAAAAATGTTAGAGCGTATGGCGCAAGACTTTTTTAGCCTAACCACTGAAGGATATATAAAACTTTTAGAAAAAACTGGTTTTGAAAGTGTGCATCCTTATACGCAAATTTTGACGTATCAAGGGTTTATTGCAAAAAAATAATGGATTTGGGAAAGCGTTAATACGGATATAAAACCTGCATATTCTCAATGAGGAAGAGAATATAAAAACTGAAAAGAATTAGAAGATTTGGCTTTACTTAAAACAAATTAAAAGTGGTTTTCAGGCCGCTTTAGGGAGGTTTTGTCTAAAAAATATGATCGAAGGTTTTTCTTGTGAAAGAAAGACAAATTTTAAGCACCTATTTTAGATGGGTACATAACAAAAAGGATGTTGAGATCTTTAAGTCTGATTAAAGATCAAAAGGAAAATTTCATGATGAAAGTTTTAAATACAACGGTTCAAAAAAGCCTGTTGGCTGTTTCTGTGACCCTGTTTATGTCTTCCGCTTTGGCAGGTCAAACAGATCCTGAAATAGCACAACTTCGCCAAGAAGTGAAAGAACTTCGGGCTATGTTACAAGCCAATATGCAGGCGCAAAAATCTTTATCGCAAGGACGAGTGGAGTTAGCAACTACTGCAACGCCCCAAGCTATTCAGCCTACAAAACAAGGTTTAACCAAGTCTGGTGCAGAATTTAACTTATATGGTTATATACGGGCAGATGCTTCTTATCAAATGAAGGGGGCATCTACGATGTATAACAATATTAGCGGTGTTCCACTTGAAAACACGCCAGAAGAATCTGCACAAAAAGACCAGTTGCACAGTACGGTTAATGTGACACGTTTCGGGTTGAATTTTAAAACCCCAACAGCCGCGGGTGATGTGGGCGGAAAGTTGGAAATGGACTTCTTTGGCGCAGCCACTCGTGATCAGTTTCGCATACGCCATGCTTATTTAACTTTTGATAAATGGCTTATTGGTCAAACGTGGTCAACATTTATCGCACCCGAATATTATCCGGAAACGATTGATGCGGGCACATTTGTAGGCAGTGCATTGTTAAGATCACCGCTAGTTCGCTATAGCGATAACTTAACGGCAAATACAAGCTTTGCAATATCGGTTGAAGATCCGAAATATACTGCGAGCTCAGACCCAGATAATAAAATGCGTTTACCAGCGTTGGTAGGGCGCTTAAATCATAAATTTGCCAATGGCTCGATGTTGTCGGGACGTAGTTTTGTTGCCGAAAAGAGAACTAATCATGATGAGGAAGTCGCTTGGGGCGTAGGCTTGGGCGGTAAATACCAAATTACGCCCGATACATTACTAAAAGCCGATTATTACCATGTCAAAGGAGATGGGCGTTTCCTGCTATGGACTAACAGCGGCTATGCAATAGATGATCAAAACAATATGCATAGCAATGAATTTGATACCGTTTCTTTCGGTATTACTCATCAATTTACGCCACAAATTCGTTCAACCTTAGCTTATGGCTATATGAAAGCCAAAGATGAGAACCGTTTTGCCGAATTACAACGTAATAGCACTACCCAAAATAAAGAGCTTTGGCAGGGCTGGGTGAATGCACTTTATAACCCATACAAACCAATTACCTTGGGCGTCGAATATGTGTATGGCGAACGAGAAACTTTTGATGGACGTAACGGAATTGATAACCGCTTCAATATGATGGCGAGTTATGACTTTTAATTTATTCAACAAAGCCTTGAATAATCTGTTTTTTCTTTAGGGTGCAGTATGTCGTTTTAAAAAATTGAATATGAATTTATCTCACAAAGGAGGTGAGTAAATGACAACATCTAAATTAAATGTAAATGAAGTTATTGATCAGGCCAGATTTACCCCTTTTCACTGGAGTATTTTACTTTGGTGTTTATTAATTATTATTTTTGATGGTTACGATCTGGTGATTTATGGCGTGGTACTGCCTTTGCTAATGCAAGAGTGGTCGTTAACAGCTGTACAAGCGGGGATGTTAGCAAGTACGGCACTATGTGGAATGATGTTTGGGGCAATGTTCTTTGGAACATTGGCAGACAAAATAGGCCGTAAAAAGGTAATTTTAATCTGTGTGACTTTTTTTAGTGGTTTTACCTTTTTAGGTGCTTTTGCATCAAGCCCACTTGAGTTTGGGGTACTTCGGTTCTTGGCGGGATTAGGCATTGGTGGGGTTATGCCTAATTTAGTTGCACTTACATCAGAATATGCACCTAAACGTATAAGAAGTACGCTGGTGGGGAGTATGTTCAGTGGTTATGCAATTGGGGGAATACTTTCAGCATTGATCGGTAGCTATTTGGTTGAAAGTCAGGGGTGGCAAATTATGTTTTTAATTGCCGGTATTCCATTATTTTTATTACCTGTCATTTGGAAGTTTTTACCTGAGTCTTTAACCTTTTTAGTTAAGACGGGTAAGACTGAGCAAGCACAGCGCATTATTCAAAAAATTTCGCCTGAACAAAACCTAACGATTAATACTCACTTAGTGCTTAATGAAGATAATGTTCCAACAGGTAGTTCTGTAAAGGGATTATTTCAACAAGGCCGTGCTTTCAATACACTCATGTTTTGGCTCGTGTTCTTTATGTGCTTACTCATGGTGTATGCCTTAAGTAGCTGGTTACCAAAACTCATGCTGGCAGCAGGGTATTCACTCGGAAAGAGTATTTTATTCTTGCTTGCTCTAAATGTTGGCGCAATGATCGGTTCAATCGGTGGCGGTATTTTGTCTGATAAATTCCATCTAAAACCTGTAATTATGGGAATGCTACTGGCAGGTGTTGTTGCTTTAGTCGGTTTAGGTTTTAAGTCACCAGCCTATGTTTTATATGGTTTGGTGACTGTGGCAGGAGCAGCAACGATTGGTACTTCAATTCTTCTTTATAGCTACGTTGCACAATATTATCCATTAAGTGTGCGTTCTACTGGAATTGGTTGTGCTTCTGGTGTAGGTCGAATTGGGGCTATTGTTGGACCTATCTTAACGGGCCTGTTATTAGGGTTGGAATTACCACATAAAATGAATTTTGTGATGATCGCAATCCCTGCAATTTTGGCGCTTTTCGCCGTCATGGTTTTAAGACGATATGCAGCTGAAAAACAGCCTATTACACCAAAGCTTAACGCCGAGTTAGAGGGGAATTAATCCATATGGATACGGGTAGGAAACAAATTCCTACCTGTATCTAGATGTTTTATTGTTTAACTAATTGGTTTAAATCAACCAGATTTGCCATTTGTTGATTCCCACGATCATTCGGATGTAAATGATCTCCCGAATCATAAATTGGATTTAATCGATCAGGATGTTTAGGGTCTTTTAAACCTTGCTCAAGATCAAGTACACCGTCAAATGTATGACTGGTTCTGATCCAGTGATTAATGCGCTGACGTAATTGGTCTTTATTCGGTTGGTAATAGTTATCAAGAGGAGTATTTGGTAAAGCTCCCGAAAATGGTAATAAGGTTGCTCCAATCACCTGAATACCTTGGCGGTGTGCTTCATCTACAACACGTTTATAACCTTGAGTGAGTGTTTCAAAAGTCGGTATTTGTTGTTTAGGTGCAAATGCGGTACCAGGCCATGAAATATCATTAATACCCACCAGCACAATTAATGTTTTCACACCTGAATATTGAAATACTTCTTTTTGTAAGCGTTCTAAAGCACTGTCACCCATACCGTTTGTAAGTAATCGATTCCCTGAAATTCCACTGTTAATGACCGCGACTTGATGTGGCGATAAGCTCTTAGCTAAAAAGTCGGTCCATCTTGTATTTGCGTCTAGAGTTGCAGTTGCTCCATCGGTAATTGAGTCTCCAATGACAGCAACAACATGGGCTTTACGCTTTGGCTTTACTTCTACAGCCGATAATAATAATCGTGCTGTTGTGGTTTTGGCACTGCTAGGCGTATTTAAGTTCGCAGTCTGGTTGCCCGTAATGAGCCAACTGGTTTGTTTCGCATCCCAATGAAAAGTTTTAAATGTAGTGGGCTTTTCAATAAAGCTATTTACCATTAACTGTGCATGATCTGGAACAGGGAGCTGGATTGGATCACTCATCAGTTGTTTGCCTGGTAAAATTTGTGCTTTAAGCTTTCCAGAGAAATAAACTGGATAAGCACTCTTTGATTTAAGACTTTGTCCTTTGACTAGCCCCACGGTAGTTTTATCAATATAAAGCGGTTGATCACCATATTGATTTGTAAAAACGAGTCTAATAGCTTCACCACCTAAACTAATGTGACTAATTTGTTTAATGGTCTGATTCGAGATTTGATCTGGAATATTTGTCGGGAAAACGAAATCTTTATTCCAGACTTTTTGTGGGCTAGCTGCCCAAGTGGTAACCCACTGGCTCTTTTGTACTTCTGCTTGTGCAAAGCTTGTAAATAAAACAAGAGAGAATAGGGCGGGTTGATAAAGTTTCATCTCGTGAACTCTTTAAAACGAATTAAAGTTATCTTGAAACAAATTGCTGGCTTGTTATAGCGACATAAGCGGAATAAGATTTGTGAATGAAATTCATAAATAGTTTTTGTTATGTCATATTTTGATATTAATCGGTCTGGCGAGTTGGCAATTTTTATTCGAGTGGTCGAGCTTGGAAGTTTCTCTGCCGTTGCAAGAGCTTGTGACATGACGCCGTCTGCGGTGAGTAAGTTAATTTCTCGGTTGGAAAAAAGACTTGGCATTAGGTTGCTTAATCGTTCAACACGCCAGTTTCAGCTTACCAGTGAAGGATGCCAATTTTATGAGCAAGGCATTCAAATACTTAATAATCTGGATGAACTAGAACAATCTATTACTGCAAATCACATGCCGCAAGGGCGTATTAGAATTCATACCAGTCTTTCATATTGGACACACTTTTTATTGCCTTGTATTTCTCTATTTAACGAGTGCTATCCACAAATTGAATTAGAAGCTCATTTGAGTGATGAGGTCATTAATTTAGTTGAGCAAAGAATTGATATCGCAATTCGCACAGGACCTTTGAAAAGCTCAAATTTGGTTGCTCGCTCACTCGGAAGCACTCAGAAACATTATATATGTTCACCTACCTATATTGAAAAGAATGGTTATCCGCAGCAACCAGAAGAGTTATACGAACATCAGCTTTTAGACGTAAGTTACCAACGTCAAAATAAAACGTGGCTTTTTAAAAAAGACGATCAAGAAATCACACTTGCTCCCACTAAGGTTTTAAGAGTAAATCATGGAGAAGCCATCTTACAGTTAGCGCTTGCAGGTGCTGGTATTGCACAGCTTAACCAATTCCAAATCAAAAAAGCTTTAGAACAAAAACAGCTGGTTAAAATCCTTGAAGACTGGAATATCAAGGCTTCAGAAGAATTTCATGCTGTTTGGATAGGACATGATAAATATGTCCCTAAGCGCGTAAGGGCTTTTTTAGATTTCTTGGTAGAGCATGCAAAAGTTAGTTAATGGAGTCTTTTCTGGCGCTTAACTGACATTGGTGCATAGTTTCATTCATAGTTTCCACAAAGTGCATATTCGCATTAATATTTTGTAAGCTTACTTTGGGTAAGTTCTCTACAAACTGCGGCGAATAATGTTTTTCTAAAGAGTTATAAATACAGTTGCATTGTGAAAATGCACGACCTGCCCAAACACAATGTGTATTAAATTCATTTTTACTGATAGACCTGCAACCTAATAAACTTATAGAACTTATTAATAGGGTGCAGATTAAAACAATACGATATAAAAAAAACATCATTATTGCTCTTCATTGGTTGTTGTTATCGTTAAGTCATGTTTATAGAAATTTTCTAGTCTTTATCCAGCGTTAAATATGGAAATATTTACTCTGAAAAGATAGGAAGGCAGAAACATAAAACTGTAGGATATTTTCTTGAAAATAGTTTCAGTTAAGTCGATAACGTGATGAAGAGTAGAAGAAAAAACACGATATAAAATAATAGTCATTAGAGACTCCTTGATGAAAGAAGTTGCGCCCAATCACTGCTATTAATTATGGTGGTGAAACGAAAGAGGGTTAGCAGACTGATACCTAAGAAACCAGCACACCCGAAGGTGTCCCACTCCCGTTCCTCCGTCAAAGGCACGAGGGGCTACACACCAAAAAACTTGTTTTTAGTGCGCTTAGGTAGACGGTCTGCTAAAACCGACTGACAAAATAGGTCAGCCGGAGCATCATAAGCTGAGCCTTAAAGCGGGTCAATTGCAAAAATAAAAGATTGGTTTATATAAACAAATATTAATATTTTTAAATTTTCATTAATAAAATAATGAGTTATTTAGAATTGAAAATATTGAATAATGGTTCAATAGAGGTTAAAAAATAATTTTTAATGTTTATATATCAAATATTTATTAATTGTTTATTTGTATAGTGTTTGCAAGTAATGACTTATTTCAACATAAGTCAAAAAAGAGCGGGAAATTTTGATTTTATGAATATCATGTAATTAAATAAATAGCCGTTGCCAAATTTTAATTAAAATATCAATTGCAAGAAAAGTAATTTTTTAACATTTATATTATTTAGATTTTTACAAAAGCTTGCACAACCTACAAAACTTAAGAGAACCACAGCGGTAGGCCAACATAAGATAATGTTATTCATAAGCCTACATCTTAAGATTTATAAGGGTGACCTCAATGTTAAGAATTTTTTGTGCAGTGAGTATGGTAGTTGCAATCGCAATGGGTATGAGTGCCTGCCAAGATCGAAATTCAACAGATGATGATGGAACACATGGCTCGAATGACCCAGCAACTACTCAACAAATGGAAAAAAACTCATAATTATTTCGCTTAAGAAAACTCACATTTATGTGGGTTTTCTTATCGTTATTTTCTATAAAATATGTAACATAATAAAAAAAGCAATTATATAAAAATATAAAATTAATCAATAAATTAGTGTGTTATAGCCTTTATATTAATTTGTTGTTATTGAATTGTTTTCTCAGTAAATTATAGTTTCAAAAAATTAATAAAATAAACACAATAAATACTTATATTCATCCAAAATTCATTTTAGTGAAAACAATTTTTAAAGGTAAGGATATGCCCCAGTACTTAAAATTAGCTGAGAAAATCTATCAAAATGTTAAGGAAAAAAAAGGGTTTGTAGATGATCCTATGGAAGATCTTAACAATTTAATGATTGAGCTTAGACATGAGATTAAGGGGACAAAACTTAAACTTTTATACAATTATATTGATTTTGCTGAATTGCTGATTAAGCCTCTTCAGGAATCTAAAATTAAATTAGATTTAAGTATTATTCCGAAGAGTAAAAACACACAAGAATTTGTATTGTGGCTTGCAGGTTTTATTGAGCGTATTACCACAGGTGGCCAAGAAAAGTTACCGCCAATTCGCGATAAAGTTGCATTACCTGCCTATGCTTATGAAGAAACATATCATGTTAAAGAAACTCCCGTAAATAACGGGGAAGAAATTATTGAATACTTTAAGAAAAACCAGAACTGATATTTCGTTTGAATCCGACCTAAGTATATTGTCAGGCTTTTGCGTTAAATAAATGGGAAAAACCAGTAACTTTAGTTAAGAGATAAGGTGGCGGTATGTTTGTGTATTTTACTGATGGAACTTGTATTAATGATTCTGAAATTTATGGTGTGAAAGCTAAGCAAGAACGAAACAGATATGTAGTAGAAGTTACGATCAAGCCAACACATACTCTATCTACAACGCCAGATGTACAATTTAAAAAAGAAATTTTTGATGATCCGAACCAAGCCAATCAATATCTTAGTAATAATTTTAATATGCCGCCGTTTTTCTAATTTATATATACTTCAAATAATAAAAAAAGCTTATTTCCCAGGGCCAATAGGAAATAAGCTATATGCTTCGGACCAATTAAGGATGTTACATGTCATCCCATGCATCTTTAATGGCTTGTTTTGCATGTTCCCATTTTAAGCGGGATTCAGCTTTGAGCTCTTCCCACTTTTGTTGCAAGCTACCTTCCATATCTTCAAACTGAGTTCCTTCTTTAGACTCTGAACGGGCACGGTGACCTAGTTCATAAGCTGCAGAAAAATCACGATCATAATCCAGATCGGGCGTAGTTAATTGAGCTTCTTGATAATAAGGTCGAGTAAGATAACTTTCCCGCCAGCGAGAGTCAGAATAATTATGGTCGCCAGCTACTAGTTGAGCATGGTCTGTATTTTGATCTGTCATCAGTTTTTCCTCTTCTCTTATTTAATTTTATGCTTATGTTAAATTTAGGAAGGTGAGGGCACCTTCCTAAATAAAATGAATGACCGCATCAAATGACATTTAAGTCAACAACGGATTAGCGTTGCTGATTGTTGTTATTTGAGTTTTGTTGGCCTGAATCTTTTTGATTAGAGCCTTGTTGTTGGCGGCGGTTGTCATTTTGCTGTTGTTGCTGATTGTTTTGACGCTGTTGATCGTTTTGCTGTTGGTTGCCTTGCTGCTGGTTGTTACGGTTGTCATTTTGCTGTTGTTGTTGCTGTTGATTATCGCGTTGATTGCTTTGATTATTAGTAGTGCTCATCTTTAATTACCTCATATCATTTATGATGTGTGTTTTATCTGAGAGCTTCAGATAGGTTCATTAAAACATGAAAATTTTTAATGTGTAGCATTGGGGTGTTACCCTATATTTAAATGTAAATTTAAAAATTAAATAAAACCTTGATTTCTATAAAATGTAATTTTAATGATTAAACATAATTAATATGAATATAGTTAAAATTACATTTGGGTACATAGAGGTTAAATAAAAACTATGATCATTTCTAAATGTGTATTTGTTATCTTTTATAAAAGAATTCTATTTTTTATTATCTAATATTATGCATTTAATATCTTGTGTAATGTAATAAAGGAGTTGTATAAGTTTAAGGCTAGGAGGTCCTTTAAATATACGTCTAAAATTATAAAAATTATCTTTATAATAAATAGAATAAAAAAAGGTGCCTACAGGCTTTTCTTGAGTTTCAGAGCCTCCTTTTTTTAATAAGCCAGTACAAGCGATATAAAGGTCGGCATGTAAAAGTTCTTTACCTTTTTTGATCATTTCTACAGTGACTTGCATCGACTCAGGTGTATATTTTTCAATGAGTTCAGGTGAAATGTGAAGTGTATTTTCTTTTACACGTAAGTCGTAGCTAACTAAGCTTCCAATAAGAATGTCACCAGAATAGGGACTTAAAGAGAAGCGATAAGCTAAATAGCCCGCTGAAGCACTTTCAAAAAAAGCGATTTTAATTTTTTCTTGTGCTAGTAATTTACAACATGAGTTAAACATTTTTCTCCCTAAAACTGTTTTTAATTTAGTTATAAGATTATTTTTAATTTATTTTTGTTAAGTTTTTAAACTTTATGATTTTAAAGGTAACTCAAGTGTAATTAAAATTTGTAGTTTATATATTTTTTATAAAAACATACAGTTAAATAATTCTAAAGGTGAGAATGTAATTTTGTGTTAATTGCTATCTGTTTGAATTTTAATAATTTAAAAATTATAAGTTATTTCTTAATAACGCAATATAACAAAGATAGGCTGGGATTATAGTTTAGCTGAAGTATGGTAATTTATAGCTCACTAAAGGAGAATAGAAATGCCTGTTGTAGTGAAAGAGAGATTATTAGACTTATTACAAGATAATCAACAGAACTATTACGAATTATTTGTTTTTTTCCTTGATCCTGATATTTCTAGTTTTGAAAAAGAAAATAAAGCCAGAGATTTTCTTAATAAAGAAATAGATAGAATAGATGAAAAGGGAATTGATTTTCCTGCAACTATAAATATGGTTAAAGAATGGTGTCAAAATGACAATAAAGAAAATTGTGAGTTATTTCAGGCTTATTTAAATCGTAGACAAAGTGGGGGTGAGAGAGAATACTTCCAGAATGTTGGTCAGGCATTTGAATTTTTAATTAAGGTCTCTCCAACTAAAAAGGTCGACGGTGCATGGCTCTATAGTTCAGTTCACTACTGGAACGATCCGGTTTTTCATGACCTTATTATTACCTATCTAGAAGAGCTTGGACTCGGTGAGCCGAAAGCAAATCACGTCTGTATCTATGAGGACTTGCTGCGTAGTCTAGGGCTCGATAGTTTTGACCTGCTTTTAGAGGATGAATACTATCATAATGCTGTGATTCAGCTGGCGCTTGGCTATGCTCCACCAGAGTTCATTCCCGAAATTGTCGGCTTCAATTTAGGTTATGAGCAACTGCCACTGCATCTACTCATCAGTAATTATGAACTTGCTGAACTGGGTATTGATTCTAAATATTTTAATTTGCACATCACTATCGATAACATTGATAACGGACATGCAGATAAAGCAATTAAAGTTATAGAAAATATTTATGATAAGTACAGAGATAAAGAAGCTTTCTTTAATAAATTAAAACGTGGTTTTGCTCTTAATAATCATGGTGTTTCTTCTTCAAAAATTATTAAAAATTTAAATCTTGAAGATTTAGTCCTTAAAATTTTAAAAAGAAAAGCGCTCGTGGGGCAGCTTATTCATAACGAAACTAGACAGTTTGGATGTAAAACCATTAACCAATGGTTATCAAACCCAGAAGACGTTAAAGGTTTGGTTACACATCTTATTGATCACAAATGGATTAAATTTAATACCGACCCTGAGCAGAGCGTGTTCTGGCGGATGATTAATGAAGAAAATGGAAAAATGTTTGGGGTATTTAACCCTGTGGAACGTCAAATTATTCATGACTGGATTGCTGGTACTGATCATTCTTCTAACTACTTGGCCTACAGCAGGGAACTTAAGAATAGCCAGCGTATTCAAGATTATCTGTTTAGCTATATTTCTGATGGCGAACTCGATGCACTCCAAGAGCGTATACGTCAGACACCTGATCTTGCCATAAAAATATGCAAGCTGACTCCGTTTTTGGCCCCAGATTCACACCATAAAAGCATTGGTCTTTGGAGTACACGTAAATATGTCGAGCTCCTTTTTCCATATTTAAGTTCCTTTAACAAAACTAACTCTTGAAGTTTTTAATTCACCCCACGTTTAACTTTAAAACATAGGTAATGAACATGACTGATAATGTTAAATCAACAAATAAAACAAGTGAAATGGCTGGTGCTGACGCTGCAAATAAAGCCAATACTACCCAAAAAACTGAACAATTAGACTCAGTCACAGACGATGCAACCAATGAAGCATTAACCACAAATCAAGGGGTTAAAATTGCTGATAACCAGAATAGTTTAAGAGCAGGTATTCGCGGTTCGACACTATTAGAAGATTTTATTTTACGAGAAAAGATTACTCATTTTGACCATGAACGTATTCCTGAGCGTATTGTGCATGCACGTGGCGTGGGTGCTCATGGTTACTTTCAGGCTTATGAAGGAAATGAGCGCTTAACAAAAGCTGGTTTTTTGACTGACCCAACCATTCAAACTCCAATTTTTGTACGCTTCTCAACAGTGCAGGGCCCACGTGGTTCTGCTGATACGGTCCGTGATATTCGTGGTTTTGCCATTAAATTTTATACCCAAGAGGGTAATTTTGATTTAGTCGGCAACAATGCGCCTGTGTTTTTTGTGCAAGATGGGATTAAGTTTCCAGACTTTGTTCATGCAGTAAAACCTGAACCAGATACAGAAATACCAACAGGAGCAACTGCACACGATACTTTTTGGGATTTTGTGTCTTTAGTACCTGAGTCAGCACACGCGGTGATTTGGGCTATGTCAGACCGTGCAATTCCACGTAATTTACGCTCAATCCAAGGGTTTGGGGTTCATACATTCCGACTCATTAATGCCGAAGGAAAATCACATTTTGTGAAATTCCACTGGACCCCTAAACAAGGTTTAAGTGCGTTAGTTTGGGATGAAGCTCAAAAGCTTGCTGGTAAAGATCCAGATTTCCACCGTCGCGATCTTTATGAAGCCATTGAAAATGGGGTTTATCCTGAATGGGAACTCGGTGTACAAATTGTTGAAGAAGAAGACGAGATGAACTTTGACTTCGACTTATTGGACCCGACAAAAATTATTCCTGAAGAATTGGTTCCAGTGACACCAATTGGCCGATTTGTTTTGAACAGAAATGTAGATAATTTCTTTGCAGAAACAGAGCAGGTGGCTTTCTGTCCGGGACATATTGTGCCAGGAATTGACTTTACAAATGACCCGCTTCTACAAGCACGACTATTTTCATATACCGATACACAGTTAAGTCGTTTGGGTGGACCCAACTTCCATCAAATTCCGATCAATAAACCTGTGTGCCCATTCCACAATAATCAACGTGATGGTATTCACCAGCATACGATTCATAAAGGGCAGGCTTCATATCAACCAAACTCAATTGATAATGATTGGCCAGCCGAAACCCCACCTGCTGCTTCAAACGGCGGTTTTGAAAGCTATCCTGAACAGATTAGCGGACACAAACTTCGTCAAAGAAGCGAAACTTTTTCTGATCATTTTTCTCAACCGCGCCTTTACTACAAGAGCCTTGCCCCTCATGAGCAAAAGCATGTGGTCGATGCCTATACTTTTGAATTAAGTAAAGTGCAACGAAAACACATTCGTGAGCGTCAAGTTGAACAAATTTTGGCAAATATTGATCTCGACTTAGCACGACAAGTAGGCGCTAATTTAGGAATTGAAGTGCCTGATTTGACGCTAGATTATAAAAAAACTGCAGTTGAAAAATCGGCTAAATTATCTTTCTTGGCTTTCCCGCCCCAAGATATTCAAGGCCGAAAAGTTGCAGTACTCATCCATAATTTAGTCAAATCTGATTCATTAGAAGCGATGAAAAACTGGGCAATTAAAGAAGGGGTGACTCTTCATTTATTAGCGCCAAGCTTAGCTCCTGTAAAAGACCATAAAGACAACATTATTGTGGCTGATGGCATGCAGATGGCTGAACCGTCAATTGCATATGATGCAGTGATTATTCCTGATGGAGATAACTTAAATGCCGTGCTGCAAGATGGCGTAGCGCGCCATTATCTATTAGAGGCTTACAAGCATTTAAAACCAATTGCGTTTTTAGGTAATAAATCTGATTTACTTGAACCGCTAGGTTTAGTTCCCGATGAAGGCACTCTAGTTGGAGATGAATTCCAGCCGATTGCTGAAAATTTCAAAAACCTGATTATGGCTCATCGTGTTTGGTCACGAGAACAAATAGCTGCTCAGATACCGGCTTAACAAACAAAAAAAGCCCTGAAAGTTTTAACTTTCAGGGCTTTTTTATATATTAGGGATTAACCATTTACGATTTGACCACCATTTACATGAATGACTTGACCTGTAATGTAACTTGCATCATCTGAGGCAAGGAAAAGATAAGCAGGTGCAACTTCACTTGGTTGTCCCATTCTTCCCATTGGGGTGTCTTTACCAAACTCCTTAACGGTTTCTGCATCGAAACTGCTTGGAATTAATGGTGTCCAGATGGGTCCCGGCGCAACACCATTTACTCGAATTCCTTTTTTCTGCTTCATTAAATTGTTCGATAAGCTACGCGTAAAAGTAGTAATCGCGCCTTTAGTACTTGCATAATCAATGAGCTCATCATGGCCTTGATAGCTGGTAATACTGGTCGTATTAATAATACTATCGCCTTCTTCCATATAAGGAATGGCTTCTTTAGTAAGATAAAACATTGGGAAAATATTAGTTTTAAAAGTTTTTTCTAATTGCTCATTACTAATGCTTTCAATTTCTTTTTGTTGATATTGCACACCAGCGTTATTCACTAAAATATTAATTTTACCATAATGTTGTAGAACTTTATCAATATCAAGTTTTGCCACATCTGGATCAGAAATATCACCTTTTAATAAAAGACAATGTTGTCCTTCTCTTTCAACGAGTTGTTTAGTGATTTCAGCATCTTGATCTTCTTCAAGATAAAGTATCGCAATATCGGCACCTTCACGGGCAAACAATACTGCGACAGAACGCCCGATACCGCTATCGCCACCACTAATAACAGCAACTTTACCTTTTAGCTTATCGCTACCTTTATGTGAACTTTTTATAATCTCAGGTTCAGGGTGCATTTTTTCCTGATCGCCTGGTTGATGAGATTGAACTTGTGCGGGGGCAGATGTTGGATACTGGTTTGTTGAGTTTTCCATTTTTAAATACCTCGGTTGTAATATCTAATTTTCATATAGTGAGCTGTTACCGCGTAAATGTGAGTAAAATGAATTTTTTAATAAGTTGTCTTTGTTATTTTATTTATAAGGATGTAAAAAAATATTTTATATTTGAGGGTTAAATAATATCGATTAACTTGATTTTGTTTTTATCAATCATGCTTTCAATAATAGATCTATTTCCTGTATCCTCTAACCAGTTTTCTATCGGTATATTATTAGATAAGTCTAATATTTTTTTAATAATTTCTTTTGCTCCATCTATATTTTCTGAATTTTTATTATTTTTAATAGCTATATTATCTAGCAACAGTTTTATATCTTCATGTTCTATATTTTTTGACTTAATAATATATAAGTCTCTTTGGAAGGGATGACTTGCATGAGGTGGGTCTAATCTATAGCTCCATTCTTTGTTATAGTCCTGCCATGAGTTTTTGGACTTAATATGTCCTAGTAAAATTTCAGGGATAGAAATATGGATATATTGTAGAGCTGACTGTTGATTTTTTAATTGCATAGTTAAGTTACTCAAACCATCTTATTAAAATTAGTTTTAAATATTCATATAAATCTCTCAAGTAAATTAATTCTGAAAATGTAATGATATATGTTATTGTTTTTTAATTAAAATAATTGTTTGTTTGTTATTTTCTCAATAGATCTGGTGTTGTGTTAGTTTACTGTTTTGTACAGTTTGAAATTTTTTGTTATCAGTTAAATTATTTTAACTGTGTTTGTAAAAATATATTGTAGTGTGCCCTTAGGTAATAATGAGTATATCCAATATTTAAAGAGTAAAATTATTAATAATTAAAATTTTTAAAATATTTTAAAAATAATGTGTTTATAAGAAATTTCATTTTTTGATAGATATACATTTAAAAGGATTGATACATCACTTGGGTGGGAAAATATTATAGATATTCTATTGTTATTAAATCCGTTAACCAAAAGCGGTAGTGACTATAATTAAATATAGGAAGATATAACTATGGCTAATACTAGATATGAAGATGACGATAACAATAGAACAGGTACTTCAAATCGTGGATTTGCAAGTATGGATCCTGAAAGAGTACGAGAAATAGCCAGCAAAGGTGGGCGAGCTGCTCACGCGAGTGGTAATGCACATGAGTTTACCTCTGAAGAAGCTCGTGAAGCTGGCCGAGCAGCCCATGCAAGTGGTAACGCTCATGAATTTACGTCTGAAGAAGCGCGTGAAGCGGGTGCATTAAGCCATAAAAATGATGGCCGTAATGGTCGTGGCCGCGGTCGTGATGATGACGACGATGATGACGATCGCGGTAGCCGCTCAGGTGGTCGCGGCCGAAGCCGTTACGACGACGATGATGACGATGATCGCGGTGGCCGTTCAGGCGGACTAGGTCGTGGTCGCAGCCGTGATGACGATGATGATGACGATCGCAGTGGCCGTTCAGGTGGTCGAGGCCGTGGCCGCAGCCGTGATGACGATGATGATGACGATCGCGGTGGCCGTTCAGGCGGACGAGGTCGTGGTCGCAGCCGTGATGACGATGATGATGACGATGATCGCGGTGGCCGCTCAGGTGGACGAGGTCGTGGTCGCAGCCGTGATGACGATGATGATGACGATCGTGGTGGCCGCTCAGGAGGCCGAGGCCGAGGTCGCAGTCGTGATGATGATGATGATGATCGTGGTGGCCGCTCAGGTGGACGAGGTCGTGGCCGCAGCCGTGATGACGATGATGATGACGATCGCGGTGGCCGCTCAGGTGGACGAGGTCGTGGCCGCAGCCGTGATGACGATGATGATGACGATCGCGGTGGCCGCTCAGGTGGTCGAGGCCGAGGTCGCAGTCGTGATGACGATGATGATGACGATCGCGGAGGCCGTTCAGGCGGACGAGGTCGAGGTCGCAGTCGTGATGACGATGATGATGACGATCGTGGTGGCCGCTCAGGTGGTCGAGGCCGAGGTCGCAGTCGTGATGACGATGATGATGACGATCGTGGTGGCCGCTCAGGAGGCCGAGGCCGAGGTCGTGATGACGATGATGATGACGATCGTGGTGGCCGCTCAGGTGGCCGAGGCCGTGGCCGTAGTCGTGATGACGACGACGATGATCGCGGAGGCCGTTCAGGCGGACGAGGCCGTGGTCGCAGCCGCGATGACGATGATGATGACGATCGTGGCCGCTCAGGTGGACGAGGTCGTGGTCGCAGCCGTGATGACGACGATGATTATGATGGCCGTGGTCAAAACTCTCGTAATCAAAAACGTGATGCCTACGGACGTTTTACGTCTTAAGCAGAATGTTTTAAAAACAAAGGAGGCTTTTGCCTCCTTTGTTTTTTAGCTTACTTATTTACTGAGGGAGAGGTTGTAGGCCTTTTACAATATCAAGGTATTCAGAACCGTTTAACCAAAAAGATTTTTTCAAAAAAAGTGTCGTCATAATACTTTCGGCTGCTTCGCTATCTGGATTTTCACAAAATAATCCGTAGCTTTCACCTAAAACCGCATCATTTTCAATTAGGCGGATATAGTAAGCATGTTGCTCATTTGCATAACCTAAAACCGCATCACGTTGATTTTTCATTTCGCATGTCTCCATACCAAAAACTGAATTTAACCAGAATGTTAAGTGTTCAGAATCTCATTTGATAAAAATCAAAAAACAGTCAGCGATAACGACTATTTCGAAATAGGTTTTGATTTTCTTCAAATTGCCATTTTGGTTAAAACATCCCTGTTAAAAGCAAAATGGATTAAAATCTGATCATGAGATTTATTGTTATGCAAAAAAAATATTTCGTCAACTTGAAAATGTAACTTTTTCAAGTTACATTGTTTGTGTAGGATTTGAACAGTGGAATGGAGGCAATATGCCAAAGAAAAAAGAGTTCGAGCATGGCGGTGCACGAGAAAATGCCGGACGTAAAGCACAGTTCAATGAACCCACCAAAGTCATTCGTGTTCCTGAGTCTCAAGTTAACTTTATCAAAAATTGGTTACTGAATAATGTCAAAACCAATAACTTGACCGACTTGAACTCAAAACTTAATGTCCAACAGGTCCACCCGAATAACGATAAAATTTACCATATTCCTTTGGCAACTGAACGTATTGCGGCAGGTTTTCCTTCGCCTGCGCAAGATGATATTGAGCAAGCACTCGATTTAAATGAATATTTAATTAGAAATGAAAATGCCACGTTTATTGTCAAAGCCAACTCTTTATCCATGTTAGATGCTGGAATTGATATTAATGATCCGCTTATTGTGGACCGTAGCATTCCCGCTAAATCGGGTGATATTGTGATTGCACTCATCGATAATGATTTCACTGTGAAGCGCTTAATGATTGATAGTCAATTTCAGCCACCTAAAGTTTGGCTAAAAGCAGAAAATCCTGATTATCAGAATATTTATATTGAAGAGGGGCAAGAACTGGTTATTTGGGGAGTCGTGACTTATAACCTCAAACGAATGAGATAATTTTTCTTATATTTTATTATTCAAGTTACTGACCCGAAAAGTGAGTCAGTAACTTTTTGCTGAATGACTTTTAAATTTGTCCAATCAATAAACATGTTGCGATAACAACCATCAAACCACCTGAAAAACGGCCGACTAATTGTGCTGCTTGTGGTCTGGTTTTCAAAATAGCCTCTGAACCATAACCCACCATTAAGTAAATTATCGCGCAGCTAATCATGTGGACAACACCGAAGGCAAGAATTTGTGTTGTCACTGTCCATGAAGCAGTAGTGTCAATAAATTGAGGAAGCAGTGCTAAAAAGAGCAAAAAAACTTTCGGGTTTAATCCACTCACGTAAACTCCTTTGGTTGCCCAGCTCAACCATGACTGAGCTTTTTCAGAACCTGACTCGTTCGGAGTAGGAGGGGTAAGTAATAAGTTTATTCCCATCCATAACAAATAAGCAGAACCTGCAATTGTTAAGATCATCAGAGCAGTTGGATTATTTGCTACCAGTAGGCCAACACCAGCCGCTACTAATAAAATCGTAATAAAGTGCCCAAATAGCATACCTGCAACAGCGGGTACGACGACTTTGCCTTTAATCCCTGCCGAAATGGCATAGGCCCAGTCTGCCCCTGGCGTAATAATAAAAAGAATGGAGACACTCCAAAATGCAATAAAAATGTTAAAAGCCATATGCTTATCTCGGCGAACTATTTTCCAAAGGTTTCACTCGTGGTTTAGAAAAAATCCCTATTTATTCGAGCTTGTTGAAAATAATATGCTCATGTATTTAGAATGTGCTTTTAAATGTTTGCTCATATCACACTCATTTGGGGTAAATTTTTCTAAATGGATCGCACAGATAAAAAGATTCTTGCTGAATTGCAATTAAATGGCCGATTATCTATCACCGAGCTGGCAGAAAAAGTCGGTTTGAGCATTTCACCTTGTCATAGACGAGTGAAGGCTTTAGAAGAGTCAGGAGCTATCAAAGGTTATCGGGCAGAACTCGACCCAAACTTAGTGGGATTTGAATTTTCAGCGATTGTTTTTATTACGCTTAAAGAGGGCGATAAACAGGCAGTCGAGAAGTTTGAAAATGCCGTGATAGACATCCCGCAAATTATTCAGGCGCAGCGCTTATTTGGTGAGCCAGACTATTTGCTGCATGTGGTGGCTAAAGATTTACCTGCTTTCCAGCGTTTGTACGATGAAAAATTATCTGCTATTCCCAGTGTGCAACGACTCATCTCAACCATTGTGATGAAAGATGTGGTGCCTGAACGTTTATTTCCGATTGGCTAAGAATCCTCAGATATAAAAAAGAAGCTTTAAAGCTTCTTTTTTAGTTTCGAGAGTATTTAAGCATCGAGTGTTTTACACAAAGAACAGATCGTACCGTTATGTTTGTGAGAGAACATAATATCTGGGCGCTCGTAACCTTGTTCACATACGCGGCAGTGGTAAACCGTTGCAACTGGTGTGCCTTCAGCATCGTAACGTGGTTCTTTAATACCGTCATCGTGTGACTTGATGTAGTATTTTCCTTTGGTTAATAAGCCCATGATTGGTGTTAATACAAAGGCAAGTACAAGTGCGATAAGCGGTGAGTAAGGCGCCAAGAAGCTACCAAGTAATCCGAAGAATGCTGCAATTGATAAGCCTGCTGATACAAGGAACGCAACCATACCGACAGGGTTTACGTTGTATAGCATGTCACGGCGGTATTCTGGTTCTTTCGGTGAAAGTTTTAACACATATTTGTTAATTGAAATATCTGTTGCAACAACCACAACCCAAGCAATCGCAAAGTTTGAATAGAACCCTAAGATTTTACCCAGTACCGCAAACATGTTGCCTTCCATTAAAGCAAGCGCAATTGCCAAGTTCACCATCACAAACACAATACGACCAGGATAATGTTTGCTAATACGTGTGTAGGCACTTGTCCATGCAAGGGAACCAGAGTAAGCATTGGTCACATTAATTTTAATTTGAGAAATAACCACCAAAATCACTGCAAGTGTTAAAGCAGCCCAACCCGGAAGCATGTCATGAAACGCCGCATTAAACTGTTGAACAGGTTCAGTACTGTTTACGCCCGGTATTTTAGTGAGTAAATAGAACCCTAAAAATGCCCCAATAATTTGTTTGATTGCCCCTAAAATCACCCAACCCGGACCCGCTGAAATAACCGCAGCCCACCATGCTTTGCTATTTTCTTTTGTTTTAGCAGGCATGAAGCGTAGATAGTCAATTTGCTCACCGATTTGCATGATGAGTGATAAACATATACCAGCACCCAACATGATTGCAGCCATGTCTACAGTTGCAAAACCTTCGTTACCTGTAAAAGTTGCAAACTGGCTGACTAAAGTAGGCTCTTGATAAATCAGATAGGCCACAGGACCAATCATCAGAACGAGCCAAAGCGGGGTAGTCCAGACTTGTAATTTACTTAAGGCTTTCATGCCGTAAATGACGAGTGGTATAACCATAACGGTTGAGATGAGATAACCTGCCCAAAGTGGAATGCCTAAACCAAGCAATAACCCTTGCGCCATGATTGAACCTTCAAGGGCAAAGAAAATAAAGGTAAAACTGGCGAAAATGATACTGGTCAGGACTGAGCCGATATAACCGAAACCTGCGCCGCGGGTAATCAAATCAAGATCGATGTTATAGCGCGCTGCGTAGTAGGCTAAAGGAATGCCGGTTAAGAAGATAATAATCGCTGCAAATAAAATGGAGAAAACAGCATTGGTTGTTCCGTAAGACATACCAATACTGGCGCCAATAGAAAAGTCAGCAAGATAGGCAATACCACCAAGTGCAGTAATAGCGACAACTTTGGGACTCCAGCGCCGAAAGCTGTGTGGAGCATAACGTAAAGTATAATCTTCTAAGGTTTCATTCACTGCTTTTTGTGAATCTGTACCTTGCACAGTGTCCAGATTTGGATGTTCAGATACACTCATAACATCAATCTCCCAATCATTTTCGGTCAATCAACACAAATATTGATCATTGTTTTTTGATGGTTTTGAGTGTGTGATTTTTGGGAAAAATTGAAAATACGTTATTTTGCGTATATGTGCGTATTCGAGAAAATCGCCATGATAAATGACTTTTGGCATAAGGATTGCTGGGTTTAATGCAGCCCCATCCAAAACATGAGTGTTATGCCAGATTCTTCACGTCCCCAACAAGCGCCACAACGTGTGATCAAAACACGCCGTGAATATAATATTTGGGTGGCAGATGAAAGTATCGAAGATTATGCACTCCGCTATGCACCTACCTCAGTACGTAAATGGTCACCTTGGACGGTAACTAATACCGCAATTTCGACAGTTAGC
Source organism: Acinetobacter sp. LT1 (assembly GCF_059800965.1). Classification (NCBI taxonomy): domain Bacteria; kingdom Pseudomonadati; phylum Pseudomonadota; class Gammaproteobacteria; order Moraxellales; family Moraxellaceae; genus Acinetobacter; species Acinetobacter sp. LT1. Next base: position 251,233 of record NZ_JBBAXE010000002.1, read on the forward strand.
TTTTTGGCGATGGAAGCCATTGGGGCGACCATGCTTTGGCAGTATGGCTTTAGCAATGCGTTATGGGCAGCAATTGTCGTATGTACCATCATATTTTTGACCAGTTGGCCGATTAGTTACTACGCCGCAAAATATAATGTAGACGTTGATCTGCTTACTCGTGGTGCAGGTTTTGGCTACATTGGCTCGACCATTACATCTCTAATTTATGCCAGCTTTACCTTTATTTTGCTTGCGTTTGAAGCCGCAATTATGGCGATGGCACTTGAGCTTGCTTTAGGTATTCCGCAAGTTATTGGTTACTTAATTTCTGCCTTAGTGATTTTGCCTTTAGTAGTCAAAGGTATTGGTTTTATTAATAAAGTTCAGGCGATCACACAACCAATCTGGCTTTTATTGCTGTTGTTACCGTGGTTTTTTGTACTTTGGAAACAACCACAAATTTTAAGTAGTAGCCTGCATTTTGTTGGGGCGGTTTCAAACTCAACTGACTTTAATCTGTATTACTTTGGTGCGGCGTGCACTCTTATTTTTTCATTTGTGATCCAAATTGGTGAGCAAGCTGACTATTTACGTTTCTTACCGCAACAAGAAAAGAATAGAACTGCATGGCGTTTTGCTGTTTTTTTAGGTGGCCCATCTTGGATTATTTTTGGATTTCTAAAAGTCTTGATGGGCATGCTGCTGATGGTGTTGGCTTTTCAGCTGTTTATTCCTGTCTCTGAACTAGACAATCCAACTTATCTATATTGGGTCGCCTATCAACAGTTTATTCCAAACCCTCAGCTTGCTTTAATATTGACTCTAGCACTGGTTTGCTTGGCGCAAATTAAAATTAATATGACCAATGCCTACGCTGGCTCATTGGCATGGTCCAACTTTTTTGCTCGCTTAACTCATAGCCATCCGGGGCGAATTGTCTGGCTTCTTTTTAACGTTTTTATTGCTATTGTTTTGATGGAAATGGGCATTAGCCATGCAGTTGAGCGCATTTTGGGGCTATATAGCAATATTGCTTTGGCATGGATTGGTGCCGTTGTTGCCGATTTAATTATCTGTAAACCTTTAGGTTTAAGCCCAAAGGGAATTGAATTTCGCCGTGCTTATTTATATGACATTAACCCCGTAGGAGTGGGTGCCTTAATGATTGCCTCAGTGTTATCGATGCTCAGTTATTTGGGCTTTTTTGGACTCATGGCAAAAGGTTTGGCGAGTTTTATTGCTCTGGGGAGTGCTGTGTTATGCGTTCCTGTTATTGCTTACCTAACCAAAGGCAAATATTACATTGCACGTCAGCCTGAAAAAATTCAGGCGACTTCGGTTGCTACCTGTGTGGTATGTGAAAGGGACTATGAACTCGCTGATATGGCGGGTTGCCCAGCCTATAACGGTACGATTTGCTCTCTATGCTGTTCACTTGAAGCACGCTGCCACGATTTATGTAAACCCGATGCACGTTGGTCGGTACAGCTTAAAAAAGGCATCTGGCACTATCTACCAGAACGTTGGGCCAGCCGTTTAAATAGTCGGGTCAGTTTATATTTATTACTGACTTTAGGGCTGTCTATTGTTCTGGCAGTGAGTTTAAGTCTGGTTTATATCCAGGAAAAAACCTATTTAGAAACCATTAATGCGGCAGCCGTTCCTCAGCTATTTATGCTATTTGTCAAAATTTATACCATTTTATTTCTATTGATGAGTGTTGCTGCTTGGTGGCTCGTATTAAACGATGAAAGCCGTCGTAATGCTGAAATCGAAACACACCAGCAAACAGCATTATTGATTGATGAAATTGCTGCCCATGAAGTCACTTCAAAAGACTTACAAGACGCCAGAATTTCAGCAGAACGGGCAAATGATGCAAAAAGCCGTTATGTCATTGGTATTAGCCACGAATTAAGAACACCCCTAAATAGTATTTTGGGCTATAGCCAATTGCTTCAAAAACAAGAGCAGCTCTCAGAACAAGGCAAAATGGCGCTCGGCGTGATTAGCCGTAGTGGGCAACATCTGACTTCATTGATTGACGGTTTATTAGATTTAGCGCGAATTGAAACAGGCAAAATTTCTTTAAATGTAGTGGATGTGCATTTTCCAAATTTTATTGAACAAATTATTCAAATGTTTCAGCCACAGTTTGAACAGAAGAATTTACAGTTTGTTTATGAAATTGGAGAGAACCTACCGCACTATGTGCGTACCGACAAAAAACGCTTAGAGCAAGTGCTGATCAATTTGCTGGGCAATGCTTTAAAGTTTACAATGAGCGGCACAATTACTTTAAAAGTTGAGTACCGTTTTCAAACGGCTTATTTTGAAATTAGAGATACGGGCTGTGGTATTGCCGAGGCAGATTTAGAGCGAATCTTTAATCCGTTTGAACGGGGTAGCAATGTAGTGCAAGGCGGATTTACCGGAACAGGACTCGGATTACCCATTGTAAAATTGTTGGTCGATTTACTCGGCGGCCAACTATCTGTGACTAGTCAGCTCAATCAGGGTTCACAATTTAAGATTAAGTTTTACTTACCTTCAAAAGAAGTGGTTCATCCAATTTCTAATGTTTATTCCAACCAAATTACAGGCTATCAAGGCGAGCGAAAACGAATTTTGGTTGTCGATAATGAAGCGGTGGACCGAGGCCTAGTCGCTAATTTTCTAAAACCTTTAGGATTTATGATTGAAGAAGCCGAGTCGGGCATTGATTGTTTAAGACGAGTACCTATTTTTCAACCTAACCTGATTTTGATGGATTTAAATATGCCTTTGATGGGTGGGTGGGAAACAGCGCGGTTATTACGTCAGAATAATATTACTAATGTACCGATCTTAATTATTTCAGCGAATGCAGGCGAGCGTGAAGTCAATCCACAAGATGCCGTCTTAAGTGAAGACTTTATGTTAAAACCAATCGACCTCAATTTGTTGCTGAGTAAAATTGGAGACAAATTGGGTTTGGTGTGGATTGATTCTAAATCAGAGACATCCATAGAAAATAATGAAGTTCAAACACTTGATCTAAAGATATATAAACAAGAGCAAACCACTGTTCATACGCCAATCCAACAACCAGAAAATAATGATCTGCTCGATTTACCGCAAAGCTTGCAGCAATTAAATGATTTAATTGGACAGGGGTACATTCGTGGAATTCAACAGACTTTAATGCAATGCCGTCAAAATTTTCCAGAGCATAACGAGTTATGGGAACAGCTTGAACACGCTATTCAAAAGTTTGATTTAAAACACGCGCAACGATTAATTCAGGATAAGCAATGAGTACGCAACATGTTTCTTTTCAGCAAGCTTCGCCAAACGAGCAGGCTGTTATTCTGATTGTGGATGATGTGCCGGAAAATTTAGGCTTGCTACATGAAAGTCTGGATCAGGCAGGTTATCGCGTGCTTGTCACAACTGATGGGTTAAGTGCAATTGAAATAGCTCATCGATGCTTACCAGATATGATCTTGCTCGATGGCAATATGCCACATATGGACGGTTTTGAAAGTTGTATACAGCTTAAAGCGAGTCCAATTACGCAGTTTATTCCCGTTATTTTTATGACAGGTTTGTCTGAGACAGAACATATTGTGCGTGGTTTTCAGGTCGGTGGGGTAGACTATGTAACCAAACCTCTGAATATTGAAGAAGTATTAGCAAGGGTAAAAACACATTTGGCACATGCCAAACTATTGCAGCAACAAAAACAGGTGATTGATGCAACGGAAACAGCCATTCTTGCGCTAGATGTTCACGGTAAAATTGTTTGGAAAACCCAAAAAGCCAGTGATTTACTGAATCAATATTTACCCGAATTAGAGGGTTTTGAAGCAGGTTTAAAAGCTTGGTTTTCAGACTTAGAAAATGAAAAAGACCCTAAAAAATTAACCAGCTGTTCTTATTCAACGCCATCCCAGCAATTACAGCTTTTATTGCTTACACCGTGGCAAACTGAACCAAGCGTGGCAAAAAATTATCTTATCCAGATAAAAACTTCTACGCCAGCTTTGGAAATGGCTGATATTTTGAAATATTGCCCACAGTTGACTCAACGTGAGGCAGAAGTCATGCACTGGTTGTTGTTGGGCAAAACCAATAAAGATATTGCAGAAATCTTGGAGCTTAGCCCTCGGACAATAAACAAGCATTTAGAGCATGTTTTTGAAAAACTTTGTGTTGAAAACCGAACTGCTGCGGTGGCGCATATTAATAGTCTGGTACAAGAGTTTCATTGAGTTAATTGAAGATTGTATTTAAAAAGCATACAGACTCACTGCTAAAAATAGTCTATTTTTTTACACTTAAATTTGTTCTTATAGATAAAGATATATAAAGTCATTTTTAAATAAATTTGAGCCATAATACGAGGAATTCATTGTGAATATTCAACAAAAAGATGATGCAAAACACGGCAGCTTTAGCTTACTTGATGGTGAAACCGTTGCGGGTGAAATGACTTATACATGGGCAGGCGAAGGCATGCTGATTATTGACGCTACAGATGTAAATGAAAATTATCGGGGACAAGGTGTAGGTCGCCAATTACTTGATGCTTTGGTGGCTTTTGTTCGTGAAAAAGACGTAAAAGTAATTCCGCTTTGCCCATATGCTAAATCGGTTTTTGATAAAGACCCAAGCATTGGTGATGTACTTAGAAAGTAAGCAATAGATTAAAAATCATTTAATAGGAATCGGGCGTTAGTGTCCGATTTTTTTTATTCATCTTTGTTTGAGTGAATATGTTTTGAGCGGTTGTATTCAACTGATTTGAAGATTTTCGATTGCCAGATCGAATTTATCAAACTTATAGAAAAGCTTATCTAATAAAAATAGTTTTAGACCAATTGGGAAAAAAATAAACTCGTTGCACAAATATTTAATAGCTGACGAAAGCTAAATATTTATAACGTTTTAATATTATTTTTGGAATTTTCCTTGAACTGGCAGTATATCCATAGTGTGTTGCCGCAATTTTTCTCTGCAACTTTGACCACGCTGAAAATTTCAATTATCAGCATTATTTTGGCAATTATTGTAGGGCTAATTTGCAGCATTTTAATCACATATCGCGTGCGGGTGCTAAATAGAATTGCCCAGTTCTATATTGAGTTATCTCGAAATACCCCTTTATTAATTCAACTGTTCTTTTTGTATTACGGTTTGCCAAAGCTTGGCATCAAAATCGATGGTTTTGCCTGTGGTGTGATCGGACTGACCTTCTTAGGTGGAAGCTATATGGCTGAAGCCTTCCGAGCAGGTTTGCAGTCTGTTGCAAAAGGGCAGATTGACTCTGCAAAAAGTATTGGTCTACAACCGATTCAAATTTTTAGATATGTCATTTTCCCTCAAGCACTGGCTATTTCAATTCCGGCAATAGGGGCAAATTGTCTATTTCTAATTAAAGAAAGTTCTGTGGTCAGTGCAATTGCTGTCGTTGAATTGCTTTTTGTCACCAAAGACTTAATTGGCATGGACTATAAAACTACCGAAGCTTTGTTCTTACTCATCATGGCTTATCTGATTATTTTATTGCCCGTGTCTATTTTAACCAGTTATCTGGAGCACAGAAGTCGGAAGGTGAGCCATGGAACTTGATTATTTATTTCAAGCGAGTCACCTCGAACGTTTAATGTGGGGACTTTGGGCAACTGCAAAAATTGCATTTATTTCAGTGTTTTTCTCTGCAATTTTCGGCACAGTTTTCGGCGTCATTATGACTTCTAAAAACATAGTCGTTAAAGCATTGTGCCGCCTGTACTTAGAAGCCATTCGAATCATTCCGATTTTAGTTTTGCTATTTGTGTTTTATTTCGGCTTTGCGACATGGTTTAACTGGCAGTTTTCTGCAATGTGGGTATGCGTTGTTGTATTTGTTTTATGGGGTACGGCAGAAATGGGCGATTTGGTTCGTGCAGCCATTACTTCAATTGATCAACATCAACGCGATTCAGCTTATGCGCTCGGACTTACCCATGTTCAAGCCTTGGTCTACGTCATTTTTCCGCAAAGTCTAAAACGAGTAACTCCAGGCGCGATTAACTTATTTACCCGAATGGTGAAAACCAGCTCTTTGGCAGTCCTGATTGGGGTGGTTGAGGTCATTAAAGTTGGTCAGCAAATTATTGAAAATTCGCTGTTGACCGTGCCGAGCGCTTCTCTTTGGATTTATGGCTTTATTTTTATTTTGTATTTTCTGATTTGCTATCCCTTATCTCGTTTGGCAGCACATTTAGAAAAGGTCTGGGAGTAATTATGCCTTTGTTATCGATACAACAATTACAGAAATCATTTGCACAAAGTCATATTTTACAGGGCATTGATCTGGATGTAGAACAAGGAGAGGTGGTTGTTATTTTAGGTCCATCGGGCTGCGGTAAAAGTACCTTATTACGCTGTATTAATGGCCTAGAACCGATTCAGGGCGGTGAAATCCGTTTAACCGGTTCAGGTGTGCTTGGTAAAGATGTGGACTGGACTAATGCTCGTCAAAAAATTGGCATGGTTTTTCAGAACTATGAGCTATTTGGGCATATGAACGTTATTGACAACATTTTGCTCGGGCCACTTAAAGTACAAAAACGCCATCGCGACGAAGCAGAACAAGTAGCAGATGAGTTGTTAAAGCGAGTGGGACTGTTTGAGCGAAAACTTGATTATCCACGACAACTTTCTGGCGGACAAAAACAGCGTATTGCCATTGTTCGTTCACTGGTCATGCAACCTAAAGTCATTTTGCTTGATGAAATTACCGCTGCGCTTGACCCAGAAATGGTCAGAGAAGTGCTTGATGTAGTCCTTAAATTGGCGAATGAAGGAATGACCATGTTGATTGTGACACATGAGATGTCCTTTGCCCGCAAGGTTGCTGACCGCATTATTTTTATGGATAAGGGCAAGATTATTGAACAGGCTTCACCAGAAGAATTTTTTGAACAGCCGAAAACAGAACGAGCGAAAGCCTTTCTAAATATTTTGTCGTACTAAATTTTTATTATTTGAATCATGAGGAAGTGAATGTTTAAACGTAATTCAATAAAAATATTAAGCAGTCTTGCCGTTGCTGGGGTTTTATTAACTGCATGTAGTAAAACGCCATCAACTGAACAGGCAAGTAATGCTCAAGAAGACCATTCTTTAGAACAAGTCAAAAAAAATGGGGTTCTACGCGTTGCCGTTTTTGCCGATGATCCGCCGTTTGGTTATGTAGATAGTGCGGGGAATAATCAGGGCTTCGATGTAGCTCTAGCAAAACGGGTGACTAAAGATTTGCTTGGTGATGAAAAGAAAGTTGAGTTTATTGTGACTGAAGCTTCAAATCGGGTGGAGTTTTTAAAATCAAATCGAGCTGATGTTGTATTCGCGACATTTACGGTAACGCCAGAACGTAAGGAAGTTGTCGATTTTGCCGAGCCTTATTTAAAAGGGGCTTTTGGCATTGTCTCACCTAAAGCCAAGCCGATTACCGACATTGCCCAATTAGAAGGTAAAACCTTAATTGTAAATAAAGGCACAAGTTCAGATACCTACTTTACCAAGCATTATCCGAAAGTAAATTTACTGAAGTTTGAACGAAATTCGGATGCTTTCAAAGCTTTAACCGACGGTCGTGGTGACGCGATTTCACAAGATAGTACCTATGCTTTGGCATGGGCCGCGAAGAACCCAAGTTATGTTGCAGGTATTCAGTCTATTGGTGATCAAGAGTTTATTGCACCAGCAGTTAAAAAGGGCAATACCCAATTATTGAATTGGCTCAATACTGAAATTAAGCAGCTCAGAACAAGCGGTGAAATTAAGAAAATTTATGATGAAACCTTGAAGCCAATTTACGGTGACTCAGTCAATCCGAATGTGTTTTTAGATGTAGACCAATAATTTTCGATATCGCTAGAGCAGTGCCTAAAAGTAGGTGCTGCGATTTTAAATAAGACTTTTACAAGAACGAGAGGGTGAAATAATGACAACATTAACATTTCAAAACGTGAAGCATATTTTGGCTGCATCTTTGCTGAGTTTAGGTTTAGTTGCATGTGACAAAGGAACTCAGTCTACTGAAAAAACGGCCGATACCACACAAACTGTGTCGAGTATTGAGCAGATCAAAAAGAATGGCGTGGTACGAATTGGTGTATTTAGTGATAAACCGCCGTTTGGATATTTAGATGCTCAAGGTAAAAACCAAGGCTTTGATGTAGAGATTGCCAAGCATGTCGCTAAAGATCTGCTGGGTGATGAAAACAAAGTTGAGTTTGTTTTAACTGAAGCTGCGAACCGTGTCGAATATTTAAAAGCCAATAAAGTGGATATTATTTTTGCCAACTTTACTGTTACGCCAGAACGTAAGGAAGTTGTCGATTTTGCTAAACCTTATTTAAAAGTGGCACTAGGTGTGGTTTCTCCTAAAAGTCATCCAATTACCGATGTGGCTCAACTTAAAGATAAAACTTTACTGGTCAACAAAGGTACAACGGCTGATTCATTCTTCACCAAGACTCATCCAGAAATTAAGCTACAAAAATATGAGCAAAACACTGAAACTTTTGATGCTTTAAAAGATGGTCGTGGTGCTGCGCTTGCCCATGATAACTTGCTGGTTTTAGCTTGGGCTAAAGAAAATCCAAATTACACCGTTGGCATTACCAATTTAGGTGAACAGTACTTAATTGCACCAGCAGTGAAAAAGGGGGATAAAGAGTTATTGGACTGGTTAAATCAAGATTTAGAGAAACTGGCGAAAGAAGGCGTGATTCATCAAGCTTATGAAAAAACTTTAAAACCAGTGTATGGCGATACGATTAATCCAAAAGATTTATTGGTTGAATAGTTGTACTCATAGCCTCTAATGATCAGGACTCTAGATACTATTTACTCGAGTTAGGAGCCGACTAGATTTTTAAAGTCGGTTCTGCTGCTAATTTATCTGCCAAATATTGAATCAATACACTTAATTTAGGCGGGACATGCCTTGTCGGTGGATAAAGTAACCACAGCCCACCACTGTAATAGGTTTTAAAATACCAATCTGGTAAAACCTGAACTAAGGTACCTTGTTGTAGAGCATGGCGTGCAACGAAGTAAGGTAAGCTCGCAATACCTAAATGCTGTAATGCCGCACTCAAACGCACACCTGTATGGTTTGCTGCATAACGCCCACGCACAGCCACACTGATCGATTTGTTTCCTTGCTGAAATTTCCATTTTGAGTCACTGGCTTGTTCGCCCAAGTAAATACATTCATGCTGCTTTAAATCATGAGGGTGGTTCGGTGTACCGTGCTTGGACAAATATTCAGGTGTAGAACAAACCAAGTGATCAATATCAATCAGCTTTCGACCCATAAGGCCACCCGGTGGTTGCTCTGTAATTCGAAGTGCTAAATCTACTCCATCATCAATCAGGTCTACATAGCGATCTTCTAAAAGCATTTGTATATCAATTTTCGGGTAGCGTTCTAAAAACTCGGGTAAATGCGGATGAATCATAAAATGCCCCACAGCTTTCGGAACACTCATGCGAATAATACCTTCGGGTTCAACATGAAATTGACCCGAACTTTCCATGACTGCTTGTGCCGCATTCACCATATCTAAACAACGTTGATAAACCTGTTGTCCACTTTCACTTAAACGAAGTTTTCGTGTAGTCCGATAGAGTAAGCGGGTGCCTAAAGCACGTTCTAAACGGGCAATCGCGCGGCTGATAGCTGAAGGTGTAGTACCAAGTTGCCTTGCAGTTTCAGAAAAGCTTTCCGACTCGACAACCTTCACGAAAGTCGCCATTTCATTTAACAGAACCAGACTTTGATTTGTGCTCATGAGGCAAAAGTTATTTGGATTTTAATTGGATTATCGCGTCTAAAAAAACGCAATACAATCGTTTAAGTGATTTTCAGGAAACTAAATTGTTATGTGGCAGTTGTATGGGCATGAGTTTTTAACGCTAGCTCTTATTCACTTTATGGCGGTGATTTTACCAGGACCAGATTTTGTGATTACGGTAAGGCAAAGTGTACGTTATGGCTACTTAATTGGATGTCTAACGGCAATTGGTATTGGTGTCGGGATTTCAGTGCATGTGTTTTATACACTTGTTGGTATTGGCTTTTTGATTCAGCAAAGTGAATGGCTCATGTCACTGATCAGAACAGCAGGGGCAGCTTATTTGATTTATTTAGGATGGCAGTGTTTACGTAGCCAGCCGAATACTAATATTGAAATTAATGGCCAAGCAAACGGTGATACGCCAAGTTTATTTAAAGCTTTTACTATGGGTTTTCTTACCAATGCATTAAACCCAAAAGCCACTATCTTTTTTCTGGCAATTTTTACAACGATTGTAAGTACAACCACACCAATGAAAGTTCAGGTTTTTTATGGTGTGTGGATGTGTATGGTCAATGCCATCTGGTTTATGGTGGTGAGCGTACTGTTTGCACAGCCTATCGTACGTAAAAGATTTTTGGAGTTTGGGGTTTATTTTGAGCGGGTGATGGGGGTGTTGTTGATTGGAATTGCATTGAGATTGATTTGGAGTTTGTTTGTTTAAGTTGGTTGTATTTATAAGTGGATGGGGTAGCACGACGGAGTCTTACCGTTTATACGTCATAATAAAGTAGCTAATTCTGTTACTTTTTTTGGAAAAAGTAACCAAAAAACTTTGTCATCTACAGAACCTGTTCACTGTTTTCATCTATCAAAAAATGTTGCAAAAACATTATTTTTATAAATTATGGGCAGGCTGTAGATGACTCTTAGCACGAGCCGAAGGCTAATTCAGAAATCGAAATTAAAATAACAAGACTCTGAGGTGATAGCTACTTTGAGTTGTCCGAACTATTGATGACTCTTAATTCGAGCTAAAATCATCTGCAACCTGCGTGGTATTAAATAGTTTATGTTTCTGCGATATATCGATTAGATATAAGAAGAAGACAGGTTTTGCAGATGAAAATGCTTTTGCTTACTTTGGGCGAAACCAAAGTAAGTCTAGCCGAAGGCTAATTCAGAAATTGAATTTAAAATAATAAGACTCCTCTGTGATAGCTACTTTGACTTGTTACTTCATATATAACTTTTGAGCTCAAGTAGCTTCAATAAAGAATCCATAAAAAAAGACCGCTCGAAAGCAGTCCTTTTTGCAAAAATAAATTTAACTCGTACGTCGATTACGCGTCAGTTGATGTAATACCGACACCAATAAATCAATTTCTTCCGTCGTATTATAAAAAGCCAAAGACGGACGCACGGTCTGTTCGACGCCAAAGCGACGTAAAATCGGCTGAGCACAGTGATGACCTGAACGTACGGCAATACCATGTTGATTTAAAGCTTTACCGACTTGTTCAGTTGAATAGCCTTGTAAAGTAAAGGACATAACACTGGCTTTATGATGTGCAGTTCCAATCAAACGCAAACCTGACACACTACTCAGCGCATTTTGACCATATTCGAGTAGATCATGTTCATAGCGAGCAATGTTATGAATACCTAGACTTTCGACATATTCAAGTGCAGCGCCTAGACCAACGGCATCGGCAATGTTTCCAGTTCCAGCTTCAAACTTGTTTGGTGCAGGTTGGTAAACTACTTGTTCGAAGGTCACATCTTGAATCATGTTGCCACCGCCTTCCCAAACAGGCATGCTTTCAAGTAGTTCTGGTTTTGCATAGACCACACCAATACCCGTTGGACCAAATACTTTATGTCCAGAAAATACAAAAAAGTCTGCATCGAGAGCTTGTACATCGGTAGGGATGTGCGAAACAGATTGCGCGCCGTCAACTAAAACACGTACACCTTTGGCATGGGCAATTTTAATGACTTCAGCAACAGGTGTAACTGTGCCTAAAGCATTCGAAACTTGAGTAATTGACAGCAGTTTAGTGCGCTCATTAATCAGTTTTGGCAACTCTTCTAAAATAATCTGGCCCGTGTCATCCACAGGAATGACTCTTAATTTAGCTCCAGTTTTTTTACTGAGTTGATACCAAGGTACAATATTGGCATGGTGTTCTAAGTGAGAAACGATAATTTCATCACCTTCACCAATATTTTGCTCGCCCCATGTTTTTGCAATCAGGTTAATCCCTTCGGTTGTTCCTCGAACAAAGATAATTTCTTTAGAAGAGGGTGCACCAATAAATCGGGCAACTACATTTCTTGCATGCTCATAGGCATCAGTTGCACGAGCCGCTAACTCATGTGCAGCACGGTGAATATTTGAATTTTCATGCTGATAAAAATAAGCAATCCGGTCAATCACACGCTGCGGTTTTTGTGTGGTGGCAGCATTATCCAACCAAACTAGAGGTCGACCATTGACGCGTTCCTGTAAAATTGGAAAATCGCGACGTATGGCATGTACATCGAGTGGTTGAGCACTGCTTGCTACAAAGGTGGGTTGCGATGGTTGATAGTGACTATAACTTTGTCCAGTTTGAGGCAAGTCTAAAAAATAAAATGCAGAGCTTGCCGAACTTTGGAGAGGCGTGTTTGTTACAAAACGATCTTCCGTCAGCAATGATTTCAGCTGGTCACCATGTGGCAATTGAAAAGACTGTACAACTGAATAATTATCTTCAACACCTTTAACAGACGGTTCTGCTGTATTGGGAGCAGAAAAATCATTTAAAAAATAATAAGGTGATTCACCTGCACCAGTGGGTAAGCTGGGTGCAATGCGTGGCACATTGGGTTCACTATGAGCAGCTTGTGGCAAATGTGGTTCAAATGGTGGGCGTGGCAAATTAGCTCCACCAACCACAGGCGCAGACGCTACAATTCGGCGTTCAGGGTAGTCTGGCAAATTTGGAATATGCTCAGGATATTCTGGATTAAGACTTTTCTGAAAGGCGATATTGGGCGCACGACCACTGAGAGCAGAGAATGGTTCACCCGGTTGTGGAGGGTGCGGTGGCGCTCCGACAGGTAAGTCCAAGTTAAGGCCCGATGGTGAAGCTGAACTGCTTGAGCTTGGTAATGCTGAAAAAAACTCATTAGCAAGACGAGCAATGGTGGACTCATCAGGGAAGTTGGCTGGTGGATTAACACCAGTCACTTCAGGCCCCGTTGGACTACCTTGCAGATTACTTGTAGTTAACTGGGTAGTCATGATATTTGTCCACCTCCACATCATCTAATACTGCCAACGCATCATCAGTGAGTACTGCAAGTGAGCAATATAACGAGATTAGATACGACGCAATCGCGTTACGGTTGATTCCCATAAAGCGTACTGAAAGCCCTGGTGACTGTTCACCAGCAAGACCCGGTTGGAATAAACCAACAATGCCTTGACGCTTTTCACCTACACGAAGCAGCAAGATTTTAGTTTTGCCATCTTCTACAGGAATTTTATTTGATGGAATGAGTGGAATACCGCGCCATGTAATGAATTGCGAACCGAACAGACTAACCGTTGGAGGCGGTACACCACGGCGTGTACATTCACGTCCAAATGCTGCAATCGCATCAGGGTGTGCTAGGAAAAATCCCGGTTCTTTCCAGACTTTACGTAGCAAATCATCAAGATCATCTGGAGTAGGTGGGCCATTTAAGGTCGAAATACGTTGGTCATCTGTCACACTTGCCAGTAAACCATATTCAGGGTTATTGATGAGCTCACTTTCTTGACGTTCTTTAATGGTTTCAATGGTTAAGCGAAGCTGTTCTTTAATTTGGTCGTGTGGGCTGCTGTAAAGGTCGGCTACACGTGTATGCACATCTAAAACTGTAGATACACCATTTAAAAAGTATTCACGCGGTTCTGGATCATAATCGACAAAAGTTTGCGGTAAAGTTGCTTCATCACGTTGTGTACAAGCCACCTGAATATCATCGGTATTATTGACACGGTTTAGGCGATAGATACCTGCTTCAACAGGAAGCCATTGCAGTAAATGAGTCAGCCATCGGGGAGTAATTGTAGAAAGTTGGGGAGCTGTCTTGGTTGCATTGGCCAGTTGGCGAGCTGCGTGGTCCCCAAGTGCAAGTTGGGCTTTATCTGTATTTTTCGCCATGAATCATTTTTCCTTATTACATTGGCTTTTTGAAAATAAAAATTCTAGGATGCATATAAACTAGAATTAGTTCTGGTTTTAAAATTAAAATCGCGTTATAAATTTTTTAAATACTGAGCTTATTAATGAGTTATCTATTTTCTAAATAAAAATATATTTAAACTAGAAATAAGCATTTTATTAATCTGCACGTTCTTTGTTTATTTATCTCCTTATCTATTTATTTCACATCTATAGTTTTTAACCGGCAATATGATTTTTTTGATAAGACTCATTCGGTGACTGTAAAATCTGGCTACCTGCGGCCACACTATGGGTTAGCCAAACATTCCCCCCAATAATTGACCCTCGACCAATGGTAATACGGCCTAAAATAGTGGCACCTGCATAAATCACGACATCATCTTCAACAATCGGATGGCGTATATAATCTTTTTTCAAACCACCATCATCATTGGTTTCAAAGCGTTTTGCTCCAAGGGTCACGGCCTGATAAATACGAACGCGTTCTCCAATCACACAAGTCTCACCAATCACCACACCCGTACCATGATCAATGAAAAATCCTTTGCCGATTTGCGCACCCGGATGAATATCAATGCCTGTTGTAGAGTGGGCCAACTCGGAAATAATGCGCGACAATAAAGGCACTTGGGCATACAGTTGATGCGCAATTCGGTGATAAATAATCGCAAATATGCCCGGATAGCAAAGTAATACTTCATCCACACTATGTGCCGCCGGATCGCCTTCATAAGCAGCACGCACATCGCCGTCTAAAAGGCGCCGTATAGAGGGCAAAGTGTTGGCAAAATCCTGCACAATAGTTTGAGCAAGTTCTTGTGGCTGCTGCACTGGGCTTGAATGACTCAAATGTCGTTTCGCTTCATAATTTAAAGCCAGTTGTACTTGAGCATGTAAAGCTGTCAGCACCCGATTTAAAGTATAGGCAATATAAGAATCTTCAGTTTCTTGACGTAAGTCAGCAGGGCCTAAACGCATTGGAAATAAAATTCCACACAAGTCATCTAAAATGACTTTTAAAGCTTCTTTAGATGGAAGTTCACGGCCTCCAAATTCTTTTGTTCTGTGCTGTTGCTGACGCCAGTCATGCCTTGCTTGTTGTAAACCTTGTACAACCGCATTAATGTTCCATTGAGTCACAAGCTTTCCTTGATTCACTGAAAATTGATTGAAGTATTAGTCTTGTTGCCAAGGAAGTTGGTGGATGCGCCAGCCATTTTTCTGATTACGCTGTTGCTGATCATTTAGGTCGCCTTCGAAGCCTTCAAGAACGTTATAAATGTGCTCAAAACCTGCATTAAATGCGGCTTCTGCTGCCTGTGCTGAACGGTTGCCACTACGACATAACAAAAGAATGGTTTTGTCTTTGCCAACTTTTGATTCAAGTTCTTTTAAAAAGCGTGGATTACGGTTAAACGATGTGCCTGTTGCCCAAGCGACATGAACACTTTCAGGGACATAACCCACAAATTTACGTTCTTCATTGGTACGTACATCAACTAAAACAGCTTCGCCTTGTTGTACGAGCTGCCATGCATCAACAGGTGATAAACTGCCACTAAAATTTAATTCGTGTTCTTGTGCATATTGCTGTGCTTTAGCAAGGATATCTTCGGCTGAAAAGGACGTATTTGAACCATTTGAGATAAAACTTTGCGGAGTTTCAGTATTTAATTTAGCGTTCATTGAATATATCCTTATCTTTGATTCAGATTGTTAAGGTTCAATTTACGCGGTTTTAAATATAAGCAAAAATAAGGAATATCTATTTATATATATTATTTTGATAAATAAGAGCGGTGAATATTTTATATAAATTAGTATTAGTTAATCTTATAAAGTTATTAAAATAAAATAGATTTAAGAAATTTTATTATTTAGTAAAAACCGTGAGAATTAAAATAATCCACACGGTTTTAAAAATTAAGCAAATCCACCATTTACTCGAATGACTTGTGAATTTACCCAACGTCCATCTGGACCAGCTAGCATGGCAACTACGTCAGCAATTTCGTCAGGTGTTCCGATTCGTTCCAATGGAGCAAGTTTTGCAATAGCCGCTACTTGCTCTTCATTTTTTCCATTGTAAAAAAGGTCAGTGCCTGTCGGGCCGGGTGCAACGGCATTTACGGTAATATTGCGCCCACGTAACTCATTTGCTAACACATGTACCAAACCTTCGACACCTGCTTTTGAAGCAATATAAGGACCATATGCCGGAAAAGATTTGGCAATTACACTAGTTGAAAGCGCAATAATCCGACCACCATCTGGCACTGTTTCGTCCGCATGCGCCAATATTAAAAACGCACCACGTAAATTGGTATGAATTACTTTGTCGAAATCTGGCAGGTTTTCAGGTGTAATTTTTGCCATAGGCATAATACCAGCACTATGAACTACCACATCTACTTGACCATTAATCGCTTTTGCTTCTTGAAATAAACGGCTCACCTCATGTTCATTTGCAACGTCCGCTTGAATAGCTGAGGCTTGACCACCTTGCTCAATAATATGTTCTACAGTGGCTTGGGCATGCACTTTATTGCCAGCATAGTTAACAATCACATAAAAACCATCTTGAGCTAAATGTTCTGCAATAGCACGGCCAATACCACGTGATGCACCAGTAACCAGAGCTATTTTTCTTGAAATATTCATTTTTAGATTGCCTGTTTGAGTAAGTATGGCTTATTTTAATAATATAGAAATATGGGATAAATCTTCAGAATTGGATAAGATAATTCCATATACATTAATAATGGATAGGGTTAAATGCGAGCACCATGGACAAATTTGATACCTTGCAACTTTTTACCCGCATCGTAGAGCTGGGTAGTTTTAGTCAGGCAGCCGATCAGCTAAATATCCCACGTGCTACTGCAAGTAATGCCATTAAGGAGTTAGAGAGTAATTTACAGTGCCGTTTGCTAGAACGGACGACTCGGCATGTAAGACCATCACTAGATGGACAAGCATTTTATGAACGCTGCACACAAATATTATCGGAACTTGATGATGCAGAATCGTCTTTACGTAATGTAATTGCTCAGCCCCGTGGTTTATTACGAGTCGATTTATCAGGCGCACATGCGACTAAAATTGTTTTACCCAGTATCGACCAATTTCACGAGTTATATCCCGATATTGAACTGGTAATCAGTACGGGTGATCGCTTGGTTGATCTGATTAGGGAAGGGATAGACTGCGTGGTGCGAGCGGGGCGTTTGGATGATTCCACTTTAATTGCTAGACATTTGGTCGATATGCCACAAGTGATTTGTGCAAGTCCTGACTATTTAAATAAACATGGAATGCCACAGCAACCAGAGGATTTGTTATCACATTATTGTGTTAATTTCTTCTCGACATCAGGCGGACGGAATTATCCATTTGAATTAATGGTGAATGGCAAAAAACAAGATTATTTTTTGAAAAGCTGGATCGCGGTAAATGATGCTGAAAACTATGTATTATCTGCTTTACGTGGGGCAGGTTTAATTCAGGTCCCGCGCTACCATGTGGCAAATGAATTAAAAAATGGGCGACTGGTTGAGGTTTTATGTGAGTGGGAAATCCCGAAGATGTCAGTTTCTGCTTTATATCCACAGCATCGGCAGCTCTCGCCACGCGTACGAGTTTTTGTTGCTTGGCTGAGTGAGTTATATACGGGGTATTTTTCAAAATAACCATAGCGTATAACGTATAGGTAGAATGCTCTCTAGCACATATAAAATTCTGGTGAATATGTGATTGAATTACCTAATGCAAATGATTGGATCGTCAGAAATTCTGACCCTAACAGTCTCGAACGAATTGAAGCCTTTTTTACCGATCATGCTTATGAGTCGCATCGCCACGATACTTTTGCAATTGGTCGAACATTAACAGGTGTTCAAAGCTTTCATTATCGTGGAGAGATGAAACATAGCTTGCCAGGTATGACGATGGTTTTGCATCCTGATGAAAAACATGATGGCGAGTCAGGTAGTCGAGACGGTTTTAGATATCGGATGGTGTACGTAGAACCTGCAACACTACAGGAAATTATGAAGGGTAAACCTTTACCATTTTTTGAGAATGGGTTGAGTCAGGATCCTCGATTATTTAAAGCAACTGATGTTCTATTACAAGGGATGGACCAGCATATTGATCCTTTAGAAAAACAAGATGCTTTATATGATCTGGCAACCACACTTTACGAAATTTCTGGTAATCATCAGCGCACCTCACATGCTTATGACTATGTCGCAGCGGAGCGCGCTAGAGAGTTTATACATGCCTCTTTATATGAAAATATCTCTTTAGATGATATTGAAAAAAATGTGGGACGAGACCGCTGGAGTCTTTCACGTGATTTTCGACTACTGTTTGGTACAAGTCCACATCGATATATGACTATGCGTAGGTTGGAAGTTGTGAAGTCCTGTTTGATGTATGGAGAGTCCTTAACTCAAGCTTCATTGATTGCAGGATTTTTTGATCAAAGCCACATGACACGTCATTTTCTAAAAGCATTTGGATTGACTCCAGCCCGATGGCGGATGATCAATAAACTCTCTTCTTAAGCAAGTTATTTAAAAGCCAGCCTGTTTAGGCTGACATAGACTTTATCTTAAATTAGGTTCATGCCTTTCAAAAAATCATAAAGCATAAATATGCCGGAAATGATCAACATCATTCCCATGGCTTGGTTTATACGATTAAACCAGATTTTATTTTTGATTCTTTTACCTAATACTGCACCTGCCCAAGAGTAAAGGCAGGGCGCGCCTGCGGCACCCAATGAAATGAGTAATGATACGAAGAATATTTGTACACCAATGATATGTGCTGTGGGATACATAATGGTTGTAACAGGCAAAATGACTAAAATCCCTTTGGGGTTTAAAGCTTGTATCCAAAAACCATTCCAGAACGAAAGCACCTGAACTTCAGTGGCTTCGTCACTAATATCAATATCTGACTTTAACATTTGGTATGAAAGATAAAATGTATAAAGCGCACCGAATAACGCAATATAGTGCAAGGCATTTTGTGGAATGATTGCAGCCCCAAGATATCCAAAAATCATGAATAACATCAGCATTGCACAACCGACGCCCATAAAAAAATAAATCGTTTTTTTGAATTGTCCGGTAAGCCCAGCATTTAGCCCCATAAAATTTACTGGACCGGGGCTATACATCACACTCAAGGTATAAAAAAAGATTTCCATAACGTATCTACTGAAACAAAAACAACCCAGCATAGTGGCTCGTAAATTTAGGGTCTTGTACGTTTGTGATGGCTCTTGCACAAACGTACAAGACGAGAAAAATCCGGATGAGTCATGATGAGCGGTCTAAAATAAATGATTCAGGAAAGAGATTTATGTTTGATACAAAAATTGCGCTGATTGTCCGTAATGATCTTGCGACGTGGCAGAGATTAAATGTGGTGGCTTTTTTGGCAACGGGGATTGCCTCTGCTGCACCTGAAATGTTGGGGAAACCTTATGTCGATACAAATGGCTATGAGTATGGCAACATGCTAGGGCAACCGATGTTGGTATTTGAGGGGGATTTATCTGGTCTACAAAAAGCACATCGCAAAGGAATAGAGCAAGATTTAACGATAATTCCCTATGTACATGCCATGTTTTCTACAGGCAATGATGAGGATAATCGAGCTGTATTTTTGGCCGAAGATGCGAATCAATTAAATTTGGTCGGAGTAGCGTTAAGAGGACCTAAAAAGGCAGTTGATAAGGCTATTAAGGGACTTTCTTTGCATCAATAAGATTTTTATTGGAAGAATGATAAAACCCACTTTTTGGGCAAAAGTGGGTTTTATTTAAAAATGATGATTAAACTTTATCTTGAGTCTTGGTCTCAAAATCACTCGCATCATGGCGTTCATGCAACTGCGTAGCTAAATCACCAAAAGTACGGTTGACCATACGCCCGCGTTGAACCGCAGGACGCGCTAAAATCGCATCTGCCCAACGTTGAACATTTTTATATTGATCGACACCTAAAAACTCCGCGCCGTTATATACCCAGTTTTTAACAAGACCGCCATACCAAGGGAATGCTGCAATATCAGCGATGCTATATTCAGAACCCGCCAAATATTCGTTTTTTGCCAGATGCTGATCTAATACATCAAGTAAGCGTTTTGTTTCCATTGCAAAGCGGTTAATCGCATATTCAATTTTAACAGGGGCATAAGCATAAAAATGCCCAAAACCACCACCTAGGTAAGGCGCGCTGCCCATTTGCCAAAATAACCAATTAAGGCATTCAGTACGTGCAGCAATATCAGTTGGAATGAAAGCCTTAAATTTTTCAGCTAAATAAAGCAAAATTGAGCCAGACTCAAATACTCTTAATGGCGGGTTTTGGCTATGGTCAACCAATGCTGGAATTTTAGAGTTGGGATTAATTTCTACAAAGCCACTACCAAATTGCTGTCCTTCACCGATTTTAATCAGCCATGCATCATATTCAGCATCTTGGTGTCCTAGAGCTAAAAGCTCTTCTAATAAAATAGTGACTTTTTGACCATTAGGCGTTGCTAAAGAATAGAGCTGGAGCGGATGTTTCCCTACTGGAAGTGTATGCTCGTAACGTGCACCTGAGGTAGGTTGGTTTAAATCGGTTTTTTCTCCAGTCCGTTGCCAAACTTGTGGAGGAATATAGTTTGAATCACTCATTTTTTATCTCATGTTTGGTGTAAATATAAGAATTTATTTATGTCGCAAGGCAAGCCATTTTTGTACGGTCGGTCTTTGCCATTGCTGTAATGCATAGTTTTTTAAACGTTCTGGTACAGCATCACCATTTTGAATAAGGCGTTGCAGCATTAGGGCAAGTTCAGCATCCACAATGCTCCATGAACCAAAAAGAAATTCGGCATCAGACGCAAGAAGTTTTTCTGCAACAAAGAAAAGTTTCTCCGCAGCTTTTTTGCCTTCTTCTGAAAGTGGAGTGGACTTGGGCTGAAAAAAAATAACATCGGTTGGACGCTCAGTTCTTAGTGCAACTAAGTCTGATCGGAGCCATGCCTGAATTTGTCTTGCTCTTGCGCGTGCTTGAATATCTTTTGGATAAATAGATGTGTTTGGATAAAGCTCTTCAAGATATTCCAAAATGGCAGATGATTCTGATAATGCAAAATGATTGTGCTCAAGTACAGGCACTTTGGCAGTTAATGACTTTGCGACATAAGATTTTTCAAACTGGCCTTGCTGGCCTAAGTTGATGGTCGCAATTTCAAATGGAATTTGCTTTTCATGTAGTCCTACAAAAACTGTAAACGCATAGGGGCTTAGAAATTGTGAATCTGTGTACAGCTTAAAATGTTCATTATTCATTGTTATTGTCCATGTCATAAAACAATCGGATCTAGTCTAAGTGAGCTGATCCAAGATTGGGTAGCTTTTTTGTGGAAAAGCTTTATCGGTTTTTGAATTAAGCCATTTCAACGTTAGGGCTTAATGTGCTGAAAATGTTGACGGACAATGCTAAGCCAAGCTTGTACTGCTGGTGAAACAGGAAGATTCTTTTTCCAAGCCATGACTAAATGCCACTGAATATTTGGTTTTTCAAGCGGTACTGCTGCAAATAAACTAGGGTCAAGCATGTCGGTATAATACTGCGGGAGAAGTGCAATCCCCATACGTTGTAGCACCATATCTGCCAAGAGGTGCCATTGGCTGGTACGGCAAGCAATGGTTGGGTAAAAACCATGCTGCTTACAGGCATCGAGAATAATACTGTTTAAAGAGAAATTTTCAGGAAACATTAAAAACGATTGGTGTTGTAGCTCTTCTAGATTTATTTTTTTGCGTGTTGCCCAAGTCGCATCCCGACGTAAAAGAACCATTAAAGGGTAGTTACACAGCTCAATGCTATTGAAAATTTGCGTATCAAAGGGCTGCAATAAAACGCCAACGTCTAACTCGTTATTGAGTAAGGCTTGTTCAATACCACGTGAACCCACTTCCATAAAAGCCAATTCAATATCTGGTAATTGCTGATGATAATCAAATAGGGCAGTCGTTAAAAGCTGTGAACCTAAGGGTGGAACGCCAAGTTTTAAAGTCCCTGTTTTTAATTGTTGGTAGTTTTCAATTTCAAGAAAGATGTTTTGTTCTACTTGAAGAAGCTCGATTGCATGTTGATAAATGCGCTCTCCAATTTCGGTTAACTCAATTTGTCTTTTACGGCCATGATCAGGTTTAACTAACAGCTGTACCTGAAGTTGCTCTTCAAGCTGCTGTAATATTTTACTAATAGTGGGTTGAGTCAGATACAACTCTTCAGCAGTACGGGTAAAACTTTTAGTTTTGACCAATGTAACGAAGCACTGTAATGATTTTAGTGAAAGCATAATAAAGAATAAATTATTCCATTTTTGAATAATATTAACATGAATAATTCATATTTAGCAGCTTTAACCAAGCTAGCATAATAGTGTAGTTAACCATTTAATTTCGAAAAATGAGTACTGAATCTGCTTCTGGCACACCCACACAACCTTCACTTTTAGTTTTAGTTAAACAAATTTTGATTTTGGCTGGATTTTGGTGGGTCGGATATCTCTTACATCAAAAACTTGGTGTGCCTGTATCGGCAGGCATTTTAGGTATGTTTTTATTGCTTTTATGCCTGTTCTTTAAAATTATCAAAATGGATCAGGTGGCAGTGGGAGCAACTGTTGTTTTAGGTGAACTGTTGCTGTTTTTCGTGCCTGTTGTAGTCGCCGTTGTTCAGTATAAAACCTTGTTTATGACCGAAGGATGGCAAATTGTGTTGAGCATTGCGGTTGGGACTATTTCGGTCATGCTCAGTACGTGTCTGACGATTCACTACTACAATCGTTTAAAGGCTTATTTACAGGCTCGAAAACGTCTTCAACATAAGCATATCTAAGAGAAAATGACATGAATATTTGGTCAATTCTTTGTCTGATCTGGACTTTGGCAGCCTATGTTGTGGCAAAGCGAATCTATCAGAAAAATCCAAAACTTTGGTTGTCACCCGCGATTAGTGTGCCTGTACTCACTATCATTTTGATGACGATTTTTGGAATTTCATATCAAACTTATTCAGAAGATACGCAGTGGATTGTTAATTTATTAGGACCAGCAACGGTTGCTTTCGCTATACCGATTTATCGTTATCGGGAAACGATTCGTAAAAATCTTGGAGTCCTTTCGATTGCGATTATTGTGGGGATGAGTGTAGGTGTGATGTCAGCCTATGAGATGGCGCAGTGGTTCCACTTTAGCCCTGAAGTCACCAATAGTTTGATGGCCCGTTCTATTTCAACACCATTTGCCATGATTTTAGCGGAAGATATTCATGGTTCGGCAGCATTGGTTTCACTATTTACGGTCATTACTGGTTTGGTCGGTATGATTTGCGGCGATGCGATTTTAGCGATTACTAAAATCCGTTCTAATGTGGCAAATGGAGCAGCCTTTGGCAATGCAGCCCACGGTTTTGGTACAGTTAGAGCACAGCAGCGTAATAGCGAAGAAGGTGTGATTGCCAGTTTAACCATGGTCATTGCAGGTATTTTAATGGTACTGATTGGGCCATTTGCGATTCATCTATGGCTGTTATTGTAGGTTTTGTCTAAGTCGGCTTGTCATATTGTTGAATAATCTTTGATAGTTTTTTTATGGCTTGTTGCATCAGTTCGGGTTCAAAATCGCCTAAGCCGACAATTAAACCCGAACGTTGCCGCTCTTTTGAAAATGTCGGTGAAATTGCTTTGATGGCAATGCCTGCATCGATTGCCGAACTTGCAACGTCAATATCATTAATATGCTGAGCAAGCCATAACACCATATGCATGCCTTGATCGCCCGGCTGTAACCAAGCCAGTTCTCGAGGTATGTATTTTTCAATCAAGCCAATAATGTATTCTCGAACTTCTGCATAGACATTTCGAGTACGTCGAATATGTCGTTCCAAATAACCCTCTTGAATAAAAGCAGCCAAAACGTGCTGGTCAGCTGCAGGTGGATGTCGATCAATTAAGACTCTAAGCCCACAAAAAGGTGCTACCAATTCTTTAGGTAATACTGCATAGCCAAGTCTAAGGGAAGGAAATAGTACTTTGCTGAAAGTACCCAGATAAATGACTTGGTCGGGTGCCATGCCTTGTAAAGATGGGAAGGGTTGACCGTTATAACGGAGTTCGCTGTCATAGTCATCTTCAATGATCCATGCATTTTGCTGTTTTGCCCAAGCCAATAAAGCTGTACGCCTTGCTAGACTCATTGGCATGCCAAGTGGATATTGGTGAGACGGCGTCACAAAAGCAGCACGTGCATGTTTAGAAAGTTTAATTCCAGTTTCAACTTGAATACCTTCTTCATCAACAGGAACACGCACCATGTGAATGTTCTGTACAGCATGTTCAAAAATGGCTGTTGTACCTCGATAAGCTGGATCTTCTATCCAGACTTCATCTTTTGCTTCAAATAAAATCTGGCTACAAATATAAAGTGATTGCTGAATACCGGGAGTAATCACAATTTGGTCAGGTTCGCAGTGGACAGAACGTGACCGTCGGACATAGTCTGCTATAGCGACTCTTAGTGATAACACGCCTTGAGGTTCGCCATAACCCGAAGGGGCACCTGTACCTCGTGATCTATATTTATTACCAAATTTACGCCAGATGTCGCTCGGTTGAGTACGACCGACGGGGACAGATACCGCAAAAGGAACATGAGGAAGTGGCTTAAATTCATCAAGCACTTTGGCATAAGAACGTGCCGATTTGGTCAAAGATATCGAGTTAGGTTTATTTTCTTTTGATGAATGTTGTATTACAGATGTTTTAACCAAAGAATGAGACACATAAGTACCAGTTCGTGGTTGAGAGTCAAACACACCTTCAGCTAAAAGCTGATCGTAAGCTTCAATAATGGTTCCGCGAGCGACCCCAAGTGTTTGAGCCAGTTCACGTGAAGAAGGCAACGGATCGCCGGGCTGTAAATCACCACTTTGTACAGCTTCTCGCAAAGCTTGGGTCAGTTGAGCACTTATCTTTCCTTGGCTTTTATCAATCTTTGCAATAGACGGAAGTTCAACAACTTTTGCAATTCTTGCCATAATTCTGGTCTACTTAAAAAAATACAAAGTGGTTCTTTTTAATAAACCACAGAAACCAGAAAATTTACAACACAAAATATAAATAACCCTGATCTTTACAGTGAGGTTTTGAGCCATGTATATCCCCGATGATTTTGCAGAAAACCGTTTGGATATATTGCATTCTCTTATTACTGAACATCCGTTTGGTGTGCTTTTTACTCATGGAAGTAATGGCTTAGATGCAAATCATCTCCCATTTGAATTACAGGCAAGCGAAGGGGAATTGGGTTTGCTACATGCGCATGTTTCTAGAGTTAATCCTGTCTGGCAGGACATTAAAAATGGAGATGTTGTACTCGTCGTGTTTCAAGCAGGCGATGCTTATATTTCACCAAACTGGTACCCATCCAAACATGAACAGCATAGACAAGTACCGACATGGAACTATAGGGTTGTGCATGCCTATGGCAAAGTGACGATTCGCGATGATGAACGTTACGTCCGTGGGGTTGTGGCTCGTTTAACCCGTACTCATGAAGCATCTCAACCTGAACCATGGAAAATATCCGATGCACCAAAGGACTATCTTGAACCGATGTTAAAAGCCATTGTAGGTATTGAGATTGAAATTACCAAGCTACGAGGAAAATCAAAACTTGGGCAAAACAAAGAACGCCGAGATATTTTAGGCGCGGCAGATGGCCTATCGAAATCTGGTCATCAAACCATAGCAGACGCTATGTATAGTGTGGCTGAGTTAAATAAATAATTTTGAAAATATAAAAGCTTAAGATCAATTGAGGAGATAAAGATGTCTTTGACTACACCTGTTGAGTTGCTAGGTAAACACGTTATTTTAAAGCCGTTAGATGTAACTCAAGCTGAAGCGCTCAAAGAGGCCGTTTCCGATGGGGAACTCTATAATCTTTGGTATACCCGTGTGCCAAGACCTGAACAAATGGTTGCTGAAATTGAAAGACGTCTCGGTTTACAAAGTTCTGGTTCTATGTTGCCTTTTTATATTGAAGACCGAAAAACGGGGCGAGCGCTTGGCATGACGACCCTCATGCATATTGAAGAAGCACATCGCCGTGTAGAAATTGGTTCAACGTGGTACCGCAAATCTGCACAACGTACGCCTGTAAATACGGAATGTAAAAAGCTATTGTTGGCTCACGCATTTGAGACTTTAAACTGTATTGCGGTTGAGTTACGCACATCTTCTTTAAATGTTCAAAGTCAAGCCGCGATTGTACGGTTGGGTGCAAAGCTCGATGGCGTGCTGAGAAGTCATCAAATTGTAAAAGATGATATTTTACGGGACACTCACGTTTATAGCATTTTAAAACATGAGTGGCCTGCGGTTCGCCAAAATCTGGAATGGTTATTGAATAAACCGCGTTAAAAGGAATTTTAAGCAAGCTGTTTTTCTCTTTTTTGGCTTAGCCAGAAGAGAGAAGCTGTGATAATCATTAACCTGAAGTTAATAACAACTCATCTAGGTTGATTGATCGAAACTCCATAAAGCGTTTTTATAGATTCAGAACAAAACTGCGATCTATAGGTAAGCACATGGAAGGATCAGTTCAGAATAAAGAACGGTTATGGACAAAGCGGCGTCATGCCAAACAACTAAAACTAGAGATGGCAAACCAATATACCGATGGTGTGGTCATTCCAACTCAGGACATTATTAAAGTTTTAGAAACCTTAATTACACCGGGTGACAAGGTTGTACTCGAAGGGAATAACCAAAAACAAGCAGATTTCTTATCGCGCTCTTTGGCTCAAACCAATCCAGATATTTTGCACGATTTGCATATGATTATGCCAAGTGTCGGGCGTTCGGAACATCTTGATCTGTTTGAAAAAGGGATTGCGCGTAAGCTCGATTTTTCTTTTGCTGGCCCACAAAGTTTACGTATTAGTCAGTTAATTGAAGATGGTTTACTAGAGATTGGTGCCATTCATACCTATATCGAGTTGTATTCACGTTTGGTGGTTGACCTCATTCCAAATGTGGTGCTTTCTGCGGGCTTTATGGCAGACCGTCAAGGCAATATCTATACAGGGCCAAGTACTGAAGATTCTCCGGCACTGATTGAACCTGCGGCTTTTAGTGACGGTATTGTGATTGTTCAGGTGAATGAGCTGGTTGATGATGTCTCGGAGTTACCACGTGTCGATATTCCTGCTTCTTGGGTTGATTATGTGGTGGTGGCAGATCAGCCATTTTATATCGAACCGTTATTTACTCGAGACCCGAAACATATCAAGCCAGTGCATGTGCTCATGGCGATGATGGCAATTCGCGGAATTTATGAAAAGCATAATGTGCAATCGTTAAACCATGGTATTGGTTTTAACACTGCGGCAATTGAACTAATTTTACCGACCTATGGTGAGTCTTTAGGTTTAAAAGGAAAAATCTGCCGGAACTGGACTCTGAATCCGCATCCAACCTTAATTCCAGCGATTGAAACAGGTTGGGTTGAAAGCGTGCATTGTTTTGGTACTGAACTCGGTATGGAAAAATATGTTGCAGCTCGTCCAGATGTTTTCTTTACAGGTCGTGATGGCGCTTTACGTTCCAACCGTATGATGTGTCAGCTTGCAGGTCAGTACGCCGTTGATTTGTTTATTGGCGCAACTTTGCAAGTTGATGGCATGGGCCATTCTTCGACTGTTACCAAAGGTCGTTTGGCTGGTTTCGGTGGTGCGCCAAATATGGGACATGATCCGCGTGGACGTCGTCACGATACGCCAGCATGGCTAGATATGCGTTTGCAAGGTGCTAATGAAACCGAAACTTATTTGGCACGTGGTAAAAAGTTAGTTGTTCAAATGGTGGAAACCTTCCAAGAGGGTGGCAAGCCAACTTTTCTAGAGCGCCTTGATGCGATTGAAGTGGCTAAAACCGCAGGTTTGCCTTTAGCCCCGATCATGATTTATGGCGATGATGTGACCCATTTACTGACCGAAGAAGGCATTGCTTATTTATATAAAGCAAGCAGCCAAGAAGAGCGCCAAGCCATGATTGCTGCTGTAGCAGGTGTGACCAGTATTGGTTTAACTCAAGACCCAAAAACAACAGCACGTTTAAGAAGTGAAGGCTTGGTGGTGTTCCCTGAAGATTTGGGTATTCGCCGCACCGATGCAACACGTGAACTTTTAGCGGCGAAAAATATTGCCGACTTGGTGACATGGTCAGATGGCTTATATCAACCCCCTGCAAAGTTTAGGAGTTGGTAATGATGGCACAAGTTCAATATCAAACGTTCAGCGATAGTCAGCTTTTGGCAGATATGGCAGTCGAAGCGTTAATTGATGAAGTTAATCTGACACCGAAACCAGCATTGGTTGATCGTCGTGGCAGTGGTGCACACAATGACCTGACTTTGGAGTTAATGGAGCGCTCTGCGAAAAGTTTAGGACCCATGTTTGAGGCAATGGCCCAAGCTGCAAAGCATCATGGAAAAGTCGGTTTAGCTTTGCGTGAAGACATTGGAGAAATTGGCCGCAAAGGTGAAAACACCATGATGTTGGCGACAGATGGTGTAAACACACATCGCGGTGCAATTTGGGCATTAGGGTTAATGGTTACGGCAGCAGCATTGGCGCGCACCAATCAACTGTACTTATCGGCTGTTGAGCTATGCCAGTTAGCAGGCCAGATTGCTCAGCTTGAAGATCGTTTTATTCCGAAGCAGGCCTTGAGTCATGGTCAACAAGTACAAAAGAAATTAGGCATCTTAGGTGCCAAAGAACAGGCTCAACAAGGTTTTCCAACTATTGTGAAATTTGGTTTAAAGCAACTTCATCAAAGTCGTAGTAAACCAATGAAAGAAGAGTTCGCGCGTTTAGATGCCTTACTTGCCATGATGACGGATTTGACCGATACCTGTGTGCTTTATAGATCTGGAACATCTGGCTTAAAGCGTATGCAACAAGGTGCTCAGCAAGTACTTGATTTGGGCGGCAGCTCAAGCTTGGAAGGTCGACGTGCTTTGCATCTTTTAGAGATTGATCTGCTTCGGATGAAAGCTTCTGCAGGTGGTGCCGCAGACTTATTAGCAGCAACACTATTTATAGATCGTGTTGAGCAGTCATCTTTAAAAAATAAAGAGGGATTTTGATGATGGAAACACTTCATTTTGAATTTGTGGCGACAGAGCCACCTGTAAAAAAAGCATTGGTAGGATGTGTTGGCTCGGGCGATTTAGAAATTTTAATGGAACCTGGTGAAACAGGAAAAACTTCTATTCAGGTAGTAACTTCGGTAGATGGGAGTGCAGCACGTTGGCACAATCTTTTTGAACGAATTTTTACTGCGCAAATACCACCAGCGGTCAATATTGATATTCATGACTTTGGTGCAACTCCCGGTGTCGTTCGCTTACGTCTGGAACAAGCATTAGAGGAGATTGCTCATGACTGATATCGAGAGCTTATTAAATAAACAAGATTTTATTGAACTCAGCGCAAGAGAACGTGCCAAAGCATTATTAGATGAAGGGACTTTTCGAGAGTTACTCGACCCATTTGCCCGTGTTATGTCGCCTTGGTTGATTCAGCAAAATATTGTCCCACAAGCCGATGATGGTGTAGTGATTGCAAAAGGATCTATTCAAAAGCGCCCAGTGGTTTTAATTTCAATTGAAGGCTTATTTCAAGGTGGAAGTTTAGGCGAGGTGGGCGGTGCCAAAATTGCGGGAGCCTTAGAGCTTGCAGTTGAAGACAACCTGAAAGGCATTCCAACAGCTGCAATTTTATTGTTGGAAACGGGTGGCGTTCGCTTACAAGAAGCAAATCTAGGCTTGGCTGCAATTGCTGAAATTCAGGCTAGCATTGTGAACTTACGTCAGTATCAACCCGTCATTGCTGTAGTTGCAGGCAGTGTAGGGTGCTTTGGCGGTATGTCAATTGCGGCTGGCCTATGTAGCTATATTGTAATGACACAAGAAGGGCGTTTAGGCTTAAATGGCCCGCAAGTAATTGAACAAGAAGCTGGTGTTCAAGAATATAACGCCAAAGATCGCCCATTTATATGGAGTATTACTGGTGGTAATCAGCGCTTCACTAGTGGTTTGGCAGATGCTTATGTAGACGATGATCGCCAGAAAATTCGTCAGCAAGTCATCGATTATTTAACTCAAGGCGTACCTCATCAGCATCGTAGTTCAAATTACACATTCTATTTAGAAAAGCTGCAACAAGTTGATACTGCTGAGCAGATTACCCCAGCACAGGTTCAAGCTTTGTATCAAGGAGAGCAAGCATGAATATCGCCGTTGATACATTAAAAGCATCTACTCGTGGTGCACATTGGTTTAAAGCATTTACACAGGACTTTAAGACAGTTGAAGGTTTTCCAGCTTCTGTTTGGGTAGCTGATGGTCAGATTGATCAGCAAGCGGTACGTGTTATTGCAGTTGTCCAAGACAGCAATAATCTGTTCCCACGCGCGAGACAAGGTGAAGTTGGACTGCTGGAAGGTTGGAGTCTGGCAAAAGCGGTTGATGACGTGATTCAAGTCGATGCACAGGCTGAAACTAAACGCGCTATTTTATGTTTGGTTGATGTTCCAAGTCAGGCCTATGGACGCCGCGAAGAATTATTAGGTATTCATCAAGCTTTAGCAGGTGCAGTAGATAGTTATACCAGGGCCAGATTGGCAGGCCATCCTATTGTGAGTTTATTGGTTGGTAGGTCGATGTCGGGTGCTTTCTTGGCGCATGGATACCAAGCCAATCGTATTATTGCCTTAAAAGATTCAGGTGTTATGGTGCATGCGATGGGTAAGGAATCTGCTGCACGTGTTACCTTGCGATCGGTTGATGAGTTAGAGCAATTGGCATCAAGCATTCCGCCAATGGCTTATGACATTGAAAGTTATGCAACTCTAGGTTTGTTATCTGAACTGTTATCTGTTGAAAACCCTGAACAACCGACAAACGATGATCTTTTGTTAGCGAAGCAGACAATTGCTCAAGCATTTAAAGAAATTAATGCTGATCAATCGAGAGGACTTGAACAAAGACTTCATGGCCAAAACCGTCAAATGTCTAAAAAAGTCCGTGAATTATTGCGTGAGCAATGGTCATGAAACTTAAGCTCGAAGCCCATGATTTGTTGTGGGGTATGACGGTCGATTGCTTGGTCGATGATGCCCCACTTTGGGTGAAAGAGGTGTTACTACGCGGTGATCCCGTTGTAGTTCGACGGGAAATTACTCCTGAAGATCAGGTGGCTGTGGGTATAAGAGGACAATTTCGCTATCAACGATATGCAGCTCAAATGCCACGATCAGCAATCAGCAAACAGCTTAAGCCAGAAGCGCTGACTCGCATAGATACGCAACAGTTTGCACACTTGGCAGAACGTTTACAAAGCATTTCCAGCATTATGAAAAACTTTTCAGGATGTTGGGGATATACAGGAAGTTTCGGGTTTGAGCTGGCAACTGGTATTAAAACGGTAACTCAGCAAAGTGATATAGATTTGTTGATCCGAGCTGAACAACCTTTTGCCAAAAAGCAGGCGATTGAGCTACTCGAAACTTTTCAGCAAGCAGGACTCAATGTGGATGTACAGCTACAACTTTCACAAGGTGGGTTGGCGTTAAAAGAATGGGCTAGGAATAGCGAAAAAGTTCTATTGAAACGACCTGATGGTGCAGTTTTAGTAGAAAACCCATGGAATTAGGGAATAGATATCATGGCTTCAATTTGGGTATATCCGGGACAAGGTGTGCAACGAAGCAATATGCTGCACGACTTACCTCAAACCGCTCTGGTCAAAGAATACCTTGAGCGTGCATCAGATGCACTCAAAGAAGATGTCTTGATGCTAGATAGTCCAGCTGCATTGCAATCGACACGTGCAGTACAGCTTTGTTTACTGATTTCAGGTGTGGTGAGTTCTGCACTATTCACTGAGGAAAACTTAATACCTGATTATGTGGCTGGTCTATCGATTGGTGCATGGTCGGCTGCTGTTGTAGCGGGAGTTTTAGCCTTTGAGGATGCCGTTCGTTTGGTTGCCTATCGAGGTGAACTCATGCAAAACGCCTATCCAACTGGATATGGTATGACTGCTCTGATTGGTACAGACCGTGCAGCTGTTGAAACGTGGGTCAAACAGATTTATGAAATAACGCCAGAGGTGTTTGTCGCAAATATTAATGCACATAACCAGATCGTTATTTCAGGAGGCTTTGAAGCCATGAACCAAGTTGCTGTTTTGGCAAAGCAACAAGGCGTGGTGGCAAAAAAATTAGATGTATCGGTGCCATCGCACTGTGAATTATTAAGTCAGCAAGCAAAGCAACTTGCAGCGTCTATGGAGGGAGTGACTTTAAAGCAGCCTAAAATACGATATTTAAGTGGTACAACGGCTCGTACGCTTATCAGGCCAGAACAGATTGGTGATGACTTGGCTTTTAATATGAGTCGAACTGTAGATTGGGAAAGTACTATCCAAGCTGCATGGGAGCGAGGTGTAAGGTTACAGATAGAAGCTTTGCCGGGAACGGTACTTACTGCACTTGCACGTCGAACGTTTAAAGAAGGAACTGTATTGTCATTTCAGGGAACACGTTTAGACAGCATTCATTTAGCAATGCAAAATGAAAATAATGCTTCTTTGTAATTACAATACAAATTAAAAATTGAGTAATAACCCAAGGATATGAGGGATTTACAATGATTATATATGGAACAGCAATATTAGCGATCTGCCATTTATTAGGCGACTATCTTGGCAACACCTTAGGCATGGTGCTAGGTGTTAAAGCGAATGTCGGTGGCGTTGCTATTTCAATGATTCTTTTGATTTTATCTAAAGAATTATTGGCAAAAAAAGGTTACTTACCTCAAGTCACACAATTTGGCGTCTTGTATTGGTCAGGTATGTATATTCCGATCGTAGTTGCGATGTCGGCAGGTCAAAATGTCGTTGCAGCTTTATCGGGTGGCATGTTAGGGCTGATTGTCTCTATTGCATCGTTAATTGGCACGGTTTTAGTCATCCGTTATTTAAATAGAATTAGTGGCGACTATGAAACCTATGAATGGACGATAGAATCCAAGGGAAAAATAGCCTAAGCAACATAAACTACAAAAAGTTCAATCAAAAAGGATTTAAATGATGGACGCTATAATTGCTGTGTTATCAAAAAATGCATTAGTTACTGCTCTTGCCGTAACGGGTTTAATGATGTTCGTTTCCCATCTACTCTCAAAATATTTAACGAAGGGAAAATTACAAAGCTCTGCAATCGCGATTACTTTAGGTTTGGTTGTTGCTTACTTCGCAGGGGTTTATACGCAAGGAACCAAAGGCGTTTCTGACATCGCTATTTTTTCTGGTTTTGCGCTGTTGGGCGGAGCCATGATTCGTGATTTAGCTATTGCTTCAACTGCATTTGAGGTTGATGTGAAAGAAGTGAAGAAAGCAGGCAAAATTGGTCTAATTGCATTAATGCTTGGTTGTGTTGTGCCTTTTGCAATTGGGATTATGGTTGCATGGGTCATGGGGTATCGAGATCCAATTTCGATGACAACGATTGGTGCAGGCGCAATGACTTATATTGTCGGTCCAATTACAGGAACCGCAATTGGCGCAAGCTCTGATGTAATCGCACTTTCTATTGCAATTGGGTTAATCAAGTCAGTTTTCTTTATGGTCGGTACGCCGCTGCTTGCTAAATTCATGTACTTAAAAAGTCCACGCTCTGCCATGGTCTTTGGCGGTTTGGCAGGAACAACCAGTGGTACAGCTGCTGGATTGGCAGGTACAGATGTACGATTGGTACCTTATGGCGCTTTAGTTGCAACCTTCTATACAGGACTTGGCTGTTTACTTGGACCTTCTGTCTTTTTCTTAACGGTTAATGCGATTTTTGGATAAATTTTTGAAAATCCTATAACGGCAACTCATTATTCTTTAATAAGTTGCCGATATTTATCTTTTAAAATTAGAGGCAAACATTCGACATTCAGCAATCAGAGCAAGTAAGTTAGGGTCGCGCTCTTTACTTTTTAAAAAGACGAGACCGATTTCTTGTTGCATGTGATATTGCTGTTTTAGTGGAATAAGTTTTACTGAACTTTCATAAACTGCAGAAATACGACCGGGTAGTAGAGCAAAACCGACACCTGAGCTGACCATACTAATTAAGGTAAAAATATCATTGACCTGTAAAGCAACTTTTGGTGAAAAACCAGCTTTTTTAAAAATGATGTCGCTGTCGTTATGAGTTGCAAAACCCTTGGTTAAAGTTAAAAAAGTTTCTTCTTTTAAAAGGCTTAAATCAATATCTTTAAAATCGGCATATTTTGAATCTTTATTGACTGCCAGAAAAATGTCGTCGGAAAACATCGGCAAAATTTCAAAGTCATCATCTTGAGTGGTTTCATTTAAAGCCACGATAATGGCATCAAGCTCCGTGGCTTTCAGCTTTTTTACCAAATCCTGATTTGAACTCAGCAACAGTTGAATATCAAGCTCACTACGTCTGAGTTTAAGACCGCTAATCACATTTGGAATCGTATTTACAGTTAAAGAATAAAGAGAACCTAAATGTAAAACCTTGGCTGCAAAGCCTGCGGCTTCTCTGGTTTTATTTACGGTAATAAAAATGTCTTGTACGATTTTTTGTGCCCGTTCTTCAAAGACATAAGCACTTTTTAAAGGAATGAGGTTACGGCCTTCATTTTTAAAAAGAGGACAACGTAAAGCGCTTTCTAAGGAGTGTAGTGCTTTGTGAACACTGACATTACTTAGCTGCATTTCTGTGGCTGTTTTAGACAAATTTCCACAGCGCATAAAAGCTAAAAAAATCTGTATTTTTTTAAGGGTGAGTTCTTCATCAATTTCCATATTAATCCTTTGAACCTGTTTCCCTAAAAACTATAGATTTGAGCTATAAAGTTACCACAAAATAAAGTCTATAAAATTGTGCTTAGGTCGAAGCATTTCTTTAGAGATTTGCTTCAACTCTTTGTTGAATGGTTTTGATAACCTGATCTAATGCGCTTTGAATTTTAGTGTTCCATTCAAAAGAACAGTTAATTCTCAAATAATGCTGCTGTGAGGGTAAAACACTAAACAGAGGACTTGGGGCAACGCCAATGTCTTGCTGAATCAACTCTTCATAAACTTGCATACTGTCCAGCGTACTAGGAAGTTTGACCCATAGAAAATAGCCACTTGGGTAGTAATACACTTCGCAAGAGCTAGGTAAATGTTGCTTTAAATAGTGATAAAACTGCTTTTTATAACGCTCAAGTGAAAGTCTAAGTGTACGCAAGTGCTTTTCATAATGATGATGAGATAAAAACTCAACCAATGCATTTTGAATAAGTGCATTTACTGAAATGGTACTCATGAGTTGCAAGTGTTGAATATGATCTGAAAACTTACCCGCATAAACCCAACCGACCCGAAAACCTGCACCTAATGTTTTAGAAAAAGACGAGCAGTGAAGCACCAAATTTTGTTGATCAAAATACTTCATTGAAAGTGGTTTTTGGCCGCCATAAAAAAGCTCTTCATAGACATCATCTTCAATCAAATAAATTTGATGCTCATGAAGCAACTTGGCAATTTTATATTTAATGTCATCACTGACGGTAAAACCAATCGGGTTATGGGCATTCAGCATGAGCCAACAGACCTTGATAGGATAGGTTTGAATGACTTGTTCAAAAGCCTCTAGGTCAAAACCATGTTGCGGATGTTCAGGAATAGTAATCACTTTAAGTCCTAAACGCTCAGCGGCTTGCCAAGCGCCATAAAACACGGTTTGCTGTAATAAAATATAATCGCCAGGTTGAGCGACAGCTTGTAGCGAAAGGTTCAGTGCATCTAAACCTCCAGATGTAATGACAATGTCATCTGGATCGGTCTGTATGCCTTGCATACAGTAGCGCTGAGCAATCAGTTTTCTTAAGGCTAAATTACCGGGAGGCAAACTGGTTGTCTGGTCATAACTTTGTCTTTGACGGGCAAGCTGTCCCATAATTTGAATGAGTTTGGGTGCTGTTAAAAGCTGACTGTCCGGAAAAGCTGAACCAAAAGGTACGACAGATTCATGTTGGATTGATTTAAGATATTTAAAAACTAATGAATTAATTTCAATTTTAGAGTTTAGTGAAACAACCGAGTATTGTTCAAGTGGCTTTAGTGCAATTTGCTCGGCAACGAAGTAGCCAGATTTTTCTTTTGAATAGATCAGACCTTGTGATTCAAGCTCCTGATAAGCATTCATGACGGTCATTAAACTAAAACCAGAACGTTGTACCTGATCTCTCAATGACGGTAATTTTTCATGTGCATTTAAAGTGCCGCTCTCAATGAGTTGGCGAATGCTATGAGCGAGTTGTTCTGATTTATACATGTATGAGCTGCACGAAATAACAAAATGAAAGAAGCACTTAATCAATAATAAATGCCGTTTGCAGAATCTACAAACGGCATTTGTTTAGAACAATAGATTTACTTTAAGTAAGGGGCGGCATAAATCAAGATAACTTTAAACAATCCCGCAATCACAGCTAAGGCTAAAAAACCACCGAGCCATAGTAGAATAAACCATTGGGTTTGATTGAGTTTAACGGATGACTTTTTCATAAAACCCTCCATACTTAATGATAGCCTTCATCACCTACACGGACTTTGTCTCTAAATACCCAATAAGAGACAATGGTGTAAGCAATAATAATTGGAATCAAAATAAGTGCACCGACCAAAGCAAACATTTGGCTTGAATGTGGTGCTGCGGCCTGCCAGATTGTGACTGATGGCGGAATAATATAAGGCCATAAACTAATCACAAAACCAGTAAATGCAAGGAAAACAAGAGCCAATGTATATGCAAATGGTTTAAGGTCATGATCCTGTTTTTTACATGCTGATAAAATCAGACCAACAAACAATAAGACCAAAATAGGCACAGGGCTAAAATAAAACAGGTTTGGTAAAGAGAACCAGCGATCTGCAATTTCAGGATGAGTTAACGGCGTATATAAACTCACACCACCAAAAATAATGAGCAACGCAATAATCAGCTTTGGCATAAGCTCATACATACGTTGCTGTAAGCCTTTTTCGGTTTTTAAGATCAGCCAGCCACATCCTAAAGTGGCATACATCGCAACTACACCAATACCTGTAAAGATCGTAAATGGAGATAACCAGTCAAATGGACCACCAGCATAAATACCATTTTCGGTTTTGATTCCTTGAATATAAGCACCCAGAATAATCCCTTGGAGAAAGCTGGTTAAAACTGAACCCCAAATAAAGGCTAAATCCCAAAGGTGTTTGGTTCGATGAGCTTTAAAACGGAATTCAAACGCAACGCCGCGGAAAATCAGGGCAATGACCATGAAAATAATAGGCAGGTAAAGAGCTGATAAAACTGTTGAATAAACTAGTGGAAATGCTGCATATAGACCAGCACCACCGAGAACCATCCACGTTTCATTACCATCCCAGACAGGAGCCACGGTATTCATCATGACGTCACGTTCTTGGCTATTCTTAATGAAGGGAAACATAATCCCGATTCCTAAGTCAAAACCATCCATGACCACGTAAATTAAAACACCTAAACCAATAATACCGACCCATATTAAAGAAAGATCAATCATGATGTTTCTCCCCAGATTTTTGATTATCGTCAATGTTTTCATCGACAGCACTGAGTGGACGCATTGGTGTTTTAAAGTGTCCAACACCACCAGATTCAATAGTTGGTGTATCGATAAATACAGGGCCTTTATTAATGAGTTTTAAGGTGTAGTAAATACCGCTACCAAAAACGATGGTATAGACCACCACAAAAATAAAGAGACTAAGTCCAACCTGATCTGCCGAAACGGTATGTGAAAGCCCGTCTTTAGTGCGCATAATGCCATATACAACCCATGGTTGACGGCCTACTTCGGTAGTAATCCAGCCAGCCAGCATTGCCACATAACCCGCAGGCCCCATCACTACAGCAAATTTATGAAACCATGATGTTTCATAGAGTTTTCCACGCTTACGTAACCAAAGCGCAATTAAAGACAGAGTGGCCATGAGCACACCAAGACCCACCATCACACGGAAGCTCCAGAAAACGATGGTTGAATTTGGACGGTCTTCAGGTGCGAAATCTTTTAAACCTGTCACTTGGCCATCTAAGCTATGCGTTAAAATTAAGCTACCCAAATAAGGAACACCCACTTCGAAGTGGTTACGTTCTTCTTTCATATCTGGAATTGCAAATAGCAATAATGGCATCGGCTCATTGTGATTGGTTTCCCAGTGACCTTCCATTGCTGCAAGTTTGGCTGGTTGATGTTCACGGGTGTTTAAACCATGGTTATCGCCAATTACTACTTGTAAACATGAAGTCACAAGCACCATCCAGAGACCCATCGAGAACGATTTTTTCACCAATTCATCACGACGGCCTTTTACTAAATGCCATGCAGATGTTCCGACCACCAATAATGATGAAACCAAAAAGGCGGCTGCACCCATGTGGGCAAAGCGGTAAGGGAAGGATGGGTTAAAGACAATTGCAAACCAGTCTTTTGGCACAATAATGCCATTTTCGATAGCAAAGCCTTGAGGGGTCTGCATCCAGCTATTAGAAGATAAAATCCAGAACATGGAAATACATGTTCCGATGGCAACCATAAGTGTTGCGAAGAAATGGGCTCGAGGACCAACACGTCCCCAACCAAATAACATAATGCCTAAGAAACCTGCTTCTAAGAAGAAGGCACTCAAGACTTCATAGGTAAGTAAGGGACCAGTAATACTTCCGGCGACACGTGAAAATTCACTCCAGTTAGTACCGAACTGGTAACTCATGACCACGCCCGAGACCACACCCATACCAAAGGCAACGGCAAAGATCTTAATCCAGTATTTAAATAGATCTTTATAAATCGGGTTTTGGGTTCTTAACCATTTCCATTCTAACACTGCTAAAAAGCACGCAAGACCGATGGAAGTGGCCGGAAAAATAATATGGAAGGATACTGTAAAAGCAAATTGTATTCGCGCTAATTCTAGAGCGGTTAGACCGAGGCTCATAAACTTTCCCCCTGTGAACTAGCTGATGATGATTGAATGAGTTAAATACTTATTTTCAGGCAACAAAGTATTTTGGCGATTAAACTTACTTCTGTGATAGATCTTCTTAGCAAGTAAAATGCCAACAGGGTTAAGCAATATAATTGCTTGATATTCCAAGAGAATAGACTGATTGATTGTTCTCAATCTGTTAACAAAGTTTATGCTTGATGTTGCATTTGTAAAAAAGCATGTTGCATTGAAACATTGATGAAATATCTGGCGATATGCAATAGATCGTCTCATGAAAACTACCTACCTTAAGAAGTTTCCTTAATCATGCACTTACTAATTTTGTATATGTAGATACAGAAATTTTTTATAAAACTATAACAGTCTGGAGCACTCATGAGGTGTGCTATAGTTTTTTTTCAAATATCTGTAGCTATGTATCCATTCTTCAAAAGTCCAAAATAAATGAACAAGATTTACGAATGGCCAAAATCACTCTCCAAAATACAGCGAATGCGACTTTGGGTAATAAGCGCAGAATAGTTTCTTCTCTTTTATTCCTTTGTTGTTTTGCGTGAGGTCTGGTTGTTACGTAGGTTATTAAAGACCTGATTTAAGTGTAGCTCTTCTAAAATAGCTTGGATGTTAAAAAATGTTTATTACTTCTCAACTCAATGTCCTGCATAAAATTATTAAAAATCAGCCTATTCCTCTATCTATATTGGCTCAATTAGAGCAAACCTACGTTAATTTTGAAGCTACTTTATTAAGAGCAAAAGTACTCAGAGACTTTTCTAAATCTGAAACAGTATATTTAATTCAATCTCATATTGAGGCACAGCAAAGTAGTGTGGCTTATCTATTTTCACCATTTATTTTTGCCAACTTAAACAAGGCCGCTATCTATACAACACCTGCAACTACGCCTGTGCTTTCTATTCTTAATAAATATTACCAAGCTGAGAAAAAAGCACTATTCAAAGTAGATGATGTTTTAGACAGCTTAAAAATTTATATAGATTTGGAACTTACAGAGCTTAATGAAGTTGAGTTTATTTATTTAAGCTTATTCAAAGCTCTGTGTCGAAGTGACCTCTCTACCGTTTTTTTAATTACGAGTTTAGACGTAGATGTCGAGCATTTAAAAGCACTGGAGCAATTTTTAAAGGTCAAAATTTATTGGATTAAAACCACAAAAGATGATGACTTAAAAAATCTCAATAGCTTAGAAATGCGGAAATTATTATTCAAAAATAAAGATGAAACTTATGTCAAATTATGCGCGAAATTTGCTCAAATGAACGCAGCGTTGGTTGGTTTATGTGACACTTTCACGACACATCAAATGACGCATCTAATTGATGATATGTTTTATTCAGAACATATTTTTGAAAAGTTATCCGTCTATTCAGAATATATACAAACACTTCTCCAAAGCCAGCAGAGCGTTCGGCAAAAAGAGGCGTCTTAGTCTTTGAGATACGAGCTTTTTATCTTTGTGTTTAGGTTCTTATATAAAGAATGAATACAGTTATAAAAAAATAATCGTTTTCATGTGAAATAAATATTTTATGGTAAAAGCAAAGCAATATTGGTTTTACTTACATGACAAATTTAAATTTTGAGCATCATCTCGGTTCATTAACGCACGCTGCCCTTAGTCAAGCTTCAATCATTTCTCGCGTGTGGGGAGAAGGGCCTACATCACGTTATGATGAGTTGGCACAACATTTCAGACCAACTTTTGCCCGTATTAAAGAAGGGGCTTTAATCCGTGAGCAACAGCATATTTTGCCTTATGAACAACTTCAGTGGCTTAAGGATATTGGTTTTACACGGCTAAGACTTCCCAAAGCTCATGGTGGCTTTGATGCAACCATTCCTGAATTATTTGCCTTACTCATTGAACTTGCAGAAGCCGATTCAAACTTACCGCAAGCTTTGCGAGTGCATTTTGGTTTCACTGAAGATGTCTTAGTAAGTAAAGACAAAGCGTTTCAACAGCGTTGGCTTAGCCGAATTGCAAATGGGGAAACAGTAGGCAGTGCATGGTCTGAAGGTGGGAAAGAGTCAATTGATCAGTTCGAAACTCATTTGTATCGAGACAGTGACGGAAAAATTCGTGTTAAGGGTAAAAAATATTACACCACTGGTAGTCTATATGCAGACTGGGTAGATGTGGGAGTAACAGATTTAAAGGGTGAGTCTGGCTCGGTCGTTGTGCGCCGTGAAGATGAAGGTGTCGAAATTGTTGATGACTGGAATGGCTTTGGTCAGCAACTCACTGCAAGTGGTACAGCATATTTTCATGATGTATTGGTCGATGAAAATGAAATTTTACCTGATGATGACCGCTTTAAATATTCAGCGGCTTACTATCAACTGGTTCAACTGGCAATCATTACAGGTCTAGGACGTGCTGCAACCTATGATGTTTCTCAAGCTGTTGCTAAACGTACTCGAAACTACACGCATGCAAATGCTCAATTTGTAAAACAGGATCCGCAAATTTTACAAGTTGTAGGCCAAATCCGTGGCGCGGCTTACAGTGCAGGGGCGATTGTTGAAAAAGTCGCACAAAGCTTACAACGTGCTTACTTAGCTGCATTTCAAAATAATGAGCAGCTTGAAGAGGAGCAAAATGCGCTTGCCGAACTTGAAAGTGCGCAGTCTCAAACGGTCATTACCGATCTAATTTTAAATGCTTCTACGATTTTATTTGACGCTTTAGGTGCTTCCGCAACAGACAAAGATTTAGGCCTAGATCGATACTGGCGTAATGTACGAAC
This sequence comes from Acinetobacter sp. LT1, assembly GCF_059800965.1. Taxonomy (NCBI): domain Bacteria; kingdom Pseudomonadati; phylum Pseudomonadota; class Gammaproteobacteria; order Moraxellales; family Moraxellaceae; genus Acinetobacter; species Acinetobacter sp. LT1. The sequence goes on from NZ_JBBAXE010000002.1 coordinate 293,247, forward strand.
TTTATCTTCACATAACCCGAGAGTATTTAAAAATAGAATTGTAGGTGATTTTAGTGTGAACGGCACATTACCTCCGTATCAATGGCGAATAGGGAATGTTGCTAAACAATAAATTATAGTTTTAGATATTAAGCTGCTGCTTTTAGCGGCTTAATATTATTTTGATTGTTTAAATTAAATTATAAAAATCTATTAGAATAAAATCATATTTTGTTTGGGGTTTATATTATAAAGAAAACATAAAAATTGCTTTAGTATAAAAATAAATAAAATGCTGGCGAATATTTTATGACTAAGAAAATTAGTTTTAATGCTTTTGAAATGAATTGTATTGCCCATCAATCTCCTGGATTATGGCGACATCCTCAAGATCGATCTGTTGAATATAAAGATTTAGAATATTGGACAGATTTAGCACAAATTCTTGAGCGTGGTTTTTTTGACGGTATTTTTATTGCAGATGTGCTTGGTATTTATGACGTTTATCATCAAAGTGCTGAACATGCCTTAACAGGTGCGGTACAAGTTCCTGTCAATGATCCACTACAGATTGTGCCAGCGATGGCAGCAGTCACAAAGCACTTGGGCTTTGGTGTCACAACTTCGATTTCCTTTGAACATCCTTATCCTTTTGCTAGGCGTATTAGCACGCTAGACCATTTAACCAAAGGGCGAGTTGGTTGGAATATCGTGACGTCTTATTTAGAAAGTGGTTCGAAAAACTTGGGCCTAAAAACTCAGGTTAATCATGACAATCGTTATGATATTGCTGATGAATACTTAGAAGTCCTTTACAAACTTTGGGAAGGCTCTTGGGAAGAAGGTTCGGTACTTCGTGACCGTGAAAGCGGTATCTTTGCTGACCATAAAAAAGTGCATCCAATTCAGCACGAAGGTAAATACTTTACTGTACCGGGCATCCATATTTGTGAACCATCACCACAGCGGACGCCTGTACTTTACCAAGCAGGTGCGTCATCACGCGGGCAGAAGTTTGCTAGTCAAAATGCCGAGTGTGTATTCATAGCAGCGCCGTCTAAAATTGCCACTAAAAAAGTGGTACAGGGCATTCGCCAAAAATTGGCTCAAGAAGGCCGCGACCCGTACTCAGTTAAAATTTATGCGCTTTTGTCGATTGTCACTGATGAAACCGATGCAAAAGCTCAGGCTAAATTTAAAGAATATCAAAGCTATGGAAGTTATGACGGCGCTTTAACTTTGCTGTCTGGCTGGTCTGGTGTCGATTTTTCACAATATCAACCGACCGATAAAGTTGAATATATTCAAACCAACGCGATTCAATCTTTATTAGATTCTTATGTAAATGCGGACCCAGAACGTGTTTGGACTATTGAAGAAATTGCAAACTGGAACAGCTTAGGTGGGAATGGACCTGTGTTAGTGGGTTCGGCAGAAACAGTTTCGGATGCTCTACAACAATGGGTTGAAGATACGGATATTGATGGCTTTAACCTTGCCTATATTTTGGCGCATCAAACCTTTGCTGATGTAGTTGAGTTTATTGTTCCAGAGTTGCAAAAACGAGGGGTATATCAAACCTCATATGCACAAGGAACATTAAGAGAAAAATTATTTGGTGCTGGGCCATATTTGCCTGAAAATCACCGCGGTGCAAAATATCGTAATCTAAAGGAATTAAAACTTGCTGAGGCAAGTTAATATTTTGGAAAACCTTTAAATAAATAGCTGGTTAAATGCCAGCTTTTATTTTGTCTTTTTATATCCATTTTACTGCTGAGTTAATAATGAAAAGATAATTCTATAATTTAGATTAAAACATCAGATTAATTTGTTTTTGTATTATGTGAATAATCATTATTTTGTTCCTGTTATTAAAATTCAGGAATTATTAAGTGAGCACACAAGAACTCGATCATAACCATCGTTATGAAATTAAATCTCCCGATGATGTTTCACAATTAATTTCCAAATTTGCAGGGAAGGGTAAATCGAATAAAGTTATTTGGTTGGCACTGATTGGGGTGTTTATTGATGCCTACGATTTAACAACGCTGTCCTTTGGTATTGAGCAAGTTATCTCAGAGTTTTCTTTAAGCCCTGTGATGACTGGTGTGGTGGCTTCAGCAATTGTCTGCGGAACCATTGTTGGTAACCTGATTGGTGGTTGGCTGACAGATAAAATTGGCCGTTATCGGGTCTTCATGGCGGACATGGTGCTGTTTGTCATTGCGGCAATTGTCGCTGGTTTTGCACCGAATGTATGGGTTTTGATTTTAGCCAGATTTATTATGGGAATTAGTGTCGGTATTGATTTGCCTGTGGCAATGTCATACTTATCTGAGTTTTCCAAGTTTAATGGAAGTAGCAACAAGGCAGCGCGTTTAGCAGCATGGTGCCCAATGTGGTATGCCGCTTCTTCGGTATGTTTTGGTCTAGTTCTGGCGCTTTATTTTCTTTTACCTCCTGAGCATAGCAACTGGTTATGGCGAGCATCTTTAATTTTTGGAGCAGTGCCAGCGTTACTCATTATTTTTATTCGTGGTAAATATTTAACTGAATCACCCATTTGGCTTGCAAATCAAGGCGATTTAAAAGGTGCAGCTAAAGTTCTACAAGATTCCTATGCAATTAATGCAGTCGCTACAGTTGAAAAAGTAGAAAGAACTGCTGAAAAGAAAAAGCGCGAGGGGTTTGCGGTTTTATTTAATAAAACCTATTTGCCAAGAACTATTGTGGCCATTGTGATTCATATTTCGGTGGCATTTCAGTACACGACCATTGCCTTCTTTTTACCTTCTATTTTAACGCGATTCTTTCATACAGATGTCTTGACGACCATTACTACAACACTCGGACTCAATTTGCTGTTTGCATTTACGGGCGGGCTGTTAGGTGTATTTGTTGCTAGCAGATTTAAATCTCGTCATGTGTTGCTTACAGGCTTTTTACTCCAGTTTATAGCCCTCATTGCCTTAGCATTAATTGGTGAACCCGGTAATAGCTTTTTACTCTACACCGCAATTGGCATGCTCGGTTTGTGGCTTTTTGCTGAAGGTTTTGGGCCAGGTGCACAAATGATGGTTTATCCAACTATGGCTTATCCAGCTTCGATTCGTGGTGTTGGTGTTGGCTTTAACCGTGCAGTAACGGGTGTTGCTCAAGCAATTGCTTTGTTTGTTTTACCGATCTGGATGGCGGGATATAAAACCGATGTTTACCTGATTATTTCTATTTTTGCGTTTATTCCTTTAATTGTGATTGGGCTACTGATTAAGTTTGAGCCTACCGCCCAAGATGTCGATGTGATTGATGAAGATAAAACAGAACTTCCTCTCAATAATTCACCAGTAATCGATTAGAGTAAAAATAAATATCTAGATAAAAACAAAGGCCAACATCTGTTGGCCTTTGTTTTTGGAGTTAGAAGTAATAAGCAAAAATTACAAACGCTTTTTTGTTCCATTTATCGTTGGTTCCACCAGCCGCTAGACCTTCGCTATCTCCTAGATATGGATCATGTTTACCCATCAGCAACTCGGCTTGTACTGTCAATTTTTGATAGTTAAAGGCAATGCCGGGAATAAAACGGGTGGAGTCTTTAAACCCGTCTTGTTCTTTTCGATAAGAACTATAGTTTAGATAAGGGCGAATAGAGGTAATTGGGCCAAATTGCTGAGGAAATAAATAGCTGAGCTCGGCTGAGTAAATCTGACCTTTGGTTGCGGAGTTAAATGAATAATCGAAACCGCCCAAAGTCAGATGATCTTTATATTCAGTGTCGGCATTATCAATGTCTTGATAACCAGCCAAAAGCTGTAAATTCCATTGATTATAATTGGTATTGCTAAAAACCGAATAGACTTGGCGATCTCCATCTTCGCCTGAGCGTTTATTTTCAATGGTGGAGTACCATGCAGAGGCGCCCAATTGCGTAGAGAAATTTTCTTGGCCTAAGACATTTTTAAAGGTATGAGCACCGCGAACAACAATTGAGTTCTTTTCTTGGGTATTGGTGCCTTGTGGTACTGAGTCGTCCGCATTGACAGGGTTTATACTAAATCGACTCGAGTCTTTGCTTTTACCTCTATAGGTGCCACCATCGGTAGGATAAAAGGCGAGTTGTGCTTCATTGATTCCATCATTGAAATCATATTTCACCCCAAGGTTGTGTACATCTTCCCAACCTGCACTATTGGCAATGCCTAAATAATAAGTATTTCCCCAAAAGCGACCCAAGCCAAAAGGAACTGGGTTTAAGCCTGCAATAATTTTACTGTTGTCATTAATTTTATAACCCAACCACGCATCGGTGAGCCAATTGGCATCGCCTAAACGCCCGTAATATTCATAAACCCGATAATCTAGGCGGCCTATCCATTTCGGAGAGTTGTAGTCCAGCCATAAGACCGCATCATTAAAAGAAAATTTACTGGTAGTGGGATCTGAGTCAAAATCATAAACATATTTAGCTCGAACAGTACCGCTTACTTTAAGTTGACCTTCTTCAGCATTGCCAAAGGTAAGGGCTGCATGACTTGAGAGGCTGAATGTAAGCAAAGACGTTGTAATTAATGTTTTTGTCAAAATTTGAGAATGTTTAAACAAAAGAATTTTTCTCCTCTTAAAAATAAAAATTAAATTTGCCTCATGTATAAACCAGAAAAAGATTTGTCCAAATCTTAATATTTGCAGAAGATTCAAGATAAAAAGATAATAAAATCTGTACTTTATATAAAAGAATGAAAATTAATGAGATGCAAAACCCTGGATGCGATAAGCAAAAATAAAAATGATGAAATGAGTAGGATAAAATACTTAGAAGATGTGTGTCAGCCTTTTCACATCTTATCTTTTGTGAATATCGTTTTTAGTTATTGATATATAAGTATTTTAATTTTTATTTTAATCTGTAAGTTTACTTAGAACTTGCTCTTTACCAAAAGATAAAAACTTATAAGGAAAAGTTATTTATAAAAATTAGATAAGCAACTCATATTTTTTTATTTTTCATTATAAAGCCGGCTGCATACCATGGGCTTATATTATTGAAAGATCATGAAATTATGAGCACGAAGACCAAACCGTTGATTATCACGGCAATTGTAGTAGTCGCAATTGTTGCATTTATCGTATGGCAAAATAAAAAAGACAATAATACAAGTGCTTCAGTTCGTGACAACAAACCTGTTGTGATTGCTTATCAAACTGGGGTTGACCCAAGCAAAGTGGCGCAGGCGAATGGGGAATATGAAAAACATAGTCAACGAACCATTCAATGGAAAAAATTTGATGCGGGTTCAGATGTTGTAAACGCACTTGCTTCAGGTGATGTCGTACTTGGCAATATTGGTTCAAGCCCACTTGCTGCTGCGGCAAGCCGTGATTTACCGATTGAAGTATTCTTAATTACATCAAAACTTGGCGCATCTGAAGCATTAGTAATAAGTAATAAATCAGGCATTAAAACTCCTCAAGATTTAATTGGCAAAACCATTGCTGTACCGTTTGTTTCAACAACCCATTACAGCCTTTTGTCTGCACTTAAACATTGGAACATTCCAGAAGACAAAGTAAAAATTATTAACTTGCGTCCACCTGAAATTTCAGCTGCTTGGGAACGTGGTGATATTGATGCTGCTTATGTTTGGGAACCTGCTTTAAGTAAAGCCAAAGCATCTGGTACGGTTTTAACCGACTCGAAACAAGTGGGTGAATGGGGCGCTCCAACTTATGACTTATGGGTTGTACGTAAAGACTTTGCAGAGAAAAATCCTGATTTTTTAAAAGCTTTTGTCCAAACCACGCTTGAGCAGCTTGAAAAATATAATCAAGATCCAGCCGCTTACGTTAAAGATGCCGATAACGTGCAAAAAATTGCGCAGCTCACAGGTTCTGATCCAAAAGATATCCCGCTTTTATTAAGTGGAAATATTTACCTTGACCACGCTCAGCAAAAACAAACGTTAGATGGTGAATTCGCGCAAAATATTTTTGATACAGCGAAGTTCTTAAAAGGTCAGGGCAAGGTCGATCAACTGAAAGCCGATTATAAAGGCAATGTGAACTCTTCATTTTTGCAGCCTTAAGGAGTTGTCATGAGTGTACTAGAAGCCAAACATATTCATCTGACTTTTCCTAAACAGCAAAAGCCAGTTTTACAAGACATTAACCTAACGATTGAAGAAGGTTCTTTAATCGTGATTTTGGGCGAGTCAGGTTGCGGTAAAACAACTTTGCTTAATATCTTGGCAGGGTTTCAAAAGCCAAGTTCAGGTGATGTACTTGTAAATCATGAGGTCGTAACTGGTCCAGATGTAACCCGCGCTGTGGTGTTTCAGGATCATGCCTTACTTCCTTGGTTGAATGTTGCAGATAATGTTGGCTTCGCTTTGCAATTAAAAGGTTTAAAGCGTGCAGAGATTGAGAAACAAGTGAGTGCAATTTTAAAAATTGTGGGTTTAAGTCACGTTGAAAAAGCCAATATTTGGGAACTTTCTGGCGGTATGAAACAACGTGTTGGTATTGCCAGAGCTTTGATCAGTCATGCGCCGTTTATTTTATTAGATGAACCTTTTGCCGCATTAGATGCTTTTACGCGTGAAAACATGCAGCAGTTAGTGCTCGATTTATGGATTCAACAAAATAAAAGCTTCTTTTTGATTACTCATGACATTGAAGAAGCATTATTGCTCAGCAATCAGCTGGTATTGATGACAGCGCACCCGGGCAAAATTGTAGAAACTCTACATCTCGATTTTGCTAATCGATATCGTCAAGGCGAATCTATTCGTTCGATTAAATCGGACCCTCAATTTATTCAGCTCAGAGAGCAGTTATTTGAAAGTTTAAGAGCACAAAAACAAAGCGGTAAGGAGGCGTTACCTACATGAACACTAAAGATAACGTCTACGAATATGACAAAGCAGAGCTTAAACCTGAGTTAAATGTGCAAACAGAAAATGCTTCATTTCTATCGTCATTTTTTGAGAAGCATCGAACTTTGGCGGTCAGCATAATCAGTGTGGGAAGTGTAGTTGCACTCTGGTTCCTCATTACTGCTTTGCATGTTGTACCTGAACTGTTTTTACCGAGTCCACAGGCAGTCTGGCAAAAATTTATATCGGTTAGCCAAGAAGGCTTTATGAAGGCTACTTTGTGGCAACACTTGGCAGCCAGTATCTCTCGTGTATTTTTAGCTCTGATTGCTGCTGTAGTGATTGGTGTTCCGCTGGGTTTGTGGATGGGGCTGAACAAATGGGTTCGCGCTGTTCTAGATCCTTTGGTTGAATTATTGCGTCCAATTCCACCGTTAGCTTATTTACCCTTACTCGTGATTTGGTTTGGTATTGGCGAAACTACAAAAGTACTTTTGATTTTCTTCTCGATTTTGGCGCCTGTCATTATTAGTAGTGCGCATGGCGTGTTAAGCCATCAACTTAATCGTGAACGTGCGGCATTGTCGCTAGGGGCAAGTCAGTCACAAGTCTTTTGGCATGTCATTTTACCAACCGCTTTACCTCATATTATTACCGGTATTCGTATTGGTCTTGGGGTGGGCTGGTCAACATTAGTTGCAGCAGAGTTGGTTGCAGCGGACCGTGGTATTGGTTTTATGGTGCAATCGGCAGCACAGTTCTTAATTACCGATACGGTGATTCTGGGCATTATTGTGATTGCGATTGTCGCAGTTAGTTTTGAGCTGTTTTTACGTTGGTTACAAAAACAGTTTTCTCCTTGGTATGGTCAGCAGTTGTAGTAAAGAAGATGAATACAGTAGTAGCAAACTTAAATATAGAAGTGATCAAGCCTACCATTGGCGCAATTATTCACAATATTGATTTGAATGCGTTAAATGAACAGACAACGCAACAAATCCAGCAGGCTTTGCTTGATCATCAGGTCATTTTTTTTCGAAAGCAACAATTAGCACCGCAAGCACAAGCAGACTTGGCCCGTAGTTTTGGCAGCTTACATGTGCACCCGATTTATCCTTCAATTGAAGATGTACCGGAGGTGATGGTGCTCGACAGTTGGAAACAAGATTTGCGTGACAATGAACTTTGGCACACAGATGTGACTTTTAGTAAAACTCCACCTTTAGGTTGTGTGTTGCAAGCTATAAAAATTCCACCTGTAGGCGGTGACACGTTGTGGTCGAGCAACACAGCAGCTTTTAAAGGGCTTCCGCTTGAGTTGCAGCAAAAATTGCGTGGCTTAACTGCAACGCACGATATACGTAAGTCTTTTCCGCTTGAACGTTTTGCCCATAATGAAGAAGAACGTGAAAAGCTTTTGCAAACATTTAAGCGTAACCCACCAGTGGTTCACCCAGTGGTGCGTACCCATCCAGTTACAGGTGAGCCTTTGTTGTTTGTAAGTGAGGGCTTTACCACTCGCATTAATGAGTTACCTGAACAAGAAAGTGAGCAATTACTTGATTTCTTGTTTGAACATGCGACCCAAGAGCAATTTCATTTGCGTTGGAAGTGGCAAGATGGTGATATCGCGATTTGGGATAACCGTTGCACACAACATAAAGCATTATTTGATTATGGCGATGCTCATCGCATCATGCACCGTGCAACTATTAACGGTGATGTGCCATTTTATAAAGAAGAACAACAGCCAGAGTTAGCAGAGGCTTAATTCCTTTAATTATTCTTTGTTTCAATTCCAACTCTGAGTTTTGAGCTGGAATTGAAATATTAACTCTTTAGCGCATTCCAAATCCTGACAATAGGCCTGTGTAGTTCTTTATAGGAGGTGAGGCCCAATCACCAACTTTGCTGGTTTTTAAATTTAACTGAACTAACATTTCAGCTTGTTTAATTGCTGCTGCAACGCCGTCAATAACAATCACTCCTAACTCGTTTTGTAGTTTTAGGCATAAATCACTCATACCTGCACAGCCCAAAACAATCGCATCGCTTTTGTCTTCAGCGAGTGCTTTTTTGCATTCATCTCGTATGGTTCGATAGGCATTTGAGTCAGGAAGCTCTAACTCTTCAACTGCAATGTCACAAGCTCGAACATTTTTACAGAAGGGTTGAGCGCCATAGCGATGAGCTAGATGCCAGCTCATATTCACTGTGCGTTGTAAGGTTGTGACCACACTAAAACCAGTACTTACATAACTTGCAGTTCGCATAGCTGCTTCGGCAATCCCAATCACAGGTGCTGAAGTCATTTCACGGGCAGCATAAAGCGCAGGGTCACCAAAACAGGCAATAACATAAGCATCTACACCTAGAAATTCACCTTGGCGAATTTCCTCCAGCACACCTACTGCACTTAGAGCTTCATCATAATAACTTTCAATTGTTGCAGGGCCCATTTGAGGACTCACTGCAATAATTTGAGTATCAGAACCTGCGACTATCTTTGCTGATGTTGCAATTTTGTTAGTCATGTTTTGAGTAGTATTGGGATTAATAATTTTAATTTTCATTGTACTTTTGCCTTCGTCATTGCCGATTTAGCATGGGCAAGCGGTTGATTAAGAAATCGGTAAATGACAAAACCGAATCCCATCCCAATAAACCATGTGAAATTAGCTAGCCCTGATAGTTGTGGTAAAAGCACACATAGAATAGGAATTAATGAAGCTGGAATTAAGGCATAAAAGGCAGAGTGGTTATAACCATTTTTGTACCAATACAAACCTTTGGTATCTAAGGTATATAAATCATCTACTTCGATTTTTTGTTTTTTAACGAGGTAAAAATCGGCTATCAATACGCCAAAAAGCGGACCGATAAATGCACCTAAAATATCAATGGTGTAATGGATCACTTGAGGGTTATTAAACAAATTCCATGGGGTAATGAAAATTGAACCTACTGCTGCAATCATTCCACCCATGCGCCAGCTAATTTTGCTCGGTGAAACGTTGGAAAAATCAAAGGCAGGTGATACAAAGTTAGCGACAATATTAATCCCAATGGTGGCAATCATTAAGGTTAAACTGCCTAAAATAACCACAAATGTATTATCAAGTTTTCCAACCATCTCGACAGGGTCTGTAATGAGTTTGCCGTAGACTGGAAGCGTTGCCGCAATACACACCACAGTAAGTAAAGAAAAGCCTAAGAAATTAATCGGTAGTCCAAGAAAGTTTCCCATTTTTATGGTATTAAAACTTTTGCCATAACGAGAAAAGTCACCAAAGTTCAGCATTGGTCCAGAAAAATATGAAACAACAAGCGCAATAGCACCAATCATGACTGGTACAACCGCAAAACCGTCGTATTGAACACCGCTTAGGTTTAAATCAATATTCTGCCAGCCAGCTTTCCAGATGAGCCATACTGCCATCGCAAACATCACAACATAGACAGCTGGACCTGCCCAGTCAATAAATTTACGTATGCTGTCCATGCCAGACCAAAAAACAATCGCTTGCAGTAACCAAAGCAGCATGAAGCTAACCCAGCCTAAATAGGAAAGCCCAAGAAAGCCGTAAGTTGAAACATCAGCATAGACTGACCAGTCTGGAAAGAACTTTAAAATGACTAATAAGAATGCACTTGAGGCCAAATAGGTTTGAATGCCATACCATGCAACAGCGATAAGACCCCGAATAACAGCAGGAATATTTGCACCAAGCACACCGAAAGTGGCACGACAAATAACAGGATAGGGCGTGCCTGTTTGTTGGCTAGACTTGGCAATCAGATTTGTAAAAAACTGAACTATAGCAATGCCGATGAGTAAAGATAAAAGTACCTGCCAGCTATTTAGCCCAAGTGCAAAAAGGCTCCCAGCCATGACATAGCCACCGACACTATGAACATCAGACATCCAAAAGGCAAAAATATTATAAGCGCCCCAAGTTTGCTTTTTTAAAGGAGCTAGGTCTTGATTTGTTAGCTTTGCATCATAAGAAGATTTAATTATTGCTTCGGTATTATTCATCTTGAACACTCACTTCCCTTATGTTGGGCTGGCACGTTCTTCAGCAGCTTGAAATTCTGGCTAAAAGAATGAAATTAAAATTGTGCACAATGTGATATTTGTATTGTGCACAATTTTAATTGAGCAAAAGTTATGCCAAATTTAAGAAGTAGCGCTTATGAGTTATTTAAACTGGTATGAATTTTGGATATGAAGAGACAAATTTATAAAATGAGAAGTGCTTAATTTTTTATAAAAAGTAAGTAAAGTTAGGTGTATAAGTGGATATTTAGAAGTCTAATATTGAATTGTTTAGCTCAACATTAGTGTTTTGGAAATGAGAGCAATATTCCAAAACGCTTAAGTTAAACTTACACTACAGTTATTAGATAAAGTTTTAAAAAGAGGAGGCGTTAATAAAAATGGAGAAATCAATGCCATCAAATGCACCAAAAAAAGCCTTAGAAATGAGCAATGATGAAATTGATGACCATATATATAACGCTATTGTAGATGCTATTTTAAATAGGCAACTTGCCCCTGGCGCACGTTTAATTGAAGCACCTTTATGTGAAGCTTTCGGTGTAACGCGAGGAGTGCTAAGACGTGTTTTCGTCAAACTTGCACATGATAAGGTTATCGAAATTCAGCCCAATCGTGGAGCACTCATCGCAAAACATAGCGCTCATGAGACAAAAGAGGTCTTTGAAGCACGCAGCATGCTTGAAATCGCCACTGTAAAAAAGTTAGCTCAAAAGTCACATAACTTAGATTTTAGTGAGCTTCGAGGCTTAGTAGATCAAGAGTCTCATGAGCGTTTAGCTGGCAATTGGGCCGAGTGGATTAAGCTATCGGGGCAATTTCATTTAAAGCTGATTGAAGCAAATCAAAATACGATTATGACCAGTTATTTGCAGACGCTTATTGCAAGGACTTCATTATTAATTGGCTTATATGAAATTCCAAAACATAATAATTGTTCGGCAGATGAACACCGTGCAATTTTAGATGCGATTGAACAAGGCGATGAAAAACGAGCAACTCAATTGATGGAAGAGCATTTAGAACACTACGCGACGACATTTATTGAAGAAGACAGCACAGCGTCAGCAGAACAAAATTTATTAAATTTATTTAAAAATAAGAAGATTGAATCCATTTAAACTAACTAAAAAATAATGGGGCCAATTCTTCTGGAAAAGGCCCAGATTAGTTATTTTATGGGAACGATTTGACGTGTTAGAAAATCAATAAATAATTTTACTTTCTTCGATAAAATCTTACGGTTTGGCCATGTGACATATAGGTGAAGCGGCTGACTGGTGTAGTCTTCCAAACATTTCTGTAATTTACCTTCTTTGTAGTAAGGCTCCGCAATAAACTCTGGAAGAAAAACAATGCCGTGGTCTTTCAAACACATATCTAATAATAATTCACCATTATTACAGGTCATCACAGGGAAGCAATTAAAGGACACTTCTTTTTGATCTTTTTGGAAGATCAACTTCTTATGTCGACTATCCTGATAGTAAATTAGAAACTTATGTTCTTTAAGTTCTTCTAATGAATCTGGCAATCCATGCTGATTAAAATACTCAGGTGTTGCATACAAATATCGTTGATAGGTATTTAATATTTTACTATTTGCCAAATTTGGAGGAGAGCCATCTACACGAATTGTTAAATCAAATTTATTATTATTCATGTCTAATAGCTGATCAGTCATGAATAAATCAATTTTGATGCTGGGATATTTCTCTATAAAGTCCGAAATGATATGTTGAAGAAAAATGTTGCTAAAAGACATTGGCGTATTGAGCTTGAGTTCACCTTCCGGGTACTGTTGGTTATAGCTAATTTCGTAGGCAGCCCATTCAAACTCACTTAAAATGACTTTGCTATGCTGATAAAACTTTTCTCCACAAGAGGTGAGGTTCATCTGTCTTGTGGTTCGGGTTAGCAGTGTAGTTTTTAGGTCATTTTCGAGGTAGCAAACACGTTTGGCCACTAAGTCACGAGAGATGTCGAGTGCTCTGGCTGCGCTACTAAAATTCCCATGTTCTACGACACTTACAAAAGTGGAAATACAGTCTAATCGATCCATGGATAAGCAAAAGTTAAAAAAATATATATCAATGATTAAACTATAAAAATTAAAAAGCAATCAGTGATTTTATTGTATTCGTACAGCATACAGATTCGTGCTGATTTGCTGTCTATGCTTTTACATTTTTATCTGTTTTGATAATGACCAGTAAGCAATTTTAATGCATTACTCATAAGGAATAATGGAGTTTACCCATGAATAAGTCACTTTTAGAACAACTTTCACCAACAAATTGTCAGGTTATTTTTATTGATCATCAGCCACAAATGGCTTTTGGGGTACAGTCAATAGATCGCCAAGTATTAAAGAATAATACTGTAGGATTAGCAAAAGCAGCTAAAACATTCAATATTCCTGTCACCATTACAACGGTTGAAACTGAAAGCTTCTCTGGTCATACCTATCCAGAACTTTTAGATGTATTTCCAGATGCTCCATTACTAGAACGTACTTCTATGAACTCATGGGACGACCAAAAAGTACGTGATTCGCTTGCAAAAAATAATCGTAAAAAAGTGATTGTTTCAGGCTTATGGACTGAAGTGTGCAACAACACCTTTGCTTTTGGTGCGATGCTTGAAGGGGATTATGAGATTTATATGGTCGCGGATGCTTCAGGTGGTACATCGAAAGAGGCTCATGACTATGCCATGCAACGCATGATTCAAGCGGGTGTTGTTCCAGTAACTTGGCAACAAGTATTACTTGAATGGCAACGTGATTGGGCACATCGTGATACGTATGATGCAGTTATGGCAATTGTCCGTGAACACTCTGGTGCTTACGGTATGGGTGTGGATTATGCTTATACGATGGTACATAAGGCACCTGAGCGTACAACATCAAAACATGAAGTACTTGCACCAGTTCCTGCAAAATAAAACAGTACTGATTTAGGTAAAGGCATGTCTAGTATTCAATATTTAAGTGATATTAATACAGATATGCCTTTATTTTTTAGAACGATAATTCACAAGAATGGAGTTCAGAATGACCGAAATAAACCTCATACTCATAAACGGTAAAATCACAACACTAGATCCTCAGAACCCCGAAGTACAAGCAATTGCGATTGCAGACGGTAAAGTATTACGCACGGGTACAAATGATGAGGTAATGAAACTCGCAACTCCAACAAGCAAAGTTGTAGATTTAAATGGCCGTCGCGTTATACCAGGTCTAAACGACAGTCATTTGCATATTATTCGTGGTGGCCTAAATTACAATATGGAGCTGCGCTGGGAAGGTGTGCCATCCGTTGCCGATGCGTTACGCTTACTTAAAGAGCAAGCAGATAATACGCCAGCTCCACAATGGGTTCGTGTCGTAGGTGGTTGGACTGAGTTCCAGTTTGCCGAAAAGCGTTTACCGACTTTAGAAGAAATTAATAAAGCTGCACCAGATACTCCAGTATTCGTTTTACATCTATATGCCAGTGCCTTGTTGAACCGAGCTGCCCTTGATGTATTAGGCTTTAACAAAGACACACCAGATCCACCGGGTGGCAAGATTGTAAGAGATGAAAAGGGTGAGCCAACTGGTCTGCTGCTCGCTACGCCATCGGCTATGATTTTATATTCGACCTTAGGGAAAGCACCAAAATTGCCAGTTGAAGATCAAGTCAATTCAACTCGTCATTTCATGCGTGAACTGAACCGATTAGGCATTACTTCATCAATTGATGCAGGCGGTGGTGGTCAAAACTATCCTGAAGATTATGATGTGATTAAGCAATTACACGATCAAAATCAAATGACGGTGCGAATCGCTTACAACCTATTTGCTCAAAAGGCAGGCCAAGAGCTTGATGACTATCGCCGTTGGACAGAAATGACATTTCCAGGTGATGGTGATGAGCTGTTTAGAATGAATGGAGCAGGTGAGAACCTGACTTGGTCAGCGGGTGACTTTGAAGATTTCTATGAACCACGTCCAGATTTACCAGAAAAAATGGAAGGTGAACTAGAAGCTATTGTAGAGCACTTGGCTGAAAAGAAATGGCCATTCCGTATTCATGCAACCTATGATGAAAGTATTAATCGTTTGCTGAATGTATTTGAGAAAGTAAATTCAAAACAGCCATTTGCAACTCGATTTATTATTGACCATGCCGAAACTGTATCTGAGCGTAATATTGAACGTATTGGTGCGTTGGGTGGTGGTATCGCCATTCAACACCGTATGGCCTACCAAGGTGAGATTTTCGTAAAACGCTATGGTGCCGAGGCTGCTCAGGCAACGCCACCAGTTAAGAAAATGTTAGAACTTGGTGTTCCTGTTGGTGCGGGGACAGATGCGACTCGTGTTGCCTCTTATAACCCTTGGGTGTGTTTGTATTGGCTAAGTACTGGTAAAACAGTCGGTGGTTTACCACTCTATGATGAAAAAAATCTATTAGACCGTCAGACAGCACTCAAACTCTGGACTAAAGGTTCGGCTTGGTTCTCTGGCGAAAAAGATGTTAAAGATTCACTAACAGCAGGAGAGCTTGCTGATTTGGTCGTATTATCTGATGACTACTTTAAAGTAGAAGCTGAGGATATCCAGTGGATTGAGTCTGTACTTACTGTCTTAGGTGGCAAAGTGGTCTATGCCGGGGCAGAGTTTAAGCACGACGATCCGCCGTTACCACCAGCTTCACCAACATGGTCACCAGTAAAGCGCTTCGGTGGTCAGTGGCGTTTATCTGAAAACCGTAATGCTCCTTCTAATCAATCATTACAGTCACAAAGTGCTTTGTGTGCATGTGCTAGCAGTTGTGGTATGCATGGGCATAGCCATGCTTGGATGCTTGATGTTCCTGTAAATGATAAGGACAAAAAATCTTTCTGGGGCGCACTTGGGTGCTCGTGTTTTGCATTTTAAATAAAACAGTATGGGAACCTGCTGATTAAATGGCTTGATTCTCTAAGGTATGTACGATGAAAATGTACTTGTTATCTTTGGCTGTAGGGTTGCTTGTTGGTGTCTTATATTATGTTTTAAATGTTAAGTCACCAGCTCCACCTCTTGTTGCATTAGTCGGTTTATTAGGCATGGTAATAGGAGAGCAACTGCTTCCTTTTATTAAATCCTATTTTTAATCCGTTTCATTCAAAAAAGCTAAATGGTGCCATGCCATTTAGCTTTTTATATTAATAAATACCTTCAATTACTTTATACGACGACCTTGTTCATCAATGATCACTTCGCCATCTTCTTTTGTGAAATAGCCTAAGTTTTCTACATCTAAAATATCAAGGACAATCTCGGAAGGGCGGCAAAGTCGCGTGCCTTTTGGTGTAACCACAAATGGACGATTGATTAAAATTGGGTACTGAACCATAAAATCAATTAACTGTTCATCGGTCCAATGGTCTTGTTCCAAATCTAAATCTTTATAGGGATCAACATTTTTACGAATTGCTTCCCGTACAGTTAAGCCTGAATCCTTAATGAGTTGAATCAATTCATCTTTACTTGGTGGTGTTTGCAAATATTCAATAACGATAGGTTCAATTCCTGCATGACGAATAAGCGCCAAGGTATTACGTGAGGTTCCGCAAGCAGGGTTATGGTAAATCTTCACTAGCTCAGTCATGGTAAATTTATTGTCAAATTAAGATATTGCATTTATATATGGATATCCGTATATTTGCAATAACGAATATATTCTGTTGAAGATATGATCAACCAAGTCGATTTCTTTAAATGTCTATCTGACCAAACTCGGTTAAATATTCTTAAATTAGTTCTAAATAAACAAAATATTTGTGTCTGTGAGTTAACTGAACAGCTTGAGTTGAGTCAACCGAAAATCTCTAGGCACTTAGCTTTGTTACGAACTCATGGCATTTTACTTGATGCACGACAGGGGCAATGGGTGTATTACAGCGTCAATCCAGATTTACCCAATTGGGCTGTTGAGGTTTTGAAAACTATAGCAAACCAAGATGAAAGTTTAGTGAATCAATCATCTTCACAGTTTTCTTCTATTTCTACCTATTGTGAGTAACACCATGAAATTTTTATTTTTATGCACTGGAAACAGTTGCCGTAGCATTTTGTCAGAAGTTTTATTTAATAGTCGTGCACCAGAAGGTTGGAAAGCTTATAGCGCTGGCAGTAAACCATCAGGACAGGTACATCCATTAACCATTGAAACACTTGAAAACTTAGGTCTTTCAACAGATGGGCTATGGAGTAAAACTATTGATGACTGCGAGCAGTATCAACCAGATGTTGTGATTACAGTCTGTGATTCTGCTGCACAAGAAGCATGCCCACTTTATTTAGGTGGCGCAATCAAAGCACATTGGGGTTTAAGTGACCCATCTCACTTAGACTTGCCGAAAGAAGAAAAGCTTAAAGCATTCCAAGAGACTGTAGATCATATCAACCGTCGTTTAGATGCATTGTTTGCACTTGATGTTGCGAACTTAAGCCGTTCACATTTGATTGCTGAGATTAATAAAATCTCTCATATTGAGTGAGAGAGCCGAGATGACTAAGCAAAAGCTTTCTTTTTTAGACCGTAACCTGACGCTATGGATTTTTATAGCCATGGCTTTAGGTTTGGCAATTGGGGTGTTCTTTCCTCAAGCCTCGGTTTCTTTGAACAGAATGAGTGTAGATAACGTCAATATTCCAATCGCAATCGGCTTAATCTTGATGATGTATCCACCTTTAGCTAAGGTTGACTACGCTGCGTTACCAGAAGTATTTAAAGATAAGAAGACCTTAACTTTATCGTTAGTACAAAACTGGTTGATTGCACCGGTTTTAATGTTCGTACTTGCGATAGTTTTCTTGCATAGCTATCCGGAATACATGACTGGTCTTATTTTGATTGGTTTGGCACGTTGTATTGCAATGGTTTTGGTGTGGAATGGGCTGGCTTGTGGTGATAACCAATATGTTGCAGCGTTGGTTGCATTTAACAGTATTTTCCAAATCTTATTTTTCAGTACCTATGCATGGTTGTTCTTAACCTTTTTGCCGCCTTATTTTGGTGTGGCAGGGCAAGTCATTGTTGTGAATTTCTGGACTATTACACATGCGGTTTTGGTATACTTGGGTATTCCATTTTTGATGGGGTTCTTGACGCGTTTGATTTTAGTCAAGTCGAAAGGTTTGGAATGGTATCAAACTAAATTTTTACCAAAAATTAGTCCAATTAGTTTAATTGCTTTACTTTTTACCATCGTGGCGATGTTTAGCCTAAAAGGTGGTGATGTAGTGAGCTTACCTTTAGATGTATTACGTATTGCGATTCCACTCACGATTTACTTTGTGGTGATGTTCTTCATTAGCTTCTTTATGAGTAAAAGTATGGGGAATAACTATCCACGTACCACTGCTATTTCGTTTACTGCGGCTGGTAACAATTTTGAGTTAGCTTTAGCGGTTGCCATTGCAACATTTGGTTTGGCATCACCTGTGGCATTTACCACAGTGATTGGACCATTGGTTGAAGTCCCTGTTTTAATTTCACTCGTTACCGTTTCTCTTTGGTTAAAGAAAAAGTATTTCTCAGATGAACAGTCTTAATAATGATTTATCAAATGTAGCATTAGATCTTCTTTATAAGCCTACATATGAGCAAGTGCAAGCACAGCAGCTTGAGCATCCACCTCGCATTTTATTGCTATATGGTTCTAATCGTGAACGTTCTTATAGTCGTTTTGCTGTGCTGACTGCTGGTCGAATCCTTGAATACTTAGGTGCTGAAGTCAAAATCTTTCATCCTAAAGGTTTACCTTTACCTGAGGATGCAGGAACTGATCATCCGAAAGTGCAAGAGTTGCATGAGCTTTTAGCTTGGGCAGAAGGTATGGTGTGGTGCTCACCTGAACGTCATGGTGCGATGAGTTCAATTTTAAAAGCCCAGATTGACTGGATTCCTTTGGCAGCCGGAGCAATCCGTGCAACTCAAGGTAAAACCTTAGCAGTCATGCAAGTTAGTGGTGGTTCGCAGTCATTTAATGCGGTCAATCAAATGCGTATTTTAGGGCGTTGGATGCGCATGATTACCATCCCAAATCAGTCTTCGGTTGCTAAAGCTTTTTTAGAGTTTGAAGAAGATGGCAGTATGAAACCATCCTCTTACTATGACCGAATCGTTGATGTTATGGAAGAATTGTATAAGTTCACTTTATTAACACGTGGGCAAAAACAGTATTTGACAGATCGCTATTCTGAGCGCAAAGAATCAGCAGAAGAGCTGTCAAAACGAGTAAATCAAAAATAAACAGTTTCATAAAAAAGTGCTCCACTCGGGGCACTTTTTATTGTTTAGCTTTTACATTCAGGCCATTGTGGGCAAAAGTTTTTGCAATAGTTCAATAAAGTTTGAAACTTTGGCTGAACTCTCATTTTCTCGTGTAATCAGGTAAATAGGCGCGTTTAGTTTTATTGAATCATCAAACTCGCGATATACAATTTCATGTTCCCAAAAATTATGCATTGAGGCCGGCACAATCGTTATACCAATTCCAGCAGCGACTAAATTTAATGTAGCGGTAGGTCGAGGCGCTTCTTGAATAATGCGTGGACTAAAACCTGCTTGGTAGCAACTATATAAAATATTGTCATATAAACCTTGTCCTGAAGAACGACGGTATAAAACAAAATTTTCATTTGATAAGTCATTTGAACTAATTTTTTCTTTTTGTGTAAGTGAATGGCCTATAGGCAATGCCACCATCATTGGCTCATCTAATATATGGTGATGTTTTAATCCGATATCACGGCTGATTGGTGCTCTTAAAAAAGCGATATCAAGTTTCTCTGAGATTAGTCGATCTAACTGTTTTTGGCTGCCTGCTTCTTCAAGTTTGGTTTGTACTTTTGGATATATTTCTCGATATGACCGCAATACGAGTGAAATAAGCGGGTGTAAACCTGCGGAACTTGTAAAACCAATATTGAGTTGTCCAGTTTTACCTTGGCTAACATCTTGGACTAATTTTGGAATATGTCTGGCATGTTCTAATAAAAGTTGTGCTTCTTTAAATAAGGCTAAACCAGCCTCAGTTGGTTCAATTCCTCGAGGCTGGCGAATAAGTAATTGTGTACCAAGTTCTTCTTCGAGTTTTTTAAGTAAACGCGTTAGAGGCGGTTGTTGAATAAACAATCGGTTTGCGGCATGCGTAATATTCCTTTCTTCAATTACCACAACAAAGGCATGGAGTTTATGTAAATCGAGCATAGGAATACCTTTATGGTATGGTTAATGAAAATAAAAGCATTTGTAGATATATCACAAAAGTATCATTCTATCTTGGTCAGATAAAGTGAAAAGTAACGAAAATGAACCATGTTGAGATTGCCGTGCAAAAGGAGAGTGTCCCGACCTGCACAGAGTTATTTTTAGGTTTTTTAACATTAGGTTTAATTGGATTCGGTGGCGTGCTGCCTTTAGCCCGTAAAGTTATTGTAGAGCAGAGACAGTGGTTAAGCCCTGAAAAATTCACTGAGTTACTTGGCCTGTGTCAATTTTTACCGGGTGGCAATATCATTAATTTATCGGTTGCGATTGGCATGGAGTTCCGCGGTGTTCGTGGGGCAGTGAGTTCACTGATTGGCTTGATCCTTGCACCTACGATAATTGTTGTACTTTTACATTATGTCTATGAGCAGTTCCAAGATAATTTAATGGTTAAGCATCTTTTCGAAGGTTTAGCGGCGGCGGCGGCTGGACTTCTGGTTGCAACAGGTCTGAAAATGCTTAAGCCATTATTACGTAATCCATTAGCGATTTGCGTAGTTCTCGCTGCAATTATCAGTATTGCTTTTCTGAAAGTTCCATTACTTGTGACCATGCTGATTTTGTTGGCATTTTATTCAGCTATTATTTGGAGACGTGTGTAATGGGTGCAGTTCTACTTACTTTAGCGATTATTTTTACTCAATTGTCTCTTATTGCATTTGGTGGCGGCAATACAATTTTGCCTGAAATGCAACGCCAAGTAGTTGATATTCACCACTGGATGACGGCACAAGAATTCAGCGCATTGTTCGCCATGGCTCAAGCTGCACCTGGTCCGAACATGATGATTGTGCCGTTAGTGGGATGGCATGTAGCAGGGTTGTCAGGTCTACTTGTAACGTCTACTGCTAAATTTTTACCTTCGTCTCTTATTACTGTATTTGTGATGAGAGGCTGGTCAAATTTTAAAGATAAGAAATGGCGCCGTGTTTTACAGCTTGCTTTACAACCAGTCACTGTGGGAACTGTACTTGCCAGTGCGTGGATTATTTCTGAGGCAGCTGCCATAAATACTTTACTCATTATTATGGTAGTCATTGCAACTTTATTATCTTTAATTAAAAAGGTTCATCCTTTACATGTCTTGATTGCTGGGGCTGTATTTGGTGTGGTCTTACTCTAGTTTAACCAGTTTGCCGACCTGCGCTGGATGAGTTCAGGTTGGCTTTTTTTTGATTTGAAGTAAATAATAATTAAATCTAAAAAACCGATTAAATATATAAAAACATACTGTTTCACCTATTCTG